>NZ_JAWMPW010000001.1:0-561162 GCF_033101115.1 Vibrio sp. TH_r3 | reverse complement strand
GAGCATGTTGCTCTCTTTTTTTCGCTGGTTTTTTATTTTTGTTGCTAAAGTTATGCCACGGTTTGCCGTTAACTTGCTGATACTCCGATCTAAGAAGGTTATATGGCCGTTACTGTTAATACTAATGTTTCAGCACTGATTGCACAAAAGAACTTAAGCCTATCAACTAATATGTTGAATCAGTCTTTAGAACGTTTGTCTTCAGGAAACCGTATCAATAGCGCAAAAGATGACGCGGCTGGATTGCAAATATCAAACCGACTTGAATCTCAAATGCGAGGCTTAGATGTGGCGGTTCGGAATGCGAATGACGGTATTTCTATCATGCAAACTGCAGAAGGGGCAATGAAAGAAACCACCAATATTTTGCAAAGAATGCGAGACCTGTCGTTACAATCATCTAACGGTTCCAACAGCAAATCTGAACGGATTGCTATTCAAGAAGAAGTGATTGCCCTTAATGATGAATTAAATAGAATTGCAGAAACCACATCATTTGCTGGGAAAAAATTGTTGAATGGTAGCTTTGCTAGTTCGTCATTTCAAATTGGCGCATCATCTGGAGAAGCGGTTCAAGTTAGTTTGCAGAATATGCGTTCTGATACCGTCAATATGGGCGCGGTTAGCTATATAGCGAATGGAATGGCTGACCAGAATTGGAAGGTTAAACAAGGTCAAAATCAATTGGTGATGAACTACATCAATGATAAAGGTGGCGAAGAGACGATTCATATAAAAGCCAAACAGGGCGATGATATTGAAGAGTTAGCGACTTATATTAATGGCCAAACCGATGCGGTATCTGCTTCCGTTAATGAAGATGGTCAATTGCAAGTCGTTATAGCGACGAATCAACTATCTGGATCAGTTAATTTTAGCGGTAGCTTAGCGAATGAGCTCGATCTTTCAGGGCCAATAATAGAAACAGTAGATGATCTGGATCTGACTACAGTTGGTGGTTCTCAGCGAGCGGTGGCTATTATTGACAATGCTATGAATTTTGTTGATGGTCATAGATCTGAGTTGGGTGCTTACCAAAATAGATTTGGCCATGCCATAAGTAACTTGGACAATATCCATGAAAATTTGGCCAGTTCGAATAGTCGAATTAAAGACACCGATTTTGCTAAAGAGACCACCAAGATGATTAAGCAACAAATTTTGCAACAGGTGAGTACTACGGTTTTAGCTCAAGCAAAGCAAGCTCCTAATTTAGCTTTAACGTTACTCGGTTAATCTCTTTGTTTAGTGTTATTACTCTTTCAGCTTACTATTTTTTATCTCACTGCGTTTTTTCGTTTTAACACTGTTCTGGTCTCATCACGCTATTCCTTCTTATTTGTATCACAGTGAAAAGTATCAAAGTGAAAATCAACTTGTGTGTATCGACTGTCGGTATAAATACTTGAGCTTTTATGAACTATGAAGCGAATGATTTTTGTCATAGGTCATATTTCGATTGGTTATTAATTTTTTTATTAATTTTGTGCATTTTTTTCTAAAGAAATCCGAAATAGCGCCGTTATAGAAAGTAACTTTGAGAGAACTACTTGGTTTTCCGAGACGTCGGAAACCGCTTTAAACGGAAAATCAATTGGAGAATTACCATGGCAGTTAATGTAAATACAAACGTAGCAGCAATGACAGCACAACGTCATTTATCTAGCGCAGCAAGCGACCTAAACACTTCAATGGAACGCTTATCTTCAGGTTTCAAGATAAACAATGCAAAAGATGACGCTGCAGGTTTACAAATTTCGAATCGTTTGAATGCACAGAGTCGTGGTTTGGACGTAGCGGTACGAAATGCAAACGACGGCATTTCAATAGCACAAACCGCAGAAGGGGCGATGAAAGAGACGTCAAATATTCTGCAACGAGTTCGTGACTTATCTTTACAATCAGCGAATGGCTCGAACTCAAAACAGGAGCGAGTAGCGATTCAAGAAGAAGTAACGGCGTTAAACGACGAATTAAACCGAATAGCGGAAACGACGTCTTTTGGTGGTAACAAGTTATTGAACGGTACGCACGGAACGAAATCTTTCCAAATAGGTGCGGATAATGGTGAAGCGGTGATGCTGAACCTAAAGGATATGCGTTCAGACAATGCGATGATGGGTGGTAGTGCCTACAAAGCAGAAAATGGTCAAGGAAAAGATTGGGCAGTAGCACAAGATGCGAGCATGACAATCAGCTTAACGGACAAATTTGGCGAAGCGCAAGACTATACGATCAATGCGAAAGCAGGCGATGATATTGAAGAGCTCGCGACATACATAAATGGTCAACAAGGTGACGTGAGTGCATCGGTTGATGAAGAAGGACGTTTACAAATATTTGCGGGAAATAACAGCGTAGACGGAGAGGTTTCTTTTAGTGGTAGTCTTGCGAGTGAACTAGGCATGACTGGTCCAACGGCGGTAACGGTGGACACGATAGATGTAACCACGGTTGGTGGTGCGCAAAATGCGGTAGCGGTTGTAGATGCGGCGATGAAATACGTGGACAGTCACCGTAGTGAGTTGGGTGCATTCCAGAACCGTTTTGACCATGCAATTAATAACCTAGACAACATTAATGAAAATGTGAACGCCTCGAATAGTCGAATAAAAGACACCGATTTTGCTAAAGAAACCACAGCAATGACTAAGTCTCAGATTCTACAGCAAGCGTCAACGTCGGTACTTGCGCAAGCTAAGCAAGCACCCAACACAGCGCTGAGTTTACTAGGATAAATAGGTTTACTGTCGTAACTGATGTCAACTAGGTAATGTGTTCCGGTCTTATTTGTTGGTATCGAGTGGACAATCAATAAAAGCCCAGCCAGAAATGGTTGGGTTTTGTTGTTTCAGGGAAAGCTAAATATTATTATGCTGGCAACAGATATAGAAGAATGGATAAAAAAACCGCAGATAAAATCTGCGGTTTTTAACAGTTGAAGCTTTAGTTTATTTAAACTAATTGCTACTTAGTTACGCGTAGCACTGGGCTCTCACCAACTGTCACGGCACCAGAAAGTTTATTCAACTCTTTGATTTCGTCCATATTAGAGATAACCACGGGTGTTAGAGTTGATTTTGCTTTTTCTTCTAGGAAGGCTAAATCAAATTCAATCACTGTATCGCCAGCTTTAACAGCTTGGCCTTCTTCTGCTATACGGGTAAAACCTTGACCTTTCAGTTCTACTGTATCGATACCGAAGTGAACAAAAAGCTCAACACCGTCATCAGATTCAATAGAGAACGCATGGTTAGTTTCAAAAATTTTACCAATTGTTCCGTTTACTGGCGCTACCATTTTGTCGCCAGAAGGTTTAATAGCGATACCGTCACCAACGATTTTCTCTGCAAATACTACATCTGGTACATCTTCGATGTTTACTATTTCACCAGAAATCGGTGCGATGATTTCGATTGCCCCCGCATCAGCGCTATCATCAGATACTAGCTTCTTAAGCTTGTCAAACAGACCCATGTTGTGCTCCTAAACGTTTAATTTTTTTCTATTCTATCGAATTATATTAGCAGTTGGATTTTTCTGCGATAAATTTTTCAACATGAGCTTCAATTTCTGCTGCAGTCGCCATTTCTAGAGCTTTATCAGCCATAGCTTTCACTTCTGCATAATCTGCATTTCGTATTATTTTCTTAACGCTTGGAATTGAAATGCCACTCATACTGAATTCATCTAGGCCCATACCTAGAAGAAGTAGAGTTGCGCGTTCATCACCAGCTAACTCACCACACATACCAGTCCATTTGCCCTCTTTATGAGAAGCATCAATCACCTGTTTAATCACGGTAAGTACCGCAGGTGATAGTGGATTATATAAGTGAGAAATCAGCTCATTACCACGGTCTACAGCTAGAGTATACTGAGTTAAGTCGTTTGTACCAATACTAAAGAAAGAAACTTCTTTGGCTAGGTGGTGTGCAATTGCGGCAGCGGCTGGTGTTTCTACCATTACGCCAATCTCAATTTCTTCGTCAAATGCAAGGTTTTCTGCGCGAAGTTCGTCTTGATAGGTTTTAATTGCTTGTTTAAGTTCACGTATTTCTTCTACAGAAATAATCATCGGGAACATAATACGAAGTTTACCGTGAGCAGATGCACGTAGTATTCCACGTAGTTGATCTTTAAGAATTTCACGACGATCTAAGCTGATGCGAATTGCACGCCAGCCGAGGAATGGGTTCATCTCTTGAGGAAGGTCTAAATAAGGTAAATCTTTGTCGCCACCAATATCCATAGTACGAATGATAACGGACTCACCTTGCATTGATTCTGCAACTTCTTTATAAGCTTGGTATTGTTCTTCTTCGGTAGGAAGAGAAGTCCGGTCCATAAATAAAAATTCGGTACGATATAAGCCAACACCTTCACCACCGTTACGTAGAATACCAGCGCAGTCTTTTACTGTTCCGATATTTCCGCACACTTCTACTCTATGACCGTCAGTGGTAATAGCGGGGAGGTCTTTTAATTTGGCCAGTTCTTCTTTTTCAGCAATAAATGAATCACGAATTTTCTTTGCGTCAGCAAGTTCTGCTTCAGAAGGGTTAACAATGATTTTGTTATTAATCGCATCGAGGATTAACATGTCACCGTTTTTGATTTTTGCAGTGACATCATTCGTTCCAACTATGGCAGGAAGTTCCAAAGAACGAGCCATGATAGAAGTATGTGAAGTACGACCACCAATATCACAAGCAAAGCCAAGCACATAATCAAGATTGATTTGTGCAGTTTCTGATGGTGTTAAGTCGTATGCAACTAAAATAACTTCTTCGTCAATATCAGCAAGAGAAACAATGTTGATACCAAGGGCATTTTTGACGAATCGAGTACCAATATCACGGATATCGGTAGCACGTTCTTTTAGGTACTCATCATCTAAAGATTCAAGTGCCGTTGCTTGCTCTTCAATAACGGTATGAATTGCGTTATCTACAGGCATCTTATCATTCTTAACCAGTGCTAAGATTTCTTCTTCTAGCTCTTCATCTTCAAGTAACATGATATGGCCTTCGAAGATTGCTTCTTTTTCTTCGCCAAATGTTTCTAGAGCTTTTTGTTTGACAATACCAAGTTGGTGAGCAGATTTATCACGTGCTTCATAAAAACGTTTTACTTCGCTTTCAACTTGGTCATCAGAAATTGTGTGTGTATTTAAAACAATTTCATCTTCTTGAAGTAGTAGAGCTTTACCAAAAGCAATACCTGGAGATGCTAAAATGCCTGAAATCATAGCTTTACCTTAAATTGGTCAACAGTATAGAGTATAAAGAAGAGTAACTATTATATGTGTAGTAGAATTTTGTCTCTAAGTCTAACAAAGCCATTTTGCTTTAAACAAAATGGCTTTGATTTTTGGAATTCGAGACGATTAGTCTAGCTTGTCCATTAATGCTACTAGGTGATCTACTGCTGCTTCAGCTTGTGCGCCTTCAGCCGAGATAGTAACTACTGTACCTTTTACAAGGCCCAGAGTTTGTAGTTTAAACAAACTTTTTGCACTAGCACTTTTACCGTTAGAAGTCACTGTGATGTCTGCGTCAAATGATTTTGCTTCTTTAACGAATTGTGCAGCTGGACGAGTGTGAAGACCATTTTCTGCTGTGATTTCTACTTGTTTTTGATACATGTGATATACCCCAATCGATTTATTTATTGTTTAAGTACTAGCTTAATTTGACTATTAGTCGAATTTTAAAATATAGAACTTACTTAGAGTGCTATAAATTGTTCACCAGTAAAACGAGATATTTGTTATTAAATGTTATCCCGTTGCTTAATTTTCTGTATTTATTGTTTTATTTCTAGCTTCAAAATAAAACATGTCCTGATAGTACCAAACGAATAGTAAGGATCAACAAAAAAGCCCCATAAAGGGGCTTTTTTAGTGAAAATTTTGATTTAAGCACACTTTTTTTACAAAAATGTTAGCCGTTTTCTTTCTCAGTAAACAGTCCTGCAAATAAAGCGGTACTTAAATAACGTTCACCTGAACTTGGTAGAACGGCAACAATCGTTTTACCTTCAAACTCCGGTAAAGCCGCAATTCGATTCGCTGCAACAATGGCCGCACCTGACGAAATACCAGCAAGAATACCTTCTTCTTCCATTAGGCGACGTGCCATCTCAATTGCTTCATCTGAAGTAACGGCTTCTACACGGTCTAGTAGCGCTAGGTCAAGATTCTCTGGGATAAACCCTGCACCAATACCTTGGATTTTATGCGGAGCAGGTTGAATTGTGTCTCCAGCTAATGCTTGTGCTATTACTGGTGATTCAGCTGGTTCTACCGCTACCGCTGTGATTGCTTTTCCTTTTTCGCCTTTCAGGTAACGAGCTGTACCAGTGATTGTACCGCCAGTACCAACACCAGCAACAAATACGTCAATTTCACCATCCGTTGCATCCCAAAGTTCTGGACCAGTTGTTTGTTCGTGAACTGCTGGGTTTGCTGGGTTATTGAATTGTTGTAGTAGTAAGTATTTTGCTGGATCGCTTGCTACAATTTCTTCTGCTTTAGCAATTGCACCTTTCATACCTTTCGCTGCTTCTGTTAGCTCTAGGTTTGCACCTAATGCTTTAAGAAGTTTACGACGCTCAAGGCTCATAGATTCAGGCATAGTTAGTGTTAACTTGTAACCACGGGCAGCAGCAACAAAAGCAAGTGCGATCCCTGTGTTACCACTTGTTGGTTCAACAAGCTCAATACCAGGCTTTAGTTTACCTGATTTTTCTGCTTCCCAAATCATGTTAGCACCAATACGGTCTTTCACGCTAAAGCTTGGGTTACGAGATTCAACTTTCGCCAACACTTTGCCACCGCTTACTTTATTTAGGCGAACAAGGGGAGTATTACCGATAGTTAGAGAGTTATCTTCAAAAATTTTGCTCATTTTGTATTGTCCTTTTCTACACGCGATGACATATTTTGTGTCGTTGATGAGCATAATAATGCTTAATGAAAAAAGCAAAAAGACCCAAAAGTTATAACATATTAACGAACGCTATTTTCTGTTTGTTTTTCAATGCGTTTATCAGTATTCATACTCAATGCTTTTGTTTGAATTCGTTAACCCACATAGCAGTAGCACCGCATACGGCGACAGGCATAACGATAAGATTTAAAATAGGAATAGCGGTAAAAAACGCAACACAGAAACCAAAACCATATGCTTTAGTTTGGTTTTGCTTCAGATCTTGGCGCATGGTGTGAAAAGGAACTTTATGGTTATCAAACGGGTAGTCACAGTACTGAATGGCCATGATCCAAGCGGAGAAAATAAACCAAAGAATGGGGGCAACTGTTTGCCCTAAAGCAGGAATGAGCAATAAAATGAACAGGCCGATCGCTTTTGGCGCAAAATAAACGATTTTTTGCAGTTCTCTGGCAATAATCCTCGGTGTATCTTTAATAATACTCACTAGGTTTTGATCACTGTCTAGTTTGCCACTTAGCTTTTCTTCTACTTTTTCTGCTAATAAGCCGTTGAATGGCGAAGCAATTAAGTTGGCTAATGTACTAAATAAATAAGAAAAAGTGCCAAGGATAGTAATGGTAAGTACCGGCCATAAAATATAAGAGAGCCAAGATAACCAATTTGGCACGTAAGACATCCAATCGGTTATCCAACCATTTAGATGAGAGAATAAATAGAATAGGGCACTGCCGACTAATATAATATTGGTAAGAAGTGGCAGGATGACAAATCGACGAATACCTGGAGTTAAGGCGAGTTGGATTCCTTGGAAAAAATAGCCGAAGCCGCTTTGTTTCATTTTTATTTCTCTTTGTGAAGTGGTAGAAAGGTATTGTACCTAGGGTTGTAAAAGTTTCAAAATGAGAAAAGCGTGTGAGTTATCACAAGCTGGTTTACACTAACTGTATTAATTTATTCAAAAACTTCATACACTTTTGGTAAAGTAGTTACATTATCCGATAGATTTTACTTCTGATGTTGGTTATTTCAGTAGATAGAGTAGAGAGTAGACAATGCAGGAATTGCGATTAGTACTCATTATAGTAGGTGCGCTAGCTATAGCTGCACTACTAGTTCATGGGCTTTGGACAAGTAAGAAAGAAGGCAAAAGCAAGTTTGCTGAAAAATCAATCGCTGATAGTGATGATTTGGGAGTACCGTTAACGACTTCTGGTGAGGATGTTGTTGTTAAAAAAGAGAAAAAAGATCCTGTCTTTGGTGTTAAAAGGGACTTTTCTCATGACCCTTTAGGTGTTGATGATCCTCTTGAGGTGGAAAGTGATACCTTTGATAGTATAAATAATCAAGGGGATAACGAGGATGATTTACCACACGTTACCTTATTTGATGATATCGATGCTTCTACAGAGGATAAAGTGATTTTTTCAGATGGCGATGAAGAAATCATCTTGAAGTCACCGAAAGTAACGACCAGTAAATCTTTATCAGAATCCACTCAGGTCAATAAATCTGATCCCGCATTGAATACCCAGTCTTCGTTATCTGGTGACATGCCGTTAGTCGGTGATCCCGTATTATCTAGCGATGAACCTGAAGTAACCGTTGAAGAAGAGATGCAAGTGATTGTTATCAATGTTCACTGCTCTGGTGATGAACCATTTGTTGGTACAAAATTATTCGACAGTATGCAGCAGAATGGTCTGTTCTATGGTGATATGGATATTTTCCACCGCCATAATGATATGTCAGGCACCGGAAAAGTATTATTTAGTGTGGCCAACATGATGGCTCCAGGGACGTTAAAACATGATGATCCAGCAACGTTCACTACTAAGGGTATTTCTTTCTTTATGACATTACCTGGCTTTGGCGATGTTGATCAAAATTTCAAGCTAATGTTGAGAACAGCTCAACAAATAGCGGATGATATGGGTGGAAATGTGTTAGATGAACAACGTAATTTGATGACGCCAGATAAGTTACTCAGTTTTAAAAATCAAATTAGAGCATTCAAAGCACGTACAGCCCAACTGTAAAATAAAAAAATTTAAAGGGCTCCGAATGGAGCCTTTTTTTAATGTATAAAAAATAAAACGGGATCAGGAAAAATGTCTCAGTCGGTCGAAGATAGACTTAATCAACTTAAAAAAGAACTGCATTTTCACGGCGTAAAATATTATGTAGAAGATGATCCTCAGGTACCGGATGTAGAATATGATCGTCTTATGCGAGAACTGTTAGAACTGGAAGAGCTGCATCCAGAACTTGTTTCGATAGATTCTCCAAGTCAACGAGTCGGAGGGATGCCATTAGATGGTTTTTCTCAAGTTAGTCACGAAATTCCAATGTTATCTCTTGATAATGCTTTTAGTGATGAAGAGCTAGATGCCTTCAAGAAAAGAATGGATGATCGAGTCACTAGCGACAACATTGATGCATTTTGTTGTGAGCCTAAACTGGATGGTTTGGCTGTTAGTTTACTGTATGAAAATGGTCTATTGACTCAGGCAGCAACACGCGGAGATGGTAATACTGGTGAAAATATTACCGAAAACGTTCGTACCATCAGTGCTATTCCATTAGTGCTTCAAGGTAAAGGCTGGCCAACAAGAATTGAAGTTCGCGGTGAAGTGTTTATGCCTAAAGCGAGTTTTGAAAAATTTAATCAGCAAGCATTAAAATTTGGCACCAAACCTTTTGTTAATCCAAGAAATGCCGCTGCAGGTAGTCTGAGGCAATTGGATTCACGCATTACAGCCAAGCGTTCATTAAGTTTTTATGCGTATAGTGTTGGCGTAATTGAAGGCGGTGAACTTCCCGTTAGTCATTATCAACGTTTTCTGCAATTGAAGAAATGGGGGCTACCGATGTGTCCAGAAACCGCCAAGTTGGACAATATGACGGCGGTTAAGGAGTATTACCAATCTATTTTACAGCGCAGAGATGAACTCGGTTATGAGATTGATGGCGTAGTAATTAAAGTAGATAGCATCGCTATTCAGCAACAACTCGGCTTTGTTGCTCGTGCGCCAAGATGGGCTATTGCTTATAAATTTCCAGCACAAGAAGAATTGACTAAATTAAATGGGGTCGAGTTTCAAGTTGGACGTACAGGGGCTATTACGCCAGTTGCAAAGTTAGAGCCAGTGTTTGTTGGTGGTGTTACGGTCAGCAATGCGACATTGCATAATGCTGACGAAATCGAACGTCTTGGCGTTATGGTTGGTGATACCGTTATTATTCGCCGTGCAGGAGATGTAATACCTCAAATTACTAATGTGGTTTTAGAAAAAAGACCTGAAGATGCAGTGAAGATCGTATTTCCTGATGCTTGTCCGGTTTGTCATTCCACCATTGAAAGAGTAGAAGGAGAGGCCGTTGCTCGTTGTACCGGAGGTTTAGTGTGTCGGGCACAACGTAAAGAAGCGTTAAAGCACTTTGTTTCGCGCAAGGCACTCGATGTTGATGGTCTGGGAGACAAGGTGGTTGAACAGTTGGTTGACAAAGAGATGGTTGATTCGCCCGCTGATCTATTTAAATTATCTGCTGGCGTGTTAACCGTTCTGGAAAGAATGGGGCCTAAATCGGCGCAAAATGTGGTTAACGCACTGGAACAATCTAAGCAAACGACTTTGGCCCGATTCCTTTATTCACTCGGGATACGAGAAGTAGGTGAAGCGACAGCGGCTAATTTAGCTGCTCATTTTAAGTCATTACCTGCGATACAAACAGCATCGTTGGAGCAGTTAATTGAAGTGTCCGATGTTGGTAATATTGTTGCTAATCATATTGTGCATTTCTTTGAGCAAGAAAAGAATGAACGAGTGATTAACGAGTTATTAGCTCAGGGTATTCATTGGCCCCAAATAGAAGAAACATCAGACGATGTGCCACAACCTTTAGCCGATAAAGTAGTGGTTATTACTGGTTCATTTTCTCAATTGAATAGAAATGATGCTAAAGCAGCTTTACAAGCCTTAGGCGCGAAAGTAACGGGTAGTGTATCGAAAAAAACCGATATCCTATTTGCTGGCGAAGCGGCGGGTTCAAAACTGACTAAAGCACAAGAACTAGGTATTGAGATTCTTGATGAACAAGCCCTAGTCGATATTCTTGCCTAATATTGATAACGGGACAGAGCTTGAATGTTGGCAATAAAGTGAACGGTTATTTCTAGCTTACGATTTGGCATGCAGTAAGGGGGGGAGATGAGTCCCCCTTGTTGACTTTTTATTGTTCTATTCCGTCTATGGTGAGCCTTTATGCATATTAATCAGGTGGTTAAGCTTACTAATTTATCTGCAAAATCAATCCGACTATATGAACAAAAGGGCGTAATTTCTCCGCCTTTTCGTTCCGATAATGGGTACCGTCAATATAACCAATCTCATATCGAAGAGCTACAGATCATTGCCAGAGCGAAAAGAGTCGGCTTTACTTTGGATGAGTGTAAAGAGTTAGTCAGCTTAGCGCTGAATCCCAAGGCCACCAGTGCAGAAGTTAAGCAGAAAACCCAACAAAAGCTGCAAGAAGTGGAGCAAAAATTGATCGAGCTGACTGAAATTAAAAATCAACTCGAACGTTGGGTTGAGGCATGTCCTGGAGATGAAGGGAATGTATGCCCAATAATTGATGGATTAAAATCTTAACTGGATTATTCCGTTGGCTCTATGGTTAAAATAATACCGTCTACTTCAACAATTTTAACTAATGTTCCAGCACTAATGTCTTGTTGACTACGTGCTGACCAAGTCGTGTCACCAAGTCTAATGCGACAGTTACCCTTTATAACATCTTCCTCAAGTTTGGTGACTTTACCAAGCAACTGCTTCTCTTTTTGGTTCAACGAACTCATGCTTTCTGCTTGGAGATCTTTTTTGTATTGGTATCGCCACCAAATCCATGTCGTTATCAACGAAAAGCTCGCAAAACAGATCCATTGTAATTGCCAGCTAATTGGTAAAAAAGATAACACTATGCCAACAAGGATAGCGGATAAGCCTAACCATAAAAAATACCCAGCGGTACCGAGCAATTCTCCAGAGAGCAACAAGAGCCCCAAAGCTAACCAATGCCAATGATTAACTTGATTGAGTAGTTCTAGCAAAATTGTTCCTTACTTATCATCTTTTTGAAGTTTAAACATCTCAGCGATACCCGCCACAGAACCCATTAATCCGCTTGCTTCTAAAGGTAGCATAATAATCTTACCATTTTCTGCTTGTCCAATAGACTTAATCGCATCGGTATAACCTTGAGCAATAAAGTAATTTACCGCTTGCATATCACCATTGGTAATGGCCTCAGATACCATAGTGGTAGCTTGTGCTTCCGCTTCTGCAGCTCTCTCACGTGCTTCGGCTTGTAAGATAGCTGCTTGTTTTTCCCCTTCCGCGCGTAGGATAGCCGATTGTTTGTGCCCTTCGGCTTTAAGAATTTCTGCTTGGCGAATCCCTTCAGCTTCAAGTACGTCGGCTCGTTTATTACGCTCAGCTTTCATTTGTGCATTCATTGCTGCTGTTAAATCGGCTGGCGGCTGAACATCTTTAATTTCAATACGTGTAACTTTCACTCCCCACGGGTTAGTGGCTTCATCGACTACTGAAAGAAGTTTCAAGTTAATCATATCTCGTTGACTGAGCATTTCGTCAAGTTCCATTGAGCCGAGCACAGTACGAATATTGGTTAAGGTTAAGTTTCGGATAGCGTGCTCTAAATCGTTAACTTCATAAGCCGCTTTGGACGCATCAATAACTTGAACAAAACAAACCGCATCGATGTTGACACTGGCATTGTCTTTAGAAATAACTTCTTGAGCTGGAATGTCTAATACACGTTCCATCATGCTGATTTTTGAGCCAACACTGTCAACAAATGGAATGATCAGGTTTAAACCCGGTTTGAGGGTTTGTGTATAGCGGCCAAAACGTTCAACAGTCCAGTTATTACCTTGAGGAACCGTTTTTACTCCTGCAGCTATAAAAACAATTGTAGTAACAATTAATATTCCTATCGTAATGAGTACATCTAAAGTCATGGTATATCCTTTTCTTTGTTTATTTTTATGATGCTGGCGTAACTTGCTGTCTTGATGTAGTAATAATTGATTAATTGACCATACACTAATCAAGAGAACTAAAAGTCAATAGACTTAGTTTAAATTGTTCTTGAATAAATATTAGGTTTATTGTCAATGTTTTGCTTGAATATCAAATAATGTTAACTCATGGAAATATCTTCTTGACTCATGTGATTTTAAGCTTCTTCATTTTGCTTGAGTTAATAAAACATATTAATGAAGCGTGAATGAGTGAGGGGAAAGCAATAAGTTTGAGGGTGGTTTATAGTAAAGTATTGAGCAATAAAACTGACAATCATAGAACTGACAGTCGACAGCGTGTAAACATCGAACATGAATAAAGCGCCGACTGTGAATCGTATTTTGCGATCCGTTAATATGTTTGCCAGTATTGCTTTCATTGCTAATGAAAGTACCGTTGCTAATGAAAGTACCGTTGCTAACAAAGTACCGTTATTAGTAAAGTAATGAATAAAGTTGTCGGCGATACTTAGCTGCAATACTATTGCTTTGACCTAAAGCCGCTAATATATCCATAAAGGACTTCTTCATTTCTCCATCTGATGTATTTAAATCTTTGACTAAAAATGACCAGAGCAATTGCAATGCTTCTTCTGAGCGTGATACTTCGTGGTATTGCAAAGCCAATTCCATCGCAACTTCAGGATCGTTAGGTTGTTGATTTAATCTCTCTTCTAAAGATTGAATTTCTGGACTATCTGCTGCTTGTTCATGCAGTTCTAATTTAGCAATTAGCCCTTTGTAATAATTGTCTTGGTATTCAAGTGGAATATGGTTAAGAAGCTGTTTAGCCAAATCAAATTGATTAGTTTGTAGATAGCAATCTGCGGTTAACAGTTTTACATTTCCTTTATTTTTCAGTTCTTCATCCAAAGAACTTAGTAAGGTTAAGGCACTGTCATGTTCACCAGCCTGCATTTTTTCTTGCGCTTCTTGCAAAGTGAGCTCATCTTGACTTGGCAAGTGCTTACTTAACATCTCTGAGATTGCCTCAATTGACTGAGGACCACCTAAACCGTCTACTGGTTGGCCATTGACAAACAGCGCGATGGTTGGCAACGCTTGAACACCAAATTGACTTGCAATTGCTTGTTGTTGCTCACAATTGAGTAACGCGAGAGTAAATGCACCTTTGTATTGCTGAGCGAGAGTGTGTAGTTGAGGTATGATTTCTGAGCTTTCAGGGCTCATTGATGCCCAGAAATGAATAAGAACAGGGCGCTGAACGGATTGCTCTAGAATTTGACGAAAATTCTGTTCGTTTAATTCAACTATATACTCAGGTTGCATGGTTTTCCCTTATTTAATAATGCTTTCTTCTTAAATATGGGTATAGACGACTAATATCAAGAGTGTTAGGTGGCTTCAAACAAAAAAACGCCAAATAAAGGCGTTTTTGTTTGAACTTTTGCGAGAGCTACAGAATAAATATAAACAGTAGCGCAACACCCACACCAATCCAATTGAGATGGTTTAATGTCATCATAGTCACCGAATGCAACGCTTAAAAAACATAGAACGAACGATCTAATACATCTATGGTATATACATTGTATTACAGCTATGTGACAGTTCTATCAAAAAGCAAATTAATTAAACAATATTGTATGAATAACGATGTTTATAGAAGATTTAATCTTCATTAAGCTGCTTTTCTCAGCAATGAGTCTAACCAGCGAGTGGGTAAAATACGTTTCAAAACGGAGAACACTTTGGTTGGCGTGGTCACTCGATACCTTAGTTTTGGTTTGGGAGAATTGAGCGCATGTAATAGTGGTGCAATGATAGATTCTGCCGGTAATACGAATTTATTTTTAGAAGAAGCATCAGCTAGCCGATCTAACTGAATACGATAAGCTTGCTTGTGCTCACTGTTAGTTACATCTATCCATTGGTTTAGTTTTAGCAATCCATTGGCTCTGAATTGAGTCTCAATTGGTCCAGGTTGGATAATACTGAGCTTAATATCGGTATTGTGTAACTCTAAACGCAAAGTGTCACTCCACCCTTCTATTGCAAATTTTGAGGCATTATAAGCACCTCGATATTTCATTGCTGCAAATCCTAATACGGAACTGTTTTGAATAATTCGACCATAACCGTTTTTTCGCATATAAGGTAATATTTCACAAACAAGTTGGTGCCAACCAAAAAAATTACTTTGGAATTGTTCTTTTAGTGCCTCAACCGGCAAATCTTCGAGAGCACCTGGTTGGCCGTATGCGCCATTGTTAAAAAGAGCATACAAGTTGTTATCACACAAAAGCATGGTCTCAGTAACCGCTTTGGATATACTGGCGGGATCATTTAGATCCAATTGTATGCAGGTTAATCCTTCTTCCTGTAGTCGTGCAACATCTTGCGGCTGTCGACATGAGGCTATCACGTTGAAGCCTTGTTGGTTTAGCGCATGGGCACAAACATACCCGATACCTGTAGAACAGCCAGTAATAAGGATAGTTTTTGACATAATAGTGTGGGTTCGCTTTATTGCAATAATGACCTATAAGTTAACAGCTTACTGGCTAAATTGTTTAAATTAATGTTGCAAAATAGATTTTAGGGCCGGTTCTAATCTTGGGTAGGTAAAATTAAACCCCAGCTCTGTTAAATGTTTCGGCTTAGCTCGAATACTATCGAACAACAGACAATTGGCTTCACCTAATACTAATTTTAGAACCCATTTAGGTGTTGTCAGTAACATAGGTCGATGAAGTGAAGAAGCTAACGTTTGGCTAAATTCTCGATTTGTTACAGGATGAGGGGCGCTAAAATTAAAATAACCACTGGCATGTGGTGTTGTTAATAAAAATACCAGTGCCCTGACCATATCGTGTAGATGTATCCATGGCATGTATTGTGTACCTTGACCTAAACGGCTGCCCAAACCTAGTTTAAATGGCGGTAGCATCATGGGGAGAGCCCCACCGTCTAGCCCTAAGACTAAACCTGTTCGAATAATACATACACGCGTGGATTCTGATTTAGCTTTTTTGGCAATTGATTCCCACATCTCGCATACATGGTGCGTAAACCCTTGATGGTAAACATGCAAAGATTCATCGAATGGATGCTGCTGCTGATCGCCATAATAGCCAACAGCCGAACCACTAATAAATGTAGCGGGTGGGGTAGTGCTTGCATGAGTGAGCTCGACCAACTTTTCAGTTAGCGACCAGCGACTGTCACAAATGACTTTTTTCTGTCTATTATTCCACCTTTTACCTGCAATCGGTTCGCCAGCTAAATTGATGATAGCGTCAATCTGGTTAAAATTAGTGTAGCTATCCAAGCTATCAATGTAAGTAATATTCCCAACATCAGCATGTTTTAATTTGCTTCTGGCACTGACGGTATCTCGAGTTAAAAGTACGATTTGATGTGTAGAAAGATGCTTAATTAATTCTGAACCAATAAAGCCAGTACCACCCGTTAGCAGTATATGCATGTGTCCCTCCCTATATTATAAATGTTACTTTCTAGTATAGACGCTTGCCTCTTTTTCTGGGGAATGTTCTCAAACTTTTGAGACATTTATTAGGTGTTAAAGAGATATTTGATGCTCACGGCTAACACCAATTAGTTATGCTAGTTTTCTTTGATATGAACCTAATATGATTTTATATTGCATGGTAACGTGTATCGAATACTAGATAGAGGTACCAAATGAAACTGTTTTTTGTATCTGATTTACATGGTTCATTACCCGCCACTGAAACGGTCTTAGAAAAATATCAGGCGTCGCGCAGTGATTTTCTTATTATATTAGGTGATGTACTTAACCATGGGCCTAGAAACCCGGTTCCTGATGGCTATCAACCGGCAGAGGTCGCGAGACTACTCAATACTTACAAAGATGAAATAATCGCGGTACGAGGTAATTGCGATAGCGAAGTGGATCAAATGTTATTAGATTTTCCGATGATGGAATCTTATGCATGGGTAATATTAGAAAGTGGAGCACGGATATTTCTTACGCATGGGCATCATTATAATAGTGACAACCGTCCAGCGTTAAAAGTAGGTGATGTGATCGCACATGGACACAGTCATATTCCAGTGGCAAAGAGGATAGGGGAGCAGTTTATTTATAATCCCGGTTCTATTACTTTTCCTAAAGGTGGTTATGTAGCAAGTTACGGTTTATATGAAAATGGGGTATTTAACGTCCTTTCATTCACCGATACAGTACTAAAATCTGTCACCATCGCCAACTAACTAGGATTTTAAGTCATCGAATAAAACATTATTTTGTCTTAAAAAAGCCCAAACCTAAACAACAATAGGTGGCTCAATTTATGCTAGTTAAGATAATGTCATGGTTGAGTTCAAAAAGTGCGTCATTGATTAGTTACACTGGCGATAGATAAATTTATTTTTTGGCACGATGATTGCTTTTATATAATCGTAAGTCATTTTTGATAGTAGAGGTACGGTATGACTATTTCTTTTAATGATGCGTTAGGCATTCACCAACACACCGTTGGTACTCGGGAGCGCAATGCAGAGATTATCTCTACAAACATTGCCCAAGCGAACACGCCTGGCTATAAAGCAAAAGGAATGGACTTTCAAAAAGCACTTCAGGCGGCAACGTCGGGGGCAAACTTTGGTCTTAATCGTACTAACGAGCGGCATATAGCTGCCTCTACTAACATTAATGGGGATGTAAAATACCGAATTCCTAATCAGCCCGATACTGGTGATGGCAACACGGTAGATGTTGATTTGGAGCGTAATTTGTTTATGCAGAATCAAATCAGACACCAAGCGTCACTGGATTTCTTAGGCGGAAAGTTTAAGAACTTAACTAAAGCAATCAAAGGGGAATAATTAGATGAGCTTATTTAATGTATTCAATGTAACTGGTTCTGCCATGAGTGCTGAATCTGTTCGTCTAAATACGACCTCAAGTAACCTAGCTAACGCAGATAGCATTAGTGGTTCTGCTAAAGAAACCTATAAAGCACGTCATGCTGTGTTTGGTGCCGAGTTGAGTAAGGCAAGTTACAACCGTGACCATACGGTTCCAGTTAAAGTTTTAGGAATTGTAGAGAGTGATAAGCCTCTACAAGCGGAATACAACCCAGAACATCCATTAGCTAACGATGAAGGTTATATTTATAAACCTAACGTTAATGTTATGGAAGAAATGGCAAACATGATTTCTGCATCTCGTTCATATCAAACGAATGTTCAGGTAGCAGATGCAAGTAAACAAATGCTGCTGCGTACGCTGCAGATGGGTCAATAAGGAGAAAGCGTAATGGCAATCAACAACGTTGGTCAGACCGGCTTGTCCTATGTAGACCAGCTTAAAAGCCTTCAAGAGCAAAATAAGCCGACTGAGACAACCGGTAAGCAAGACCTTAAGCAAGAGGATTTCTTATCTCTACTCACTAAGCAACTTGCTCAACAAGACCCGTTTAAGCCGGTAAGTAATGACCAGATGATAGCGCAAATGGCTTCATTTGCGACCGTTGATGGTATTAATCAGATGAATGGACAGTTCGAAAACCTAAATTCATCAATGACCTCCAACCAAGCACTTCAAGCATCAACATTAGTTGGGCGAGATGTGTTGGTTCCGGGTGCCGCAGGTATTAAAGCAGACAACGCTGGCATGGCAGCAATGGTTAAGCTTCCAGCCTCGGTGGATAATTTATTTGTCAGAGTAGAAAACGAACTTGGTCAATTAGTACGAACGTTAGATGTAGGGGCGAAACCTGCCGGTGATAGTCGTATTGAATGGGATGGTAAAGATGAAAACGGCGTTCCTATGCCGGCCGGCAAATACAATGTAAAAGCAGGCGGCTTATTGGAAGGACAAAGTACAGAGTTTGAAGTATCAACTTACGCAAACGTGAATAGTGTTCTTCTCGGTAAAGGTGATGGGAATGTACTGCTTAATCTGGCTGGCTTTGAATCGCCAGTTAAACTTGCTGAAGTATTAGAAGTTGGCAAAGCGTAACAGCGCTAGCTAGATAAGAGGAAATTGAAATGTCATATGTAGCTTTAAGCGGTTTATCCGCTGCACAATTGGATTTAAATACAACAAGTAACAATATTGCTAATGCCAACACGTTCGGTTTTAAAGAGTCGCGTGCTGAATTTGGTGATGTGTATTCAAGTTCTGTATTTACTAATTCTAAGACCACACCTGGTGGCGGGGTTCAGCCAAGTAAAGTTGCCCAGCAATTCCACGAAGGGTCAAGTATTTATACTAATAATCCAATGGATTTACGTATTGGTGGTACGGGCTTTTTCGCTGTATCAAAAGATCGCATGGTACCGCAACAAAATGAACTGACTAGAAATGGCGCATTTCATTTGAATAAAGACAACTACATGGTTAGCTCAAATGAGGAGTTTTTATTAGGTTATCAAGTTGATCCAGATAGCGGTGACGTACTGTCATACGAACCTACTCCGTTACAAGTCCCGCCTGAGTTTGGTAAACCTAAGCAAACGGCGAATGTAGAAGTCGGCGTTAACTTACCAGCGAATGGCGATTTAAAAGATCCAGCTCTGTTTGATTTTACAGATAAAGAAACATTTAACCGTTCAACTTCTTCTACCATTTATGATTCGATGGGACAGTCGTACAAATTATCGACCTACTATTTGAAAGATATGACCCAACCAAATACATGGCAGACTTACTATACTGTTACCGATAAAAATGGTGAAAAGCCACTGAATATTACTGGTGGTGATGCAACTAATGCTACCGGCCATATAGGGCATACCGTGAAATTTAATACTGATGGCACACTTGCTAGTATTAACGGTGGCAACAATATAGTGACAGAGCAATTAGGTGTCGGTCCAAATGCTATCGATTTAAATGGCGCGGATCCAACACAGCTAATGTCATTTAAGTTGGATGGGGCCACTCAGTTTGCCGCCCCATTTGAATTAACTAAATTTGATGAAGATGGCGCAACAACCGGCTTCCTCACCAAGCTTGATTTTGATGAAAATGGAACGATTTTAGGCACATACTCTAACGGAGAGAATATATCTCTTGGTCGAGTTGGTTTGGTAAGAGTATCCAATGAGCAAGGCCTTGATAAAAAAGGTGGCACTCAATGGGATTCTACTCAAGCATCTGGTCAGAAAATTTGGGGTGAATCTAATAAAGGATCATATGGAACGATCTCTAACGGAACGTTAGAGCAATCCAACATTGATATGACCCAAGAACTGGTTGATTTGATTTCAGCACAACGTAACTTCCAAGCGAACTCTCGATCACTTGAAGTGCATAATCAAACTCAACAAACTATTTTACAAATTCGTTAAGCGTTTTTATGAGTACAACTTTGCCGCTTTTGGGCGGCAAAGACCTTTCCTTTCTTTGCCTTTTTTCTATTCTTACCAATAATCTATCTATATCTTATTGTTATTAAACAACTAATTTAGTTGGCACGTCTATTGCTTTAGTTTACTTAGACAGTAAATTTTCGGAGCAATATTATGGATCGTGCCTTGTTTCTTGCCATGAGTGGCGCTAAGCAAAATATGCAAGAGATGCAGTTAAGAGCGAATAACCTAGCCAACGTTAGTACAACAGGTTTTCGTGCTGATCTCGCTCAAGCGCGCTCAATGCAAGCTTATGGTGACGGTTTACCCTCTCGCGTTTTTAGTATGACAGAGCGTCCGGGCCAAAATTTTGCTCAAGGGAGTGTTATAACCACAGGCCGTGATCTAGATGTAACGATTGAAGGCGATGGTTGGTTATCTGTATTAGATAAAACCGGCCAAGAAGGTTTAACCCGTAACGGCAATTTGCATATCGATGAAACAGGATTGTTAACCAATGGTTCTGGCCATGTGGTCCTGGGTGAGGCGGGGGCACCAATAACCTTGCCCGTCCCAATAGCAAAAATAGAAATTGGCCGTGATGGTACTATTTCCGTATTGCCGAAAGGTGCGCCTGCCGACGCAATGGAAGAAGTGGATAGAATTAAACTTTCTAGGCCAAATAATCGAGAGCTATTTAAAGACTCGAATGGACTGTTTAGAGCCAAAGATCCAAACCAGTTTTTTGAAGCGGATGCGAACGTAAAGCTTATGACCGGTGCAGTCGAAGGAAGTAACGTAAG
Organism: Vibrio sp. TH_r3; assembly: GCF_033101115.1. Classification (NCBI taxonomy): domain Bacteria; kingdom Pseudomonadati; phylum Pseudomonadota; class Gammaproteobacteria; order Vibrionales; family Vibrionaceae; genus Vibrio; species Vibrio sp. TH_r3. The sequence continues at coordinate 539,998 of NZ_JAWMPW010000001.1, read as the reverse complement.
TGCGATTGGTGAAATGACCAGTCTAATTGATATACAGCGCCAGTTTGAAATGCAAGTCAAACTGATGAGCAATGCAGAAGAGATGGATAAAGCATCTGATTCATTGCTTCGTATGAGTTAACAGATTTAGTTAAGGGGATTAGTTATGCATCCGGCATTATGGGTAAGTAAAACAGGTTTAGATGCTCAACAAACCAACATCTCGACCATATCCAACAACTTGGCAAACGCCTCAACGATTGGTTATAAAAAGAGTCGTCCTGTATTTGAAGATTTGTTCTATCAGAATATAAACCAACCAGGCGGTCAGTCGTCGCAAAACACAGAATTACCTAGTGGGTTAATGCTTGGTGCAGGTTCTAAAGTCGTCGCAACCCAAAAAATTCATACGCATGGCAATGCCCAAACGACCACCAACGCATTAGATATGATGATCGAAGGGGACGGTTTTTTCCAAATTGTTATGCCAGACGGCAACATGGGATACAGCCGAAATGGACAGTTTACGCTCAATGACGAAGGTATCATTGTAACCTCTGGTTCTGGTTACTCATTAGAGCCTGAGATTGCTATTCCCGATGATGCTATTTCTATCACTGTTGGTAATGATGGCGAAGTTTCCGTTCGGTTACGAGGTCAGCAAGACAACCAAGTTGTTGGACAAATAACCACGGTCGATTTTATTAATCCGGGTGGTTTAGAACCTATCGGGCAAAACTTATATTTACCTACCGGTGCCAGTGGTGAGCCAACAGAAGGCGTTCCTGGTTTAGATGGGCTGGGTTCTGTTCGTCAATCTATGTTAGAAACATCTAATGTTAACGTTACCGAAGAACTTGTAAATATGATTGAAGCACAGCGTGTTTACGAGATGAATTCAAAAGTTATTTCTGCCGTTGATAAAATGCAAAGTTTTGTTAATCAGCAATTGTAATATTTCCTGATTAAAGTCGTTATTTTTGCAATTGATGTCTGTTGAAACCAATAGTTTAATTTGAAGTGAGCGAGTCGCTATGAAACGTATTTTTGGGTTAGTTTTAATGTTAACCATGTCAGGTTGTACTATGTTGTCTCCAATCATTGAAGGCAACGACGTTGAACAGAGCACAACATTGGTTGACGCAGTGGAAGGCGACAAAGCGGAAGCCGAAGATTCAGGAATTATTGATAGTTTGAGAACGCGCAACGATCCGATCGAAGGCGATCCAGCTTGGGCGCCAATTCATCCTAAACATAAAGCCAAACATTATGCAGCCGCGACTGGGTCGTTATTTAATGTTGGTTATGCAACCAACTTATACGATGATTCAAAACCTCGTGGAGTGGGTGATATTGTTACCGTCATGATGGAAGAACAAACCAAAGCGGCAAAAAGTGCTGATGCCGATTTATCCAAAAGTAATGACTCTTCAATGGACCCACTTTCTGTGGGAGGGCAACCATTAACAATAGGTGATTACGATTTTTCTTATGAACTCAGCAATGATAACAATTTTAGTGGCGAAGCCACTGCCAATCAAAGTAACAGTCTAAGTGGTTCCATCACGGTTGAAGTTATCGAAGTACTTGCTAATGGCAACTTAGTTATACGTGGTGAAAAGTGGTTAACGTTGAACGCCGGAGATGAATATATTCGTTTGAGTGGAACTATCCGTCCAGATGATATTAGTTTTGATAATACTATTGCGTCAAATCGAATTTCTAATGCCAGAATCCGCTATTCAGGCACTGGAACCCAACAAGATATGCAAGAACCTGGATTCTTGGCACGATTCTTTAATGTCTCTTTATAGAAACGTGAAATAGTCGAAGTATTGACAGCAAAATGAGGTTCTATTCATGAACAAATTAGCAGTAATAATGGTTGGTATAGTGATGATGACAACATCGGCATATGCTGCAAGAATCAAAGACATTGCAGAAGTCGCGGGCGTCCGTAGTAACCAATTAGTTGGTTATGGCTTAGTCACGGGTCTTCCTGGAACAGGGGAATCTACACCGTTTACTGATCAAAGCTTCAATGCCATGCTGCAAAACTTCGGCATACAATTGCCACCAGGTACTAAACCGAAAACAAAAAATGTTGCCGCTGTAATTGTTACAGCAGAGTTGCCGGCTTTTTCTAAGCAAGGGCAAAAAGTGGATGTGACGGTTTCTTCTATTGGTTCCGCTAAGAGCTTACGTGGTGGTACGTTAATCCAAACCTTCTTAAAAGGTCTCGATGGCGAAGTTTATGCAATAGCACAGGGCAATTTAGTGGTGAGTGGGTTCAGTGCAGAAGGCGCAGATGGTTCGAAAATAGTAGGAAACAACCCAACCGTTGGTTTGATCTCTAGCGGCGCAAGTGTTGAACGTGAAATACCTAGTCCTTTTGGCCGTGGCGATTTTATTACATTCAATTTGGTTGAATCAGATTTCACTACCGCTCAGCGTATGGTTGACACAGTAAACAATTTCTTAGGTCCACAAATGGCGTCAGCGATAGATTCAACTTCAGTTAAAGTTCGAGCACCTCGTGATGTCAGTCAAAGAGTCGCATTTCTTTCTGCAATTGAAAACCTTGAATTCACACCGGCTGACGGCGCCGCCAAAATTATTGTTAACTCACGCACTGGAACGATTGTTGTTGGACAACATGTCAGACTGAAAGCCGCCGCAGTAACGCATGGCGGCATGACTGTTGCGATAAAAGAAAATTTAAATGTGAGCCAACCTAATGCTTTTGCTGGGGGAGAGACAGTTGTAACGCCTGATACCGATATTGAAGTGACAGAAAAACAAGGCAAAATGTTTAATTTCCAACCCGGTCTTACCCTTGATGATTTGGTTAGAGCTGTCAATGAAGTGGGTGCGGCACCTTCCGACTTAATGGCTATCTTACAAGCACTCAAACAAGCCGGTGCTATCGAAGGCCAACTTATCATAATTTAAGGGTGATGTGATGATAGACAATGCTAATGACATCGGATTTATTCACGATATCGCCAGTTTAGATAAACTGCGTCAAAATGCGGTAAGTGATGATGATGGCAGCCAAAAAGAAGCACTTACTGCTGCAGCAAAACAGTTTGAATCGATTTTTACTACCATGCTGTTTAAATCCATGCGAGATGCCAATGCATCGTTTGAATCCGATTTAATGAAGAGCCAAAATCAAGATTTTTACCGTCAAATGATGGACGAACAAATGGCCAGTGAATTAAGTGCTTCTGGCTCTTTAGGCCTTGCCGATATGATTGTTGCTCAACTTAGTTCTGGGCAGGCGGGAGATGACAGTGAAATAACCATGCGCAATGCAGCATTGGACACAACATTACGTCTACCTGTAGATGAAGCAAAATATGCTGATTTCGAGCAGAAAAAACTTTCTGCTGCGCCACTGAGTCAAAATCAGTCAGGTGGAAGTTTTGATAGTCCAGAGCAGTTTGTACAATCATTAAAACCTTATGCAGACAAGGCAGCTAAAGCTTTAGGCATTGACTCTTCAATTCTCATTGCTCAAGCCGCATTGGAAACAGGCTGGGGGAAAAAGGTCATAAACAACTCGTTAGGTAGCAGTAATAACCTGTTCAATATTAAAGCTGACAACAGTTGGAAAGGCGACAAGGTAGCGACTCAAACACTAGAGTTTCATGATAATGTGCCAGTGAAAGAAAAGGCTGCTTTTCGCTCCTACGACAGTTATGAAGAAAGCTTTAATGATTTTGTTCGTTTTCTTAATCAAAATCCAAGATACCAGACAACACTTTCTCAGAATAATAACTCTGAATCATTTATTCGAGGCATACATAAAGCAGGTTACGCAACCGATCCTAATTACGCTGACAAGGTACTGCAAGTAAAACAAAGAATCGATAAGATGCAGTAAAATTCAGAGTTAAAATATTAAGGCAAAAACTTGAAAGGGGGCTCTAAGCCTCCTTTTTCGGTCATAAGTACCACTCTTCTTAACTAATGATGGTTGTTTTGTACAACCATCATTATTTCTTACAAACACTACCTTTGGTTAAATGAAGTCGATCAGTTTTCGAATTTTATTGAAAATGGCCCAGTTGGCATGTCCTTTGCTAGATGGTAAGTAAGTTAAGCAATAAACATCTATTTTTCTTGGTTTTACTGGGGGCATTATGGCATCGGACTTGTTGAATGTTGGTACTCAGAGCGTATTAACCGCTCAGAGACAACTCAACACCACTGGTCATAACATATCGAATGCGAATACCGAAGGCTATAGCCGGCAATCGGTGATCCAAGGAACGAATTCGCCTCGTATGTATGGGGGTGAAACCTTTGGCATGGGCGTTCATGTGGAAAATGTTCGCCGCTCTTGGGATCAATTTGCCGTCAACGAACTCAATGTCTCTACTACCAGTAAAGCATTACGTGAAGATGATGAAAGCAATATTAATCAACTCACCAGTATGCTTTCGTCGTTGGCATCGAAAAAAATACCAGAAAATATCAATGAATGGTTCGATTCCATCAAAACTCTGGCCGACTCTCCGAATGATATGGGTGCTCGTAAAGTTGTATTAGAAAAGGCTGGGCTAATTAGTCAAAATTTAAATACTTTTTATGAAACGGTACGCCAGCAGTCGTCTAATACCAACCGTAAGCTTGACCTAGCCATTAACAGAGTCAATCAAATCGGTGACGAAATAAAAGATTTGCATAAACTAATGATGAGGACACCAGGCCCACATAATGACTTAATGGATAGCCATGAAAAATTGGTAAAAGAGCTTTCTGAATACACCAAAGTCACGGTAACTCCTCGCAACAATAATGAAGGCTATAACATTCATATTGGTAGTGGACACACGTTAGTTTCAGGTGCTGAATCAAGTAAATTAGCCATAGTGGATGGCTCGCCAGATGCGCAGCAACGTCAATTAGCTCTGGTTGAAGGTAAAGGGATAAAACCGATTAATCACACCGATATTGATGGAAAGCTAGAATCACTGTTTAAAATGCGTGATGAGCTTATTCCTTATGTACAAGACGAATTAGGTCGTGTTGCCACCTCTATTTCTTACGGTGTTAATGAACTTCAATCTCAAGGTTTGGATCTTAGAGGCGCTATTGGAGCATCGGTTTTTACCGACGTTAACTCAGATAGCATCGCAAAATCTCGTGTTGTGTTAGAAAAAAACTCTCAAGCAGATTTGGCGGTATATATCGATGATATTAGTCAAATAAAAGCAGGTGATTATCAGCTTCGTTACGATGGTAGCGATTATACCGTATTGAAACCATCAGGCGATGTTGTACAAGTAGAACCGAAAAATTCAGCTCTATATATCGATGGTATGCGAGTTGAAATGAACGAATCTCCTCGTTCAGGCGAAAAAATTATTTTACGCCCTGTTAGGTTTGGCGCAGAACAAATAAAAGTGGCAATGAATGATCCGGCAAAAATTGCCGCTCAAAGTTATGCTAGTTCGGCAACGTTTGAACAAGGTGATGCAGAATTTCGAGTTATAGAGGCTGGTGATTTAAAAGAATTTCAAGTCGTAGTTTCACCTCAAGGTGACCAATTTGCCGTACTCGATATGAACGGTAAAGTATTACTTCAACCACAAGACTACCCACCTACAGGTTCTGTTACCGTTCAAGGAACAACATTTGAATTAACAGAAGGTGCGGTTGCTAACGATAAATTTGCGGCCAATTTAACCGCTTCAGAAGGTGATAATGGTAACTTACGCAAAATGCAGGACTTACAAACTGCCAAAAATTTAAACGATAATAACTCGACAATCTTACAGCTGTATCATGATCTCAATACCGATATGGGCTTAAAAATGTCGACCGCCTCCAGATTGTCAGAAGTTGCTCGTCTTGAGAATGAATCTGCACAAGAGCGTGTTGCCGAAATATCCGGGGTAAATCTAGATGAAGAAGCCGCTAATATGATGAAGTTTCAGCAATCTTATATGGCGTCTTCTCGTATCATGCAAGTAGCAAATGATACGTTTAATACAATATTAGCATTGCGCTAGGAGGCTAATTAGATGGTTGGACGTATTTCAAGTTTTCATAATTACCAAACAGTGCAAAATGACCTACGCAGACAAGAAGCCAAGGTGGTACATAACCAAGCGCAGTTGGCTTCCGGCAAGAAGTTGTTAAGTGCTGCCGATGATCCTCTAGCGACACACTATGTGCAAAGTATTGGGCAGCAATCAGAACAATTGCGTCAATATATGGATGCCATAGTTTTAACGCGTAATCGCTTAGAGCATCACGAAGTCTTAGTTGCCAACTCGGAAGAATATACCGATGAAGCAAAAAGAACGGTAATGGAGATGATTAACGGTGCGCACTCAAAAGAGGACCGTTTAGCTAAGACCAGAGAAATGGAAGAAATATTCAATAACTTACTCAATTTGACGAATAGCCAAGATGAGTCTGGAAACTATATTTTCTCCGGCACAAAACCCAAAAATCAACCCTTTTTTAGAGATAACCAAGGTAACGTAACGTACACAGGTGACGACTATCAGCGCAAAATGAAAATCTCCAATCAGTTAGAGATGCCGCTGAACGATCCTGGTAGTAAGTTGTATATGCAAATTGATAATCCTTTCGGTGACTACACACCGAGCTATCAATTACAAGAAGGTTCTCGTCTATTGTTAGAGAGAGCGACTAATTTAGACAGTGAAGATACATCTGAATATCAAGTTACATTCGTTGATATGGGAGCAGGTAAATATGCCTATCAACTTAATAAAGATGGAAGTTCGGTTGCCGTTGAAGAATTCGATCCTAAAAAAGGCATTAAATATAATGACCTATCTATTCAGATAAAAGGGCAGATCACTGCCGGTGATTCTATCTCAATATCACCTAGTCAATCATTTAGCCTGTTTGATAGCTTTAAACAAGTTATTGACCTGGGTGATGCGTCGGTTTCAGATGCCTCGGCAACAGCTGAATTACATCGATTAACTGAAGAACTTGATGCCGCATTTATACATCTAGGAAAAGCAAGAACCGATGTCGGTGCGCGTTTAAATACTCTTGATATTCAATCGAATTTGCATGAAGACTTTAAGTTAACTCTAGCTAAGTCCAAAAGTGCATTTGAAGATTTGGATTATTCACAAGCTGTGATTGAGTTTAACGAAAACTCACTTGCTCTACAGGCATCGCAAAAAGCCTTCGGTAAGACAAAAGATCTTACCTTATTCAATTATATCTAACATGACTTAAACGGATTTAGCGACAGCTAATTCCATTAACTTCTCCATTGCCATATGCGCTACTGCCATATGTGCGGAGTCAGCAATATTCTGGTTATTGATGAAGTGACTTCGACGTCACTTCAATGTAATTAGGTGTAGCTTAAATGAGCAAAACGTAACGCAAGCGAGAAAGCGGCAATAGTTGTCATTGGTTAAAATAATCGCAGAAACTATTTGCCGCTTTATTAAAACATACACATTTACACGATATTTGACGTATAAATACCATGTTTTAATATATTGAAATATAAAGATTTTATTTTATTTAAGTAAAAAATAAAAAAGTGGCACACTACTTGTATTGTATTAACCATAGACAAAATGAATACATAATGAATTAAGTGAAATATTGACGCTTGGTTCGGCAAGTAAATATACGGTCAGTGCTTATCCAAATGAGACTAAAGCTGACCGCTTCGCAGAAAGCTTGCGAACTCAATAGGAGAGCAGAAAAATGGCTGTAACAGTAAATACTAACGTCGCCGCGATGACATCTCAGCGCTATTTGAATAAAGCATCTGAAAATTTGAATACGTCGATGGAACGCTTGTCATCTGGGCATAGAATTAATAGTGCTAAGGATGATGCTGCAGGTTTACAAATTTCGAACCGACTAAACGCTCAATCACGTGGTTTAGATGTCGCAATGCGCAATGCTAATGATGGTATCTCTATTGCTCAAACAGCAGAAGGTGCGATGAATGAATCAACATCGATTCTTACTCGTATGCGTGATTTATCACTGCAATCGGCAAATGGGTCAAACTCATTGACAGAACGTGTTGCTATCAATGAAGAAGTCACGGCATTGCAGGATGAATTAAACCGAATTGCAGAAACTACTTCATTCGGTGGACGTCGTTTACTTAATGGTTCTTTTGGAGAAGCGGCATTCCAGATAGGTGCTAACTCAGGTGAAGCAATGATCATGGGATTAACCAGTATTCGCGCTGACGATTTCCGCATGGGAGGTTCAACATTTAGCGCTCAACTACCAGAAGGTCAGACATTGGGTAGTGACTGGGGTGTGCCGGCAGATAAGCTTGATATGAAATTTGTTTTCGCAGCCGATGCAGAAAATGAAGAGTTAGTTATTGATATGCAAGCAAAAGCAGGTGATGATATTGAAGAACTCGCCACTTATATTAATGGTCAAACAGATAGGCTAACAGCCTCTGTTGGTGAAGGCGGAAATTTACAAATTTTTGTCGCTAACGACAAAATTGCTGGTGGGCTGGATATTTCAGGTTCTTTAGCCGCAGAAGTGGGAATTGGTGGAGCAGAAGCTGTCGCGACTACGGCTCAAGATATTGATGTCACCTCGGTTAAAGGTTCACAAAATGCAGTTGGCGTTATTGATTCCGCGTTACGCTATGTAGATAGCCAACGAGCTGATTTAGGTGCTAAACAAAACCGTTTGAGTCACAGCATTAATAACTTATCCAACATTCAAGAAAATGTAGAGTCGTCGAAAAGTCGAATTAAAGATACCGATTTCGCTAAAGAGACGACGGAACTTACTAAAAACCAAATTTTGCAACAGGCAGGGACATCGATTCTTGCTCAAGCGAAACAATTACCACAATCTGCAATGTCACTACTTCAGTAGTTGGTATTACAGTTATAACCTTGCTTTGCAGTAGTCGATACAGACGTGGTTCGACATTGAGTAAAGTTATAGTGGTAATGGCATATTAATATTAAGTCTGGCGGCTCTCTCACTTATTGCCAATAGACCCAAACATTAATGTGCAACGTAAAGCTGGTTATGTGTTATTTCTCTCGATCTCCACATAGGCTACCTAGCTTGCGACACGACCGGCCCCAGTTCTCTCAAAGGAAATGGGGCTTTTCTTTTTTTACTTTCCTTACTCTTCCACTACAAAATAAGAAGTTTGCTTCATGCGTAAATCAGATAAGAAGATCGAAAATCAAATTAGAGACGTGTTGACCGCGGTTTGTGAAGATACATTGAAAGGTTTCGATGGGTTCCTTTGGGTGACACATACCGTCAATTTCTCTTCGTTTCCACAGAGCTTAAAAATCGTCTGCGTATTCGAAACGAATCAAGATAGATCAGACTTTTTTATGGGAGAAGGGCCGCAGTATGTCGCAACGACCATCCAAAAAGCATTTAATGAGATTGGTATTCAATTAAAGAACGTCGACAAGCACATTTGTTACGATACTCAGAAAAATTACCAGCGCAGCAATCAAAGAAAGTAAAGTTGAGTATTCGCGTATAATAGAAACTAGAAATCCAAAAAATTAAAACGCTAAATAAGAGTAAGGTCGTTACTATGTTAAACATGGACTTTTCAAAGAGATTGGTTATTGAAACTGAACCACTAGATTGGATTGCGAGCCCAGCCAAAGGCGTATGGCGTAAGCCGTTAGAAAGAGAAGAAAAAGAGTCGGGTCACACGACTAGCGTGGTGAAGTATGCTCCACAATCTTCGTTTTCTGCGCACCCGCATCCACAAGGAGAAGAGATCTTCGTCTTAGAGGGGGTTTTCTCTGATGAAACCGGAGATTTTCCCGCGGGCACTTATATCCGAAACCCACCTGGTAGTGCACACTCTCCGTCGAGTATAGGTGGCTGCACGATCTTGGTTAAGCTAAACCAGTTTGATGCGAGAGATTTAACTCAAGTTCGTATCAATACTCTGGAAACGGATTGGCTTCCGGGGATTGGTGGATTGCAAGTGATGCCATTGCATCAGTTCGAACATGAGCACGTTGCGTTGGTGAAATGGCCGGCAGGTGAACGTTTCCAACCACATCGTCATTTCGGTGGTGAAGAGATTTTTGTGTTGTGTGGTACCTTTAAAGATGAATATGCTGAGTACCCAAAATATACTTGGATACGCAGTCCTCACATGAGCGAGCATTTTCCTTATGTGGAAGAAGAGACCGTTATTTTAGTGAAAACGGGTCACCTTCCCATTGATTAGCCAGTGTTAAAGATTTAAGTACATTTATTCCGCATTCTTGGCGATAGTCAGGGAGGTATAGAGTACACAATAAAGAACCTATTATTTTTCTAGCCATAGCTTTGATGAAGGTATTCTCGAAGACAAAACCGTCAATTATTTAGTTTAATGCTTTACCTATTTACTGCCCTTTTTGAACTCTCCTTTATGGTTTAGCACCCCCTCAAATTTGACGTTATTTTTAATTATTTATAAAAAATTTAAATTATTTGCTAAAGGAATTGATTTTCATGCCGTTAATGAAAGTAACTTTGAGAGAACTACTTGGTTTTCCGAGACGTCGGAAACCGCTTTAAACGGAAAATCAATTGGAGAATTACCATGGCAGTTAATGTAAATACAAACGTAGCAGCAATGACAGCACAACGTCATTTATCTAGCGCAGCAAGCGACCTAAACACTTCAATGGAACGCTTATCTTCAGGTTTCAAGATAAACAATGCAAAAGATGACGCTGCAGGTTTACAAATTTCGAATCGTTTGAATGCACAGAGTCGTGGTTTGGACGTAGCGGTACGAAATGCAAACGACGGCATTTCAATAGCACAAACCGCAGAAGGGGCGATGAAAGAGACGTCAAATATTCTGCAACGAGTTCGTGACTTATCTTTACAATCAGCGAATGGCTCGAACTCAAAACAGGAGCGAGTAGCGATTCAAGAAGAAGTAACGGCGTTAAACGACGAATTAAACCGAATAGCGGAAACGACGTCTTTTGGTGGTAACAAGTTATTGAACGGTACGCACGGAACGAAATCTTTCCAAATAGGTGCGGATAATGGTGAAGCGGTGATGCTGAACCTAAAGGATATGCGTTCAGACAATGCGATGATGGGTGGTAGTGCCTACAAAGCAGAAAATGGTCAAGGAAAAGATTGGGCAGTAGCACAAGATGCGAGCATGACAATCAGCTTAACGGACAAATTTGGCGAAGCGCAAGACTATACGATCAATGCGAAAGCAGGCGATGATATTGAAGAGCTCGCGACATACATAAATGGTCAACAAGGTGACGTGAGTGCATCGGTTGATGAAGAAGGACGTTTACAAATATTTGCGGGAAATAACAGCGTAGACGGAGAGGTTTCTTTTAGTGGTAGTCTTGCGAGTGAACTAGGCATGACTGGTCCAACGGCGGTAACGGTGGACACGATAGATGTAACCACGGTTGGTGGTGCGCAAAATGCGGTAGCGGTTGTAGATGCGGCGATGAAATACGTGGACAGTCACCGTAGTGAGTTGGGTGCATTCCAGAACCGTTTTGACCATGCAATTAATAACCTAGACAACATTAATGAAAATGTGAACGCCTCGAATAGTCGAATAAAAGACACCGATTTTGCTAAAGAAACCACAGCAATGACTAAGTCTCAGATTCTACAGCAAGCGTCAACGTCGGTACTTGCGCAAGCTAAGCAAGCACCCAACACAGCGCTGAGTTTACTAGGATAAATAGGTTTACTGTCGTAACTGATGTCAACTAGGTAATGTGTTCCGGTCTTATTTGATGGTATCGAGTGGACAATCAATAAAAGCCCAGCCAGAAATGGTTGGGTTTTGTTGTTTCAGAATGACATGTTATAGGAATTAAACCCGAACAGATAATATGAGCGAACTCACAAAATAAGTAATATATAAAAAAAATCAAATAATCTCCTAAAGGTTTTTTTATCTCCGCCGTTACAAGGGACGAGAGAAATAAAATTAGATGAGTCCTAGCGTGGTGAGAGACGCAAAGACCCATCACCCCACATGCCTAAGGAGATCAATTATGGCAATAAATGTGAACACTAATGTGTCTGCAATGACCGCACAACGCCACTTAGCCGGTGCTGCTGAAGGTCTAAACAAATCGATGGAACGCCTATCATCAGGTTACAAGATTAATAGTGCCAAAGATGATGCGGCTGGTCTGCAAATTTCCAACCGACTCACTTCCCAAAGCCGTGGTTTAGATACAGCGGTACGAAACGCAAATGATGGTATTTCTATTGCCCAAACCGCTGAAGGTGCAATGAAAGAAACCACGAACATAATGCAGCGTATGCGTGACCTTTCATTGCAATCAGCGAATGGTTCTAACTCTCGTTCAGAACGTATTGCTATTCAAGAAGAAGTAGGCGCACTTAATGACGAATTGAATCGAATTGCCGAAACGACCTCTTTTGGTGGTAACAAACTACTGAATGGTTCTTATGGTTCAAAATCCTTTCAAATCGGTGCGGATTCTGGTGAATCGGTTATGTTAACTATTGGTAACATGCGTTCTGATGATACCAACATGGCGGGTAAAAGCTACGTTGCAACAGAAGCCTTGAGCAAAGACTGGTCTGTACAAGAAGGTGCCAATGATCTGACGATTTCCTATAATGATCAATCCGGCGAAGCAAAAGAAATCATCGTAAACGCAAAAACCGGTGATGATATTGAGGAACTGGCCACTTATATTAATGGCCAAAATGGTGACATTAAAGCCTCTGTGGGTGAAGAAGGAAAACTACAGGTTTTTGCTTCAAATCAGAGTGTTGAAAATGGCGATGTTACTTTTAGTGGTGGATTAGCAGGAGAATTGAATCTTGCTGCTGGTGTTGAGCAAAGTGTTAACGACATTGATGTAACTACGGTTGCAGGTTCACAGCAAGCGGTCGCTATTCTAGATGGCGCTTTAAAAAATGTGGATAGCCAACGAGCTGGCCTTGGTGCATTCCAAAACCGCTTTAATCACGCAATTAGTAATCTCGAAAATATTAACGAGAATGTGAATGCGTCGAGAAGTCGTATTATGGACACTGATTTCGCTAAAGAGACCACTCAGATGACTAAATCTCAAATTCTTCAGAATGCGAGTACGTCGGTGTTAGCTCAAGCTAAGCAATCTCCATCAGCTGCATTGAGCTTGTTGGGATAAGTGGAAAATTACTGTAAAAAAGTAAATAACCACTTAACAACAAGGTGGAAGGGAGATCGGTATGGATATATCTGCATACACATCGAACATCCAGCCGTATGGCGAACCAAATAGCCGAGTTAACGAGGCGAATGGTAACTCCAGTGGCATTAAACTTGCTTTAAGAGATGGTGGCGCGACAGATAAGTTAGTGTCGACTCAGAAAGACGTCGGTAGAGTAACAACTGAAACCGACATGGCAGAGAAAACGAAGGCAGTTGAAGATTTAGTTCAAAAAAGAATTGATCTAAATAAAGGTCAATTACAAAAAATGGTAGAGAAAATGGATGAATTCGTTAACTCTATTAATAAAGGCCTTTCGTTTCGTGTTGATGAGGAATTGGGAAGAGATGTGGTCACAATTTTTGAAGCCAGTACTGGCGATATAATTAGACAGATTCCCGATGAAGAGATGCTAATTATACTTAGACGTTTAGCGTCAGCTTCCTCAGGTTTATTTATTGAGGAAAAAGTGTAACAGCTTTGTTTAACAATCTTATAGGTGAGTGAATGAGTGTAGGCCCGTTGGGTATGTCATCTGGTATGGATATCAATGGTATGGTCAGTAAAATTGTCGATTCCGAGCGTGTTCCTAAGCAAGCTCGGCTCGACAACGATCGTGCTCAAATTGGTATTGATATTAGTGCTTACGGCCGACTCAGAGAGTCACTTGATACGATGAAAAATCTGATGGCAAACTTTCGTCAGGATAAAGCCTTTGCGGTGAGAACCGTAGAATCTACTGATGATGGTGTGGTATCAGCATCGGCGACGACCGAAGCTATCGCTGGTCGATATGGTATCGATGTGCTGCAGCTTGCTCAAAGTCATAAAGTGGCGTCAGAAGCATTGTCTGATGACACAAAATTTGGCCCCGGCAAGCTGCAAATTTCACTAGGTGAAAAACAGTTTTCAGTTGATGTTAGACATTATTCTAATCTTAAAGATGTAGTAAGAGGCATCAACGGTGCAAATAATAATCCAGGTGTAAGAGCATCTATAATCAATGATGCTAATGGGCAACGTTTGATTGTTGCTTCAGATAAATCTGGTGTAGACAATAAAATTAAAATTTCGGCGGAATCAGAATCTACAAACCCACTGAAAAAGCTTGAATATCAAACCCTCGAAGAACGCCTCAGGTCACTAGAAGAGGCAAGAACGGCAGCCGCCGAGGCACTTTCTATCCCTATAAAAGGGCAAGATGTTGCCAACCAACAAACTCAGAAACTGGCGAGTGCAATTATTGATTCTGCAAAAGAGCCAGATGCTCGTGCAGCAGAAAATATTTTGGCTACAACTTCACCAGTTGATTCAGCGTCAGGCGATAATGGGCTTTCGACAACCGGTTATGTCAAAGCTGAAGAGTCTATTCCCGGTTGGACAGAAACGGCTTCAGGAACATTGCTCGACTCTTATCAACCACCAGAACCAGAGTTGGATAAGAAAGCGTTAGATAAAATGGCATTAGTGCCGGGATGGAGCAATACTGCGTCTGGTACATTGACCGATTCTTACCTAACGCCACAAGAAGCCGAAGAAGCAGAAGCTCTAAGAGAGGCCGTTGAACAGGCGGACATTCTGGCTCAAAGAACCAAACAAGATCAGCAAATAGCAGAAAAAGTGGCCTCCATTGAACAATCGGTCGCTAACGGCAGTTTAACTGAAGAGCAAGGTTATCAAGCCAAATTGGACTTATTACCGCCGGAAGAACGCGCAAAAAAAGTGGCGGTGGATAAAACGCAAGCTGCGTTAAAAAGTGCCCAAGATTCGATGGTGAGTTACTCTGGTATGACAGAAACTCAAGCGGCACAAGATTCTATTGTCATGCTCGATGGTATTGCTCAACTGAGCAGTGAAAATAATGTGATAGAGAACGCGATTGACGGTATAGACATTACTGTCAAGGGGGTAACTGATCCTACGGAACAGAAAACAGAAATCGGCGTTGAATATGATAGGCAGAGTGTGCGTGATGATATTTTGCAATTTGTCAGTGCGTACAACCAGTTTCATCAAGTTTCTAGTGAGCTATCTGCGGTTGATCCACAAACTGGCGCGTCAGGACCTTTGGCGGGTGACAGCGTAGTTAGAACGGCTCAAGCTCGTTTGAAAACAGCTTTTTCAACGGCTATTGAGCAAGCTCCCGAGGACCTCAAAACACTGACTGAGTTTGGTATCACTAGCACAAGACAAGGTACGCTAGAAGTAAATGATAAAATGCTTGATCGCCAGCTAAACAATAATTTTACTCGGTTGGAAGAGTTTTTTGGCGGTAATAAAGGGTTCGCGAAAAAAGTAGAAGATGCTATTCAGTCTATGACTGGCGTAACTGGTACGCTGAGAACTAGAGAGAATTCGTTAAGAGAACAGAATTACCGTTTAGATGACCAACAAGCCTCGTTGGATCGCAGGATGGAAAGCTTACAAGAGCGGACTAAGAGCAAATTTATGGCAATGCAAGACGCAACAGCAAAAATGCAGGGTCAACTTTCCGGCATGATGAATGCTTTAGGACAATAATGTGAATCAATTGATCAAAAAGCTAAAAGTATTAGACCATGAAATTATTGCTCTATTGCTTGAAGACCAAGTTGATAGCGAAAAAATCCTTGCATCTATCAATGAAAGGGAACATATTTTGCAAGAGATTGTGTTAAAAGCTAAGTCTGTTGCTGAATTTGAAAAGTCGCTTGATTGGCAGCAAGCTATTGAACGCACAAAACGTATTGTTGAACTGGCTCAGTCAGAAACAAATCAATTAGGCGAACAGCTTAAAAAGTATCGTCACGGTAACAAATCAGTACGACGTTACCAACAGTTTTTATAAAAAGAGGAATACCATGCGTGGTTCTTTACAAGCATATAAAAAAGTCTCTGTAGACAGTCAATTGAGTGCGGCTTCTCCGCACAAAGTGATTCAAATGCTGATGGCGGGCGCGATAGAGCGTTTGGTTCAAGGCAAAGCTGCTATGGCTCAAGGAAATATTGCAGTGAAAGGCGAACGCTTAGGTAAAGCACTAGATATCGTGATCAGCCTACGAACCTGTTTGTCTATGGATGAAGGGGGGGAAGTTGCGCAAAACCTCGACCAACTCTATGAATTTATGATCACTCAGATTTCTTTAGCCAATGCAGAAAATAATCCACAAGCGATTGACGATGTTGTTGGGATTTTAAGAGATATCAAATCTGCATGGGATCAAATCCCTGGTGAATATCATAATTTAACCGCAGCAGAGCTGGGTCAGTAATCACACATAGAAATAATATATATTTTAAATTATCCATTACTGACATCTAGTTAGTTGCCTTATTTTACAGATACCATAAAATGTAACCCATTAGACCTGAGTTTACTCATCTACTGGGTTTTTTTGTTGATGTTCTCTCCTAATTGACTATCGTTAAAAGAGATTTAGTTTGTATTACTGAATTAATAACAGATCCCACTAAAATATAAAGGCACTTTCTAACGCTATGGATAGATTAGCTAAACTGTTAGTTATTGAAGACAACGAACATTTACAGCTTCAAATGTCGACCATTCTTGAGTTTATTGGAGAACATGCGCTTATTGTTCATTCCGATCAAATCGAATCAATAAAGTGGTCAGCTGGCTGGTCTGCTTGTATTTTGGGAACCATTGATAAGCAAGACGCGGCAGATTCTATTGTTGATAAAATAAAAACGTCCATACATATTCCGGTGTTGTCTTTGGTTAAAAACGCTGGGTTAATTGCAGAGTTCCCGCATTTCATCGGTGAATTGGTTTTGCCTCTCAACTACACACAACTTACGGATGCGCTTCATCACTGTTCGGTTTTCCTAGGTAAGCAAGGTAGTGATTTTTCAATCGCTCGAAAAAGTACCTTATTTAGAAGTTTGGTAGGAGATAGTGAAGGTATAAAAGAGGTTCGTCATTTAATCGAACAAGTGGCTGTTACAGAAGCTAATGTTCTGATTTTAGGTGAATCGGGTACAGGAAAAGAAGTGGTCGCAAGAAATGTGCATTATCATTCGGCTCGACGTAAAGGTCCTTTTGTTCCTATAAACTGCGGTGCTATTCCAGCAGAACTGCTAGAAAGCGAGTTATTTGGCCATGAAAAAGGGGCATTTACTGGCGCAATCACGGCCCGAAAAGGACGTTTTGAATTAGCAGAAGGAGGCACAATCTTTCTGGATGAAATTGGTGATATGCCAATGCCTATGCAAGTTAAGTTATTGCGTGTATTACAAGAACGGTGTTTCGAAAGAGTGGGTGGCAATAGTACTATAAAAGTTGATGTTCGAGTTGTTGCTGCAACACACCGTAACCTAGACAGCATGATTACAGATGGTAACTTCAGAGAAGATCTTTACTATCGACTTAATGTTTTTCCAATTGAGATGCCGGCGCTGCGAGAGCGAAATGAAGATATTCCATTATTGCTAACAGAATTAATGTCTAGAATGGAAGCTGAAGGTAGCCATGCGATTCGATTCAGTCCAAGAGCGGTAGACTCTTTGATGGAGCATAACTGGCCGGGTAATGTACGTGAGTTAGCTAATTTGGTCGAGCGTATGGTTATTTTATATCCTAATAAGCTGGTTGACGTAACCAATTTACCGACTAAGTATCGCTACAGTGATATTCCTGAATTTCAACCTGAGTACACATTAAACAGTAGTGATATAGAAGAACAAGAGCGTGAAGTATTAACGAGCATATTTTCGAATAATTTTTCTACCAATGATGTAACAGAAACCAATGGTAATAATGAGTCAACGGCTATTTTACCTAAAGAAGGTTTGAATTTAAAAGAGCATTTAGCCGACCTTGAAGTAGAATTGATTAATCAGGCTCTTGATCTGCAAGATGGAGTGGTAGCAAGAGCAGCGGAAATGTTAGATATGAGGCGAACAACGTTAGTTGAAAAAATGAAAAAATATAACTTACAACGTTGAATTTTCGTCGAGATTGTTATTCCGTCAATATTATGACGGCGTTTTTTTTATTTAAATTACTGAAAATAAAGGAAAATATTTGGCTCGCTTATTGCTTTGATAGAATGTCGTACTATTTAGCCGAGAGACCCAAATGTCACCAGATTTCACAGAGGGCAACCAAACCCACTTAGGCACACTTGAAGATCAAGTTTCTAGGTATAAGCAAGTATTGGATGTAATGCCTGCCGGTGTGATTTTATTAGATACTCAAGGTGAAGTAAAAGAAGCAAACCCAGAGGCAGAAAAATTATTAGAAGTCCCATTGGTTGGGGAAAAATGGTATGCCGTGATCCAAAATGCTTTTGCTCCTCAAGATGACGACGGCCATGAAATATCACTAAAGAATGGTCGAAAAGTAAGACTGGCTATTTCAGCATCTTCAACTGGTCAATTAATTTTAATCACCGACCTTACTGAAACCCGTTTATTGCAATCTCGAGTTGGTGATTTACAACGACTGTCATCTCTTGGGCGAATGGTCGCTTCTCTTGCCCATCAAGTAAGAACCCCATTATCTAGTGCCATGTTGTATGCTTCAAATCTTGCCGCCGCTAACCTTCCTGCTCCCACGCGAGAAAGATTCCAAACTAAACTAATGGATAGGCTGCACGATTTAGAAAAACAAGTTAACGATATGTTATTGTTTGCCAAAGGTGGCGATAATAAAGTGGTGAATGCATTTACTACTAAAGAGCTACTCCAAGAATTCCAACCTATGATCGAAACCGTCATAAAGAACAACAATATTGATTACTTTTTAGAAGTAGAACAAGAACAAACTCAATTACTTGGCAACGCAAATGCTATTGCGTCGGCACTGAGCAATTTAGTGATTAATGCCATTCAAATAGCCGGTAAAGGGTCACAAGTCGACGTATTTATTAGACCTGTAGACAATGAACTAAGAATATCTGTTCAAGATAGTGGGCCTGGTGTTCCGCCAGAACTGCAAGCAAAAATTATGGAACCCTTTTTCACTACACGTTCACAAGGAACTGGGCTTGGTCTAGCAGTAGTGCAAATGGTTTGTCGAGCCCATAAAGGGCGATTAGAACTCATATCAGAAGAAGGGGATGGTGCTTGTTTCACTATGTGCCTTCCTGTTCAAGCAAACTCTGGAGAAGAATAATGGCGCAAAGCAAAGTATTGATCGTTGAAGATGATGAAGGCTTACGTGAGGCCTTAGTAGATACTTTAGCCTTGGCAGGCTACGATTGGATTGAGGCTGATTGTGCAGAAGATGCATTAGTTAAGCTTAAATCAGATGATGTAGATATTGTTGTATCCGATGTTCAAATGGCAGGAATGGGCGGTCTGGCATTGTTACGTAACATTAAACAGCACAAGCCAAACCTTCCGGTGCTGTTAATGACCGCTTATGCCAATATTGAAGATGCGGTTGCGGCAATGAAAGAAGGTGCAATTGACTACATGGCAAAACCGTTTGCTCCCGAAGTATTGTTAAATATGGTTTCGCGCTACGCACCAGTAAAAAATGACGATAATGGTGATGCTATTGTCGCGGATGAGAAAAGCTTAAAGTTGCTAGCGTTAGCAGATAAAGTGGCGAAAACCGATGCTAATGTAATGGTATTAGGTCCTAGTGGTTCGGGTAAAGAGGTGATGTCTCGATATATTCATAACATGTCGAATAGAAAAAACGGACCATTTGTGGCAATTAACTGTGCAGCCATTCCAGACAACATGCTTGAAGCCACGTTATTTGGCTATGAAAAAGGTGCGTTTACTGGCGCTATTCAAGCTTGTCCAGGTAAATTTGAACAAGCACAAGGCGGCACTATATTGCTCGATGAAATTAGTGAAATGGATTTAAACCTACAAGCCAAATTACTTCGTGTATTGCAAGAAAGAGAAGTTGAACGTCTTGGTAGCCGTAAAAGTATTAACCTAGATGTGAGAGTGTTGGCAACAAGTAACCGAGACCTAAAACGTTATGTAGCCGAAGGTAATTTCCGAGAAGACCTTTATTACAGACTTAACGTGTTCCCAATCTCTTGGCCTGCATTAGCGCAAAGAAAAGGTGATATAGAGCCATTGGCTATCCATTTAGCCGAAAGAAATTGTCAAAAATTAGGTATGCCGGTTCCCTCTTTTTCGTCACAGGCAGTCAGTAAATTATTAAACTATCCGTGGCCAGGTAATGTTCGTGAATTGGATAATGTTATCCAAAGAGCGTTGATTTTATGTGATCAAGGCGATATTCAAGCTGAACACATTCTGCTTGAAGGCGTTGATTGGCATGACGCTAATAGTTTACAAAGTGCGGTTGAAACGGGCGAGCCAGCGCCAAATATCGCACCGGTTGCGGAGGTTAATCCTAGTACACCGGTAGATTCTCCCGTTTCGTCATCTAGCTCAGTGTCCTCTATTCCTGTTTCTGATTCCAATGCGTCTGCTAGCACTAAGCCGCTCTCTTCAGGAGAAGGTTTAGGCAACGAACTGCGAGATCAAGAGTTTGCTATTATTTTAGAGACATTGATTGAATGCAATGGCAGAAGAAAAGACATTGCCGATAAGTTGGGTATAAGCCCAAGAACACTGCGCTATAAGTTAGCCAAAATGAGAGACGCTGGAATAGAGTTACCTTGTTAGTATTCTCCTGACTTTTTTAATGCTGGTATGCTAATTGCTTCTCCATTAATAGATAAGATAAAAAGTCAAATTATTGGCTTTGGGGAGAAGCAGTGAATATAAGTGGAATTCAAACTGAAATGCAGACAATGATGTTACAAGCATCAAATACAACCGAGTCTGCAACAAGCCAAAAAGTGGGAGCCGATTTTGGGCAACTACTGAATTCGGCAATCAACAATGTTAACTCTCTGCAAAAAGCATCTGGTGATTTGCAAACACGTTTCGATAGAGGGGATGAAAATGTCTCTCTTTCAGATGTAATGATCGCTAGGAACAAATCAAGCGTTGCATTTGAAGCAACCATTCAAGTCAGAAACAAATTAGTCGATGCTTATAAGCAACTTATGAACATGCCAGTATAGGTGATAAAGAGTGGCTCAAGACAATCAATCAACCAATTTGGCAGTAAGTGACGCAAGCGGCGGTGCCGTTGTTTCAAGCTCAGCCGATCTCGATAGCTCAACACAAGACCCAGGATTGAACGAAAAGCGTTCGTCAAAAGTTGATTTGGCAATGGGTGATCTAGATTTGCTCCGTCAAGTGGTTCTAGTCCTTTCCATTTCCATTTGTGTGGCCTTGATCGTCATGCTATTTTTCTGGGTCAAAGAACCTGAACTTCGTCCTCTTGGTTCATATGAAACCGAAGAACTTATCCCTATTCTCGATTATCTCGATGCGCAAAAACAAGAATATAAACTCGAAGGCAATACCATTTCTGTACCTGTTGATGAATACAGTCAGTTAAAACTGAATTTGTCACGAGCGGGTTTAAACCAAGCCACCCAAGCTGGTGATGACATACTATTAAACGATATGGGTTTTGGCGTATCACAACGATTAGAAAAAGAGCGACTAAAACTGAGCCGTGAAAGGCAACTAGCAAAAGCAATTGAACAGATGCGTCAAGTGCGTAAAGCGTCAGTGTTACTTGCTTTGCCTCAACAAAGTGTGTTTGTGCGTCAAAATCAAGAAGCATCAGCCACCGTCTTTGTTACTTTAGCAACGGGTACAACGTTAAAACAAGAAGAAGTCGATTCGATAGTCGATATGGTTGGTAGCGCCGTCTCCGGCATGAAACCAACTCGAGTCACGGTGACAGATCAACATGGTCGTTTGTTAAGTTCAGGGTCGCAAGATCCTCTATCAACTGCTCGACGTAAAGAACAAGATTTAGAGAGAAAGCAAGAACAAGCATTACGAGAGAAAATAGATTCAGTATTGGTACCAATACTTGGTATCGGTAATTATACCGCTCAAGTCGACATTCAACTCGATTTCAGTGCAATAGAACAAACACGTAAGCAATATGATCCACAAACGGCATCAACTCGTAGTGAATACACATTAGAAGATTACAATAATGGTAATGTAGTTGCAGGCGTCCCGGGAGCGTTAAGTAATCAACCTCCAGCCGATGCTTCTATTCCTGAAGATGTTGCACAAATGAAAGATGGCTCGTTGCTGGGTCAAGGGTCTGTTCATAAAGAAGCGACGCGAAACTTTGAATTGGATACCACCATTAGCCACGAGCGACGCCAAACTGGCGTTATCGACCGCCAAACGGTGTCGGTTGCTATTAAAAATAAAGCGGTAACTAATCCTGATACAGGTGAAGTCACTTTTGAACCAATGTCGGATAGCGACCTGTCAACCATTAAACAAGTGCTTATAGGAACGGTCGGCTATAATGAGCAACGAGGCGATTTATTAAATGTATTAAGTGTTAAATTTGCTGAACCACAATTTACCGAGACGTTAGAATCTAATATTTGGGATCATCCTAATTTCAACGAATGGGTTCGTTGGGCAGCAAGTGCCTTAGTGATTATTATTGTAGTGCTCGTTCTTATTAGACCAGCAATGAAAAAACTCCTTAACCCGAATGCAGATGCAGATGATGTCGAGTATGACGAAGACGGGATGCCAATTACTAGCGATGGTGAAACCAGTTTAATCGGCAGTGATATTGAAAGTGGCGAAGCATTTGAATTTGGTTCTGGTATTGATTTACCAAACCTACATAAAGATGAAGATGTGCTCAAAGCAGTAAGAGCACTGGTTGCAAATGAACCTGAGTTAGCTGCTCAGGTTGTGAAAAATTGGTTAGCAGATGCCTGATGATATTGTAAAACGCGAAGAGGGTGGTGCGGTTGCGACAACTGACGCCGTTGATATTACCAGTATATTAGGTGATGAAAAAGCCGCTATTTTGTTACTGAGTTTAAGTGAAGAAGATGCAGCTGGAATAATCCGCCATCTTGAGCCTAAACAAGTTCAACGTGTTGGTAGTGCTATGGCACGAGCAACCGATTTAAATAATGATAAAGTAGGTGCGGTGCATCGAGCTTTCCTCGAAGATATCCAAAAATACACCAATATAGGCATGGGTAGTGAAGACTTCATGCGTAAAGCGTTGGTTGCGGCGTTAGGTGAAGACAAGGCGGGTAATCTCGTCGATCAAATTTTATTAGGTACCGGTTCTAAAGGCCTAGATTCATTAAAATGGATGGATCCAAGACAAGTTGCCACCATTATTATTAACGAGCACCCTCAGATACAGACAATAGTGTTATCTTATTTAGATGCCGATCAATCAGCTGAAATTCTGTCTCAGTTCCCTGAACGGGTGCGGCTTGATTTAATGATGCGAATTGCCAATTTAGAAGAAGTACAGCCATCGGCATTAGCTGAATTGAACGAGATCATGGAAAAACAATTTGCCGGTCAAGCGGGTGCGCAAGCAGCGAAGATAGGTGGCCTGAAAGCTGCCGCAGAAATTATGAACTATATGGATAATAGTGTTGAAGGCGTCTTGATCGACCAAATTAGAGATCAAGATGAGGATATGGCCACACAAATTCAAGATTTGATGTTTGTGTTTGAAAACTTAATAGAAGTTGATGACCAAGGAGTACAAAAACTACTCCGTGATGTACCGCAAGATGTATTGCAGAAAGCTCTTAAAGGTGCTGACGAAGGCTTGCGTGAAAAAGTATTCAAAAACATGTCGAAACGTGCAGCAGATATGATGCGAGATGATATAGAAGCCATGCCTCCTGTACGTGTTGCGGATGTAGAAGCCGCGCAGAAAGAGATTTTAGGCGTTGCTCGAAAACTTGCTGATAGCGGAGATATTATGCTGTCAGGTGGCGCAGACGAATTCTTATAATGGTTGGCGTTCTGTTTTATTGTTTAGTGCTATATTTTAATTAGTTACGTAACGGAATCAAAATAAGTAGGTAATGTATGTCTCTTGAGCGAAAAAGAGGGTTTTTGCGACCAGAAGAAGATGATGTAGAAATCCAACCCGAGAAATGGGGATTGCCTGACTATACGCCTAAGTCTCATAATGAAGCACAAGAAACGGCATTGAATTATGACCCAAGTTGGATCCCTAATTTTGACGAACCAGTCACTGACGAGCCAATGGCGTTAACTCAAGAAGCCGTTGATGAAATACGTCAAAGTGCACACGAAGAAGGGTACCACCAAGGACAAGAAGCTGGCTTTACCGCAGGCTATGAAAAAGGTAAAGAAAAAGGCTTACAAGAGGGGCAATCTGAAGGTTTAGAGTTGGGTAAGTCCGAAGGACTCCAACAAGGGCAGGAACTGATAAAGCAACAGATAGAGCAGTTTATTAACTTGGCCAATCAATTTGCTCAGCCATTAGAATTGATGAACGCTCAAGTAGAAAAACAATTGGTTGAAATGGTGTTGATGTTAACCAAAGAAGTTGTTCATGTTGAAGTACAAACTAATCCACAAATTATTTTAGATACCGTCAAAGAGTCGGTAGAAGCGTTACCTATTGCTGGTCATTCAATCACCTTAAAACTCAATCCAGAAGATATCGATATTGTTCATTCTGCTTATGGCGACGAAGCGTTAAACTTGCGCAACTGGACTTTAGTTAGTGAGCCATCACTTAATCGTGGTGATATTCAAATAGAAGCTGGTGAGTCTAGCGTTAACTATAAAATGGAAGAACGTATTCGTTCTGTTATTCAATCTTTTTGTGCCGCTAATCGTTTTCAAGGAACAGAGTAATGCAAGCGCTTGCGGAAAAGCTATCGCAATATAAAACTCAAGGATTAACGACTCGCGCTATAGCATCAGGAAAATTGGTGCGCGTGGTTGGGTTAACTCTAGAAGCGACGGGTTGTAAAGCTCCGATTGGTAGTTTGTGCACGGTAGAAACATTAACTGGAAATATGGAAGCTGAAGTAATAGGTTTCTCTGGTGATAATTTATTTCTTATGCCAAGTGAACAAACTTCCGGCATATTACCTGGCGCGAAAGTGACGCCCATTACCAGTGAAGGCGGTTTGCCGGTTGGAATGGAGCTTTTGGGACGAGTTATTGACGGCGTAGGAAACCCTATCGATGGACTTGGTGACATTTACACCGATAAACGGGCTGCATTTACAAGCGACCCGATTAACCCTTTATTGCGCAAGCCAATATCTGAGCCTTTAGATGTTGGATTAAAAGCGGTAAATGGATTATTAACAGTGGGAAAAGGTCAACGAATAGGTTTATTTGCGGGTTCTGGGGTCGGTAAATCCGTTACCTTGGGTATGATGACTCGAGGAACAACTGCTCAAGTTGTAGTGGTTGGACTTATTGGTGAACGTGGACGAGAAGTAAAAGAATTTATTGAGGAAATATTAGGGGAAGAGGGCAGACAAAGGGCTGTAGTGGTGGCGGCTCCAGCTGATTCTTCACCGCTAATGCGCTTAAAAGGATGCCAAACAGCATTAACCATTGCCGAATATTTTCGAGATCAGGGATTAGATGTGTTATTGCTATTAGATTCATTAACCCGTTTTGCACAAGCTCAAAGGGAGATTGCACTCTCCGTTGGAGAACCACCCGCAACCAAAGGTTATCCACCATCCGTTTTTGCCAAGTTGCCGTCATTAGTGGAGCGCGCAGGTAACGGTAGCCCCGAACAAGGCTCTATTACCGCATTTTTTACCGTATTAACCGAAGGGGATGATCTTCAAGACCCTATCGCTGATGCCTCTCGAGCCATTCTTGATGGGCATATTGTTCTATCACGAGAAATGGCCGATGCCGGTCATTATCCAGCTATTGATGTTGAAAAGTCAGTGAGCCGGGTTATGCCACAAATTACTTCTGATGAACACATGTTAATGTCTAAAGCGGTTCGTCAAGTTTTATCTATTTGTCGCAAGAATCAAGATCTTGTTTCTATTGGCGCTTATAAACCAGGCACTGATCCTGCCATAGACAGTGCTTTCACCTTAAAACCAACGCTTGATCAATATTTACAGCAAAGCATGAAAGAGTCGGTTCCATATGAAATGTGCGTCAATATGCTGCGTAGTATTTTACAGGGCGCAGGTAGTAATTAGTGGAAGACAGTAACGTATGGAAAATGCATTAGATTTTTTGTTAGAACAAGCGAGTGAACGAGAGAATCAAGCGGTACTTGCGTTGAACAAAGCCCGCGCCGAATTAGAAGATTATTATCAACAAATCGCTCAAATTGAACGCTATCGACTGGATTATTGTCAGCAACTGATTGATCGTGGAAAAAATGGTTTGTCAGCTAGTGAATATGGGCATTTAAATCGCTTTTTAACTCAGTTAGATAATACACTCACCCAACAAAGACAGGCAGAAGGGCATTTTAAAACCCAAGTCGAAAACTGCCAAGAACATTGGCTAGAAACCAGAAAGCAGAAACGTTCTTATGAGTGGATGATCGATAAAAAAAACCAACAAAAACAGAAATTAGAAAATTATCGTGACCAAAAACAAATGGATGAATTTACTACCCTTCAGTACGCGCGACGAAAAAACTAGTTCCTCGATGAGTATGATATCGGTATGTCGGTGAGTTTTATACTGACTACTCTTGGTCTGATTTTTGCATTTGTAATCACAGATAGAATCTAGATAAACCATCGGGTTTATTTGTTATTGGCTACCTTTATGTAAGAGCACAAGAGACTAATTTTATGAATCAAACTTCTTTGTCTGTCAGCGATGTTGGTAAATCCATTCCTTTAGTCAAAAATGGAGTGACAGAGTCCAAAGAACCGTCCGATTCTAATGAATCAGGCAGTTTTCTGAGTACATTAGGCGCTATTTTTTCGACTGACGAAGAGCCAGATAAAGCAAGCTCAGTTAAATTGACCGATTCTGATGACACAAACACAGAGATTGTCGATGCTGAAGGCATTAAGACTCAACTTTCAGATGCTGCAAGTACCGATCTAGACGGATCAGAAGTCAATGGTTCAGAAGACCAAATTGCACAGTCTGGTACAGTGGAAGGACAACACTCAGTCGATGAATCAACAGATGTTGTTATTGATCAAATGACTAGCGATGAGATTTCAACCGAGTCAGGATTAAGTGATGAAGAAGTAGAGCAAAAAAAAGCTCTAAAAATGATGAATGAAGGTAACGAACTGCTAGGTCGACTGGATGAATCGAATCAAGCGTTAAAACAAACGGGAGGCAATAACTTGCCTCTAGCGGACAAAGTAGAAAAGGTTGCTTTCGACACTGGTTCTTTAGATAGCCTCGTTAGCGATACAGCAGACCAGCCTAATCAATTCCATGCAAGCAACTTGGTTTCCATCAGCGGTGACGCTACAGAATCTGACTTCATTACTAACAGTGATTTAGCAGAAGACGTCCAAGCTATCTCTTCTGTAACTGAGCAACAACAGTTAATGGCACTTTATACTGCTCAACAGGCTGAATCGGATGGTATTGATGCCGACAACCGACAAACTATGCCAGCGCCACTGTCCGAAAAACAGATCAAACTGATCTCGGATCAAGAGCTTGCTGCTTTATCTGAATCCGACCAGTTGGCGAGCCAATTGATTGAACAAGAGCTAGCTAAGCAGAATCAAGCACAGCCTGTACAAGATTCTGAACAACAGATGTTAAGCCAAATGAATAATAGTTTGGTCTGGAACGAGAAAGGATTATCTGTCGAAGCTTCGCTAGGTAAAACGTTGAGTCGTGAAGATATTGAAGCAACATTATTGGCCTTAAATTTGGATGATGTCCCGTTAGAAGAATTATCTGACGAAGAGTTAGAGTATCTCGCTCAATTGAGTATCGCTACCACTGGAGCCGAAACATCCAAAGTCACGACCGATCAGGTTAAGTCTCACTTTATGGCAGCCGCTGCGGCAAATTCCTTATCGCAACAAGCCAATCAGACTCAGCAATCTATTCAGTCTCAGCAGTCTATCCAGTTACAACAAGCCATAGCGCAATCTAATGCTCAAGCAGCATCATTAGAAAATGGCTCTGTGGCTGCTTCAGCACAAAATGGGTTTTCAGAGCAAGCTGGAGCCTCATTGGCTGGGCTCAATTCTTTCAACCCTGCACAGGTTGTTATGGCAAATAACGCTAATTCACAACAGCAAATGATGAAATCGGCATTGACCACAGCAGGTCTTGGTGAAGCACTGAATCCTAATGATAAAGGTGATAATAAGGAGAGTGGTTTATCTCAACAACTTTCGGGTTTAGCCGTTCAACAAGGTATCCAACAAGCACAAGTTAAAGGAGAAGCGTCACAAGCAGTACAACAAACGCCATTGCATTTGTCACGTGAAGCGGCCAGTGAAAAATTATCAGATCAAATTCAGATGATGATGTCAAAAAACCTGAAAAATATCGATATCCGTTTAGATCCTCCCGAGCTTGGAAGAATGCATATTAGAATGACGATGAATGGTGATACGGCTGCGGTTCAATTTACAGTGGCCAACCAACAAGCGAGAGATATGGTTGACCAAGCAATGCCACGATTAAGAGAGATGTTAAATCAGCAAGGAATACAGTTGTCTGATACATCGGTACAACAACAAAATAGTGGTCAGCAGCAAAATCAGTATGCTGAAAATGGCGAAAACAACTCAGCTGAAATGCGGGGTCGTTCTACTAATAATGAGCAAAATATTGACGAAAGCATCAATCTTAACGTTAATATTAAGTCAAAAGATGATGGAATTAGTTATTATGCTTAATATTTTTAATATAACTTAATGACTTATCAGTGTATAACTTTCTGAAAGCGGAATAATTTGAGATTTCTATGGCAGATGAGCAACAATTAGACGGTGGAGATGCACCGAAAGGCAAAAGCAAAATGATGATCATCATTATCTTAGTGGTGGTTTTATTGGCCGCTGGTGGCGGTGCTGCTTATTTTCTTTTGGGATCCGATGGCTCTGATGTCACGGAGACAGAGCAAGATCCTAACCAAGCCTCATTACCAGAGCCGGCTTCTTACGTGAACATACCTCAACCCTTTTTGTTCACAGCACCTGGTAAACAAAGAGATCGATTAGTACAAATCAAAGTTCAGGTAATGGTTAGGGGGATTAAAAATGAAGATCTTGCGCGACATCATTCCCCTTTAATCGAGAGTACTATTTTAAGTACATTGGGATCGACAACAGTAGAGCAACTGATCACACCGACAGGGCGAACTCAGTTACGCGAACAAGCCACCGAAAATATTCGTACAACAATGACTGAGTTGGTTGGGCAACCTGTTGTTGAAAAGGTTCTTTTCACCGATTTTGTAATTCAATAGGTTTCAAGTGACAGATTTATTATCTCAAGATGAAATTGATGCATTACTTCATGGCGTAGACGATGTTGATGATGCCGAAGACGAACTAGATACGGAGCTGGAAGGAACGGTCAGTTTTGATTTTTCTTCTCAAGATCGTATTGTTCGTGGCCGAATGCCTACACTGGAACTTATTAACGAACGTTTCGCCCGTCATATGCGAGTGAGTTTGTTTAATATGTTACGTAAAACCGCTGAAGTGTCGATCAATGGCGTACAAATGATGAAGTTTGGTGAATACCAAAATACATTGTACGTACCAACAAGCCTAAACATGGTGAGGTTTAGGCCACTAAAAGGTACCGCCTTGATCACAATGGAAGCTCGGTTGGTATTTATTTTAGTAGAGAATTTTTTTGGTGGAGATGGTCGATTTCACGCAAAAATTGAAGGCCGAGAATTTACGCCAACTGAGCGTAGAATCATCCAGTTATTACTCAAAGTAGTGTTTGAAGATTACAAAGAAGCTTGGTCCCCAGTTATGGGGGTAGAGTTTGAATATTTGGATGCTGAAGTGAACCCTAGTATGGCGAATATTGTTAGCCCAACAGAAGTGATTGTTGTGAGTTCATTCCATATAGAAGTTGATGGAGGTGGGGGTGATTTTCATGTGGTGATGCCATATTCGATGGTGGAGCCAATACGGGAATTACTTGATGCCGGTGTGCAATCGGACAAAATGGAAACCGATATCCGTTGGAGTTCAGCATTGCGCGATGAAATTATGGACGTACCGGTTAACTTTCGTGTCAATTTATTAGAAAAAGACATTTCTTTGCGCGATCTTATGGAGCTGCAACCTGGTGATGTTATCCCAATAAAAATGCCGGAAAACGCCACAATGTTTGTAGAAGAATTGCCCACTTATCGAGTGAAAATGGGACGATCTGGAGAAAAATTAGCGGTTCAAGTAGCGGAAAAAATTAAACGGCCCGACGTGGTAAAAACTGACATTGCATTTTTAGGCAAAGATATGATGTCAGAAATCGGCAGCGCCAATTCTGATTTGGACGACGACTAACAATCACAGCGGCTGGTTGTTATTACGATAAACTAGCATGCGACCAATAAGCATTATGACCCACAGTAATGCGCTAAATTAACATTTAACACAGACATAGGTAAGTCAATCAATCATTATCTACGTCGATAGAGAAACAGGTAATAACCATGGATCAAAACGAAGACCAAAAACTAGCAGATGAATGGGCCGCCGCTTTGAGTGAAGACCCTGCTGCGTCAGGATCTGACGACGCCGAAGTCGCGCCATTGGAAGAATTATCTGATGAGTCTGCGCCTATATCAGATGATGAGCGCCGTAAGCTTGATACTATTATGGATATTCCAGTTACCATTTCAATGGAAGTAGGTCGCTCACAGATAAGCATTAGAAACTTATTACAATTGAACCAAGGGTCAGTGGTTGAGTTAGACAGAATTGCCGGTGAATCACTGGATGTGATGGTAAACGGTACATTAATCGCTCATGGAGAAGTTGTCGTGGTCAATGATAAGTTTGGTATTCGTTTAACCGATGTGATCAGTCAAACAGAGCGCATTAAGAAGCTTAGGTAATCATCACCACTACTTATAATATAACTACACCAAGGCGAGCAATATAAAATGATGACAACCAGTGCTGATGTTGATGGTTCTAACGAGGAAAAAACCGATACATTTACGGTTAAAACAACCCTAGTGGTGAGTTTTGTCTGCTTTTCCGCACCTGCGTCAGCAGCTGTGCCACAGTTAGATTTGTTAACGACATTCGGCTCATTGATTTTTGTTCTGGCAGTGATATTTGCTTTAGCTTGGTTGCTTAAAAAGATGAGAGTACCTGCAATGGGAAATCAAAAAGGGTTGGCAGTCATAAAACAAATTCCCGTTGGTACTCGTGAACGAATTGCCGTAATCAAAGCGGGTGATGAACAGTTTTTAGTTGGTATCACCTCTCAATCCATCAACCTTATATCTCGGTTGGACAAACCCATTGATGAAGAGCAAGTGGCTAATAGCCAGTTTGCCAATCAATTCAGTCAGTTATTGAAATCAAATGAAAAAAAATAACGTTATCGCTGCATTAATAGTAGCGTTGGTATTTGTTCTGTTTGTACCTGTAACCACGGCTCAGGAAGAGCTTGACACACCTATTTCCAGTAATGCTTTAGGAGCAGAAAGTATTACTGTTACCGCTTTGCAAAGCGAGCAAAGTGGGTCAAGTAGTACAGGTTCCAGCAGCGTGTCTAATGCGCCGGGTATTCCTGCATTTACTATGACAGCGAATCCAGATGGCAGTGAAGATTATTCGGTAAACTTACAGATATTGGCACTAATGACCATGCTGGGTTTTTTACCCGCGATGGTTATTTTGATGACGTCTTTTACCCGTATTGTGGTAGTAATGTCGATACTACGCCAAGCAATGGGGCTACAACAAACACCTTCTAATCAAGTTATCATTGGTATTGCCATGTTCCTCACGTTTTTCATCATGTCTCCTGTGATTGATAACGTGAACCAAACCGCGATTCAACCTTATTTAGATCAGCAAATTTCTGCTCGTCAAGCATTTGATAATGCTCAAGAACCCATGAAAGCGTTTATGTTGAAGCAGACTCGATTAAAAGACTTAGAAACTTTCGTCAATATATCGGGTTCTGAAGTAACCAGACCGGAAGACGTTTCGATGGCGGTGCTCATCCCTGCTTTTATTACTTCGGAACTGAAAACGGCATTTCAAATTGGTTTTATGTTATTTTTACCTTTTTTAATCATTGATTTGGTTGTTGCTTCTATATTGATGGCGATGGGTATGATGATGTTATCGCCAATGATTGTGTCGCTGCCCTTTAAATTAATGCTTTTTGTGTTAGTCGATGGTTGGAATTTGATTCTTTCTACCCTAGCGGGCAGTTTTGCGTTGTAGCGAGGATAGCCCAAATGACTCCTGAAGTTTTTGTAGAAATATTTCGCAGTGCTTTATGGCTAGTTCTTGTCATGGTCTGTGCGATCATCATTCCTAGCTTGATGATCGGCTTAGTGGTTGCGATTTTTCAAGCCGCTACATCAATAAACGAGCAAACGTTAAGCTTTCTTCCGCGCTTAATTGTCACTTTGCTTGCTTTAATGTTCGGTGCTCATTGGATGACACAATCTATGATTGAGTTTTTCTATGAAATGGTAGAACGCTTACCACAAGTGCTTTACTAGCAAATAAGGTTGCATTACTGATGACAAGTTTTCCAACCACAATAGTACTCGACTGGATTGCTAATTATTTTTGGCCTTTCACCCGAATTTCAGCCATGTTTATGGTGATGACCGTTACTGGCGCAAGGTTTGTTTCTACTCGTATTCGGCTTTATCTTTCTCTAGCTGTGACTCTAGCGGTAATGCCAGCTATCCCTGCGGTAACAACCAGCATTGAATTGGTTTCATTAGCCGGTTTTTTAACTACTTTGGAGCAGTTGATTATCGGTGTTGCTATGGGCATGGTAACGCAATTTATTTTGCAAACCTTTGTTATGTTAGGCCAGATACTCGGTATGCAAGCCAGTTTAGGTTTTGCATCTATGGTTGATCCGGCTAATGGTCAGAACACGCCCTTGTTGGGACAACTGTTCATGTTTCTTGCCACTATGTTTTTCTTAGCAACCGACGGCCATCTTAAAATGATAAGTTTGGTGGTTATGAGCTTTAAAACCTTACCCATTGGAACTGGATCTCTTACCAATACCGACTTTCGCGAATTGTCTCTTTGGTTAGGCACTATGTTTAAAACCGCTTTAAGTATGTCATTATCCGGTATTATCGCTTTACTTACTGTAAATTTATCTTTTGGGGTTATGACTCGAGCAGCGCCACAGTTGAATATATTTTCTTTAGGTTTTGCTTTTGCCCTAATGGTAGGTCTACTCTTATGTTGGTACATCATGCTTGGTCTCTACAGCCACTATGAACTTTATTGGGTAGAAGGCGAGCAACAAATTTGTAAACTTATTCGACTGGCTTGTTAAAGAGAGTATATGGCAGATTCAGATGGACAAGAAAGGACAGAAGACGCAACGCCCAAGCGATTGCAACAGGCTCGAGAAAAAGGCCAAGTAGCTCGATCAAAAGAGCTGGCTTCCGTTTCTGTACTGATTGTTGGTTCTGTTTCTCTAATGATGTTTGGTGAAACATTAGCTAAGGGTTTATGGGCAGCCATGACGCGTTTATTTACGCTTAGCCGCAATGAAATTTTTGATACCACTATATTGTTGGATATTGCTTCTGGTGCTTTAGCGCAATTACTACTACCGCTATTTATCGTATTAATTACGTTATTTGTTGCCGCGGTTATTGGCTCGGCAGGAGTTGGCGGTATCAATTTTTCAGTACAAGCCGCGATGCCAAAAGCGTCTAAAATGAATCCATTAAGTGGTATAAAACGCATGTTTGGCTTACAAAGTTGGGTCGAGCTGCTTAAATCTATACTTAAAGTCTCTTTGGTTGCTGGTACCGCTTTTTACTTGATCAACGCTTCTAAAGTCGACCTATTTCAGCTGAGCATGGATACCTTTCCTCTCAATATTTATCACTCGCTCGACATACTCCTTAATTTTATTTTATTAATCAGTTGTACGTTACTGATTGTTGTCGCTATTGATATTCCGTTTCAAATATGGCAACACGCCAATCAATTGAAAATGACCAAGCAAGAGATAAAAGACGAATACAAAGAAACAGAGGGCAAGCCAGAAGTAAAAGGTAGAATCAGAATGTTGCAACGAGAAGCCGCGCAACGTCGAATGATGGCTGATGTTCCCACCGCGGATGTTATTGTTACTAACCCAGAGCACTTCTCTGTCGCTCTGCGTTACGATACAAGCAAAGATAAAGCACCGATAGTGGTAGCAAAAGGCGTTGATCATATGGCGCTGAAAATTCGAGAAATAGCCAGAGAGCACGAAATATTCATTATTCCAGCACCACCACTCGCGCGTGCTTTGTATCATTCTACTGAGTTAGAACAGCAGATCCCAGATGGTTTATTCACAGCGGTCGCACAAGTGCTAGCTTATGTATTTCAGTTGAAACAATATCGAAAACGAGGTGGTCAAAAACCGTCTCTCAACGATGAAAACATGCCAATTCCACCAGACCTTAAGTACTAATTATTGACCACAGAGTTCCGTTTATAACTTGGTGTCACTTTTTTGACTTATTGATTGGACTAATACTTGCATATTAGTAGCAATGTGTTGATTTATTTCTTTTTCAATCAAAATTGAAGCCTTGCAATTTATGAAATTTAACCTGCCATTCTCAGAAAAATTACCATCAATGTCCAATCGAGCAATACCGGCTATTGGTGCACCCATTGTTGTTTTGTCTACCTTGGGAATGGTGGTGTTACCGATACCGCCATTCTTACTCGACTTATTTTTCACTTTTAATATTGCCTTATCTTTGGTGGTCTTGTTAGTCACCATTTACACGAGAAGACCGTTAGATTTCGCTGCCTTCCCTACAGTATTGCTGGTTGCGACGTTATTGCGTTTAGCCCTTAACGTTGCATCAACTCGAGTGGTACTTCTGTACGGCCACGAAGGAGGTGATGCCGCAGGTAGTGTGATTGAAGCATTTGGTAGCGTGGTGATTGGTGGTAACTATGCTGTGGGTTTAATTGTATTCCTTATCCTTATGATCATTAACTTTATGGTTGTCACTAAAGGTGCAGGTCGTATATCAGAAGTAAGTGCACGCTTTACGTTAGACGCCTTACCCGGTAAACAGATGGCTATCGATGCCGATTTAAATGCGGGTCTTATCGACCAAGAAGCGGCAAGAACAAGACGTTTTGAAGTAACCAAAGAAGCCGACTTTTATGGTTCTATGGATGGTGCTTCTAAGTTTGTGAAAGGGGACGCCATTGCTGGTATCTTAATCCTATTTATTAATATTATCGGTGGATTGATCATCGGTATGATTCAGTTCGACCTCACCTTTCAAGACGCGATAAAAATATACACTTTGCTTACTATTGGTGATGGTTTGGTTGCTCAAATCCCATCATTACTACTCTCTATTGGCGCCGCCATCATGGTGACTCGTCAAAATACCGATGAAGATATGGGTAAAGAGATGGTATTCCAACTCTTTGATAACCCCAAAGCATTGATGATTACTGCGGCTATATTAGGTGTTATGGGCATTGTTCCAGGCATGCCTCATTTCTCTTTTCTTTCTTTAAGTCTTATTGCAGCTGCAGGTGCCTATTATTTAGCCAATAAGCAGAAGAAAGCGTTAGAGAAGTCGAACTTACCTGCCGTTGCCGAGCCAGAAAGTGTCGCTCAGAAAGAGTTATCGTGGGACGATGTTCAGCCAGTTGACATTATTGGTCTAGAAGTAGGTTATAGATTAATTCCTATGGTTGATAAAGAGCAAGGCGGAGAACTGCTTGAGCGGGTAAAAGGTGTGCGAAAAAAATTATCGCAAGATTTTGGTTTTTTAATACCTGCCGTTCATATACGAGACAATTTGGAACTGACACCAAATAGCTATCGCATTACTCTAATGGGTGTTGCAGTGGGTGAAGCAGAAATTCGTCCCGATCAAGAACTCGCGATCAATCCGGGACAAGTTTACGGCATGGTAGAAGGTGAACAAACCATTGACCCAGCATTTGGTCTTGAAGCCGTTTGGATTAAAGAAGATAAACGAGAACATGCGCAAGCTCTTGGCTACACAGTTGTCGATTCTGCAACCGTACTTGCTACGCATTTGAGCCAATTATTAACTAATAACGCCTCTCAGTTGATTGGCCACGAAGAAGTACAAAACTTACTAGAAATGCTCGGTCGTTCTACACCGAAACTAGTAGAGGGTTTTGTACCCGATCAATTGTCGTTGGGTGTTGTGGTTAAAGTGTTACAGAATCTACTTAATGAAGCGATACCGATACGCGATATACGGACTATCGTGCAAACCATGTCTGAGTACTCGAGTAAGAGTCAAGAACCTGACATATTAACCGCCGCCGTTCGAATCGCATTAAAACGACTTATTGTACAAGAAATCAATGGGATAGAACCGGAGTTGCCAGTAATAACGCTTATTCCTGAGCTGGAACAAATATTGCATCAAACTATGCAGGCGTCAGGTGGTGAATCCACGGGTATTGAGCCGGGCTTAGCTGAACGATTGCAATCGTCATTAAGTCAGGCGACGCAAGAACAAGAATTGAAAGGTGAGCCCGCGGTACTGCTTACTTCGGGTGTATTGCGCACAACATTAGCCAAATTTGTTAAAAATACGATTCCAAACTTAAGAGTACTCTCTTATCAAGAGATCCCGGATGAAAAACAGATTAGAATTGTGCAAGCAGTAGGGAACTAACGTAGCGGTTGTTTGTATTATAGATAAGTGATGAGCGGTTAACGTTAGATTTAATCAAGCAGATTGAATCTTGGGCGAATACATTGAACTTTGGATGAATACATTGAATCTTGGACGAATACATTGAAGATAAAACGATTTTTTGCCAAAGATATGCGATTAGCTCTGCTTCAAGTTAAAGAAGAACTTGGTTCAGAAGCAGTCATCATGTCGAATAAAAAAGTAGCGGGTGGTGTAGAGATAGTTGCGGCAATCGATGGTGATATGGCTGATAAACCTGTTGCTAAAGCACCGCCTCGTGTTCAATCTAGATATTCTAGTGAATCAAATAAAGCGCATGAATCTCAATACCAACGCGACCTAACAGATGATCGTGTCAGCTTACAAACGCAATCAGCGGCGCAATCAACGTCAAGTGCACAGAGAAACGCATCGGATTCGAAAACAAAGCGCTTTGCTAATATGCTGAAGCAATACAGCCGTAATGAAGACTCAAACGACGGCAATAATTCTGAAGCCGATTCACTTGCTGCTTTATTAAAGCGTCAATCAAGTACAAATAATGCTTCTCAACCACAAGTTCAGGCTCAACATGGGACAATTTCATCCTCTTTAGCGAAAGACTCAGGGTTAGCCAAACTTATTTCTGATGATTATCGTTCTGATAGCCAACGAGCCGAGAGACCAAAACCAAGATTAGATCCTTCGCGTTACGAGCGTAACTATAATCAATCAGCAGACAATGAAGAAAATAACCAAGAATTGAACTCAATGCGTGAAGAAATGATGTCAATTAGACGACTTCTTGAGCATCAAGTCTCTGGATTAATGTGGCAAGAAGTTGAACGACGCGAACCACTTAGAGCAATGCTAATTAAACGTTTAGAACGCATGGGATTATCTTCAGAACTTGCTGATCAGTTAGCGTGTTACATATCAGAAGACACGCCACCAGCTCAGGCTTGGAAAGAACTATTAGATTTAGTATCTGATCAAGTATCGGTTATTCAAACCGATATTTTAAAACGAGGTGGTGTGGTTGCACTATTAGGTCCAACTGGTGTCGGAAAAACAACCACCATAGCAAAACTAGCCGCAAGAGCGGCCATGGAATATGGCCCAGATAACGTCGCTTTAGTGACTACGGATACCTTTAGAATTGGCGCACATGAACAACTGGCCATTTATGGCAGGATCATGGGTTGTCCAGTTAAAATTGCAAAAGATTCAGAAGACTTAGCAGAAGTCATCTATCAATTACGTAATCGCAGATTAGTCTTAGTTGATACCGCAGGTATGGGGCAACGAGATGTGCGACTCACAGAACAACTTGATACGTTAATGCAAGATAGTGGCTCGGTTATAAATAGTTATTTAGTTCTTCCTGCTACAGCTCAAAGAAGAGTGTTGCAAGAAACTATTGACCATTTTAAACGTATTCCGCTTTCTGGCTGCATACTGACTAAGATCGATGAGTCGTTAAGTCTTGGTGAGTTTATAAGCGTTATAGTTCAAAATTCACTACCAGTAGCTTATGTCGCTAATGGTCAACGGGTACCCGAAGATATAGTGATAGCTCAACCCAAGTATTTGGTTGCCAAGGCCAATGAGTTACTTGAGAAATCAACTGAAAACGAACCTCACTATTGGACCAGTGATACCGATGGATTCTAAGCAATGACAGATAATAACATGCAAGATCAGGCCAGTGGCTTACGCCGACTAACTCAGCCAACCTTAACCAAGGTAATTGCGGTTACAGGTGGTAAAGGTGGGGTGGGTAAATCACATGTTTCACTAAGCTTGGCGATATCTATGGCTCGTCAAGGTAAGAAAGTGATGGTTTTGGACGCAGATTTAGGCTTAGCAAATGTTGATATTATGCTTGGATTACGCCCTAAACGTAACTTAAGTCATTTGTTGGCAGGAGAGTGCGAACTTAAAGATACCATTGTTGAAGGCCCACATGGGATAAAAATCATACCCGCTACGTCAGGTACGCAAAGTATGACAGAATTAAGTCATGCTCAGCACGCAGGCTTGATTCGCGCCTTTGGTTCTTTGGAAGAAGACGTCGATGTACTACTGATCGATACCGCAGCAGGTATTTCTGACATGGTGGTCAGTTTTTCACGTGCGGCTCAGGATGTTATCGTTGTGGTATGTGATGAACCGACCTCTATCACTGATGCTTATGCACTGATTAAATTATTAAGCCGCGAACATGGTGTACAAAGGTTCAAAATTGTTGCCAATATGGTGAGAAGTTATCGCGAAGGAAGAGAATTGTTTACAAAGTTGACATTGGTCACAGAACGCTTCCTGAATGTGAGTCTTGAACTGGTCGCATGCGTACCGTTAGATGATAAAGTACGTCAGTCCGTAAAAAAACAGAAAATTGTGGTAGACGCATTTCCTCGTTCTCCTGCTGCTTTGGCATTGAGTACGTTAGCCAACAAGGCATTAACATGGCCAATACCTAAAACACCGAGTGGTCATTTAGAGTTCTTTGTGGAAAGGTTGTTAAATAAACGAGAAACAATAGGGGAATCACTTGGTGAATAAGGCGCTAACCTATGACCAACACGCGAATGTTAATAGCCAGAAATCGTTTCTAGAGCAGTATTCGACCTTGGTTAAGCGTATCGCACACCATCTTATGGGCCGTCTACCGCCTAGCGTTCAGGTTGATGATTTGATTCAAGCTGGAATGATAGGGCTTTTAGAAGCGCAACAAAATTACGATAACTCTAAAGGCGCAAGCTTTGAAACTTACGCAGGAATAAGAATTCGAGGTTCGATGCTCGATGAAGTTCGCAAGGGAGATTGGGTCCCTCGCTCTGTTCATCGCAACAATCGAACAATTAATCAGGCAATTAGTGAATTAGAGGCTCAACTTTCTAGAGACCCTGCCGATATAGAAGTAGCACAGTATTTAAATATGACGATAGAGCAATATCATTCTGCTTTATCAGATATAAGTTGTTCGCGTTTAGTCGGTATTGAAGATTTAGGTGTGTCTGAAGATGTTATCTCTACCAGTGAGAATTCGTATTCAAATACACCATTTCAAGGTGTAGCAGACGAGAATTTTAGACAAGCTTTGGTTGAATCAATTAAAGGTTTACCAGAAAGAGAAGCTTTGGTTCTGTCACTTTATTATGATGAAGAATTAAATTTAAAAGAAATTGGAGAAGTATTAGGAGTAAGCGAATCTCGCGTAAGCCAAATACACAGCCAATCCATGCAACGTTTGCGTGCTAAACTAAGTTCGTGGACACAAGAAGACTAACACACTGAATTCAACTTCAGTGGAGGTAATTTTGAACAAAAACATGAAAATTCTTATTGTTGATGATTTTTCAACAATGCGTCGTATTGTTAAAAACCTACTACGTGATTTGGGTTTCAATAACACGCAAGAGGCAGATGACGGTTTAACGGCGCTGCCAATGTTAAAAAAAGGCGAGTTTGACTTTGTTGTGACTGACTGGAATATGCCAGGGATGCAAGGTATCGACTTATTAAAAAATATTCGTTCAGATGCCGATCTGAAACATCTTCCGGTATTGATGATTACCGCTGAAGCTAAACGGGAGCAAATTATTGAAGCTGCTCAAGCTGGCGTGAATGGTTATATTGTAAAACCTTTTACTGCCGCAACGCTTAAAGAAAAGTTAGACAAAATTTTTGAGCGTTTATAAGTCAATATACGCAACTAACTCAACATTAATCGCGTAGAAGGACTTTGCAGTATGATTTCAATAGAACAAGCACGCACCCTAGTTGAGCTACTCGAAGCTGGTAAGCAGAAAGAAGCCAATGACATCGTTATATCGATGTTAAAGGGTAGAGAGAACCCCATTATTAATGAAGTCGGTTCGCTAACAAGAGAGCTTCATGATGCTTTGGATCAGTTTAAGATTGATCCAAGAATGAGTGTTATTGCCAATGAAGAGATCCCGGATGCACGTAATCGACTCGAATATGTGATGGAAAAAACTGAATCTGCGGCGAATAGAACCATGGATGCGGTTGAGCGCTCTCTACCCATTGCAGATAAGCTACATGAAAGCCTACTTTTAGTTAGACCAACATGGAATGAATTGATGAAAGGTAGAATAGAACTATCTGAATTCAAAACGTTATGCTTGCACATTGATGAACTATTAACCCAAGTAGAGGGTGATAGTACTGAGCTACGAAGTCAATTGACTGAAATTTTGATGGCACAAGATTTTCAAGATCTCACAGGACAGATAATTTCTCGCGTCATTATTTTAGTCCGTGAAGTGGAAGAAAGATTAGTGGAAATTTTGACCTCTTTCGGTATAGAAAGTACAGAAAAAGAAACTTCGACTGCAAACAAAGTATCTACCGAGGCTGAGGGTCCAATATTAAATCCTCACGAGAGAGAAGATGCGGTTTCATCTCAAGATGATGTTGATGATTTGTTATCGAGTCTTGGATTCTAAGGGTAAACTATGAGCTATGAATTAGACGAAGAAATTCTACAAGACTTTTTAGTAGAAGCAGGTGAAATACTCGAGTTATTGTCAGAGCAACTGATTGAACTTGAAAATAACCCACAAGATAAAGAACTACTAAACGCGATTTTCCGTGGTTTTCACACCGTAAAAGGTGGCGCTGGTTTTCTAGCTTTAACAGAATTGGTCGACGCGTGTCATGGTGCAGAAAATGTGTTCGATATTTTGCGCAATGGTCAACGCCAAGTCACTGCCGATTTAATGGACACTATTTTACAGTCGTTAGATGCCGTAAACGTCATGTTTAGCGCTGTACAAAATGGTGAAGCCTTAATTCCTGCAGATCCGGCATTATTAGCCGAATTACACAGACTAAGCCAACCAGCAAGTGCAGACGAAGAGACGATACAAGAACCAGTCGATACTATTGAGCCGCCAGTAGAAACCCCTTCTGAAAGTACCATAGACTCCGCCATTCAAGCAGAAGATACGACGTCACCCATGAGTCAGAACAACTCATTAGACGACATTTCTCAAGATGAATTTGAGAAGCTACTGGATGAATTGCATGGTAAAGGATCGGCTCCTGGGGCATCTGCTAGTAGCACTAGTGCAGTCGGTGCATCTACTGTTTCCAGTATAGAAAAACCTGTCTCGACTTCGACTGAAGCGAGTACAGGTGACATTACCGATGATGAGTTTGAGAAACTACTGGATGAATTACATGGTAAAGGCAGTGCTCCCGGAGCAAGTTCCTCTGCTCCAGTAGAATCTGATTCTACTGTAAAACAAACTCCAGTTGAAAAACCGGCGTCGGTAGAAGCTGATGTAATGACAGACGATGAGTTTGAAAGTTTGCTCGACCAATTGCATGGTAGTGGCAAAGGGCCTTCTGTCGATGAATTGGAAAGTAGTGCCAAATTGACAGTTGAAGAAAGCAAACCTACAGCGAAAACTGAACTTGACGCTACGCCAAAAACCACGCAAACGTCAAAAGCTAGTCCGGCAGCTAAAAAACCAGTCGTCGAAAATAAAGTCGTTGAAAATAAAAAAGCGGCAGCAGAAAAGCCGGCCGTAGCAAAGAAAAAAGCAGTAGCAGAAAAAGCGAGTAAAACTCCAGTGGCGAAACCTCAAGCCGAAGCCACGGTACGAGTCGATACGTCCACTTTAGATATCATCATGAATATGGTTGGTGAGCTTGTGTTAGTTCGTAACCGTTTAGTGAGTTTAGGTTTAAGCCGTAATGACGAAGAAATGTCTAAGGCTGTTTCAAATTTAGATATTGTTACCGCTGACCTGCAAGGGGCAGTAATGAAAACCCGAATGCAGCCGATCAAAAAAGTATTTGGTCGTTTTCCTCGAGTTGTGCGTGACCTAGCCCGAACGCTAAATAAAGAAATTAAGCTTGAGATGCGTGGAGAAGATACAGACTTAGATAAAAACTTAGTGGAAGCATTAGCCGACCCTCTTATCCACTTAGTCAGAAACTCGGTTGACCATGGTATTGAAATGCCAGATGTTCGTGAACAAAATGGCAAATCTAGGACGGGTAAAGTCATTCTATCTGCTTCACAGGAAGGGGACCATATTGAACTTGCTATTGTCGATGATGGCGGTGGTATGGATCCAGATAAGCTAAGAAATATCGCGGTAAACCGCGGTATAATGGACAATGAAGCAGCCTCACGACTGACCGATAAAGAGTGTTTTAATCTTATATTTGCTCCTGGATTTTCGTCAAAAGAGAAAATATCGGATATCTCTGGACGCGGTGTCGGTATGGACGTGGTTAAAACTGCAATTAATACCTTAAACGGCGCGGTTGACGTTGATTCTGAATTAGGTAAAGGAACTAAAATTACTATAAAAGTTCCGCTAACTCTCGCGATTCTCCCAACACTAATGGTTGGTGTTTGCAATCAACCTTTTGCTCTGCCGTTAGCCAGTGTTAATGAAATATTTAACTTGGATTTATCAAAAACCAATATTGTCGATGGTCAATTAACGATTATTGTTCGAGACAAATCCATACCACTATTTTATCTTCAAAACTGGTTAGTCCCTAAATCAGGACAAGTTGATCAGCGTAAAGGTGGGCATGGGCATGTCGTTATTGTGCAGTTAGGTAGCCAGCGTGTTGGGTTTGTTGTCGATAATTTAATTGGTCAAGAAGAAGTGGTAATCAAACCTCTAGACGAATTATTACAAGGAACACCTGGAATGGCTGGTGCGACTATCACTAGTGATGGACATATTGCACTTATTCTAGATGTACCGAACTTATTGAAGCAATACGCTACTCGCTCTCGCATGTAAGAAGGATTATATGGCTGTAAAAGTACTCGTTGTTGATGATTCTAGCT
This sequence comes from Vibrio sp. TH_r3, assembly GCF_033101115.1. NCBI lineage: Bacteria > Pseudomonadati > Pseudomonadota > Gammaproteobacteria > Vibrionales > Vibrionaceae > Vibrio > Vibrio sp. TH_r3. Next base: position 496,296 of record NZ_JAWMPW010000001.1, on the reverse strand, counting down.
TTTTTCGCCGTAGAGTGAGCGAGATAATCAATGCTGATCCTCGCTTAGAAGTTATTGACGTTGCAACAAACGGTAAAGATGCGATTAAAAAAGTAACGCAGCTTAAACCTGATGTAGTTACCATGGATATCGAAATGCCGGTTATGAACGGTATTAGTGCAGTGCGTGAAATAATGCAGGCAAATCCGGTTCCAATTTTAATGTTTTCATCGTTAACTCATGATGGTGCCAAAGCAACGTTAGATGCGTTAGATGCGGGCGCACTCGACTTTTTACCAAAAAAGTTTGAGGATATTGCGCGTAATAGGGATGAGGCTACTCAACTATTACAACAAAAAGTGTTTGAAATTTCTCGTAAGCGTATGTTGGTTCGACGCAGAACGGCATTGCCTGTTACAGGTGATTCACCATTAAAAACAGCGCCAATAGGTTCAACTATATCGGCTACTTCTGCATCCAAATCATCGATCCCTGCTTCAATAAGAAAACCGTCTGGTGGGGCTAATATAGATCGTGGCGTTAGGTCTGATCGAAAAATACATGCTAGGTTTCGAGCAACAGGGAAAAAATATCAGCTGACTGCAATTGGCACCTCAACAGGCGGCCCTGTTGCCTTACAAAAAATATTAACGAAGTTACCAAGTAATTATCCTCATCCCATTATCCTTATTCAGCATATGCCAGCGACTTTTACTGCGGCATTCGCTAGCCGCTTAAATACACTCTGTAGCATAAAGGTTAAAGAAGCCTCTGATGGTGACGTATTGCGTGCTGGCGTCGCGTATTTGGCTCCAGGTGGTATGCAAATGATGGTTGAAGGTCGTCCCGGCAGTGCAAAATTACGAGTTTTTGATGGGGGCGAGCGTATGAATTATAAACCAAGTGTGGATGTGACTTTTGGGTCTGCAGCTAAAGTTTATCAAGATAAGGTTCTCTCTATGGTACTCACCGGTATGGGAGCAGATGGTCGAGAAGGTGCTCGTATGTTGCAATCTGCCGGAGCCACAATTTGGGCGCAAGATGAAGATAGCTGTGTTGTTTATGGTATGCCGCAAGCCGTCGCCAAAGCCAATATTTCTAGCGAAGACCTTCCATTAGATCGTATTGCCGAGCGCATATTGGTCGAAGTCGGATTGGCTTAGGAGTCCATATGATCGTTTGGAGTGTAGCAAATCAAAAAGGCGGTGTCGGAAAAACGACTACTACCGTGACACTGGCTGGTTTGCTGAGTAAAAAGGGCCATCGAGTCTTGCTTGTAGATACCGATCCTCACGGGTCACTCACTACATATTTAGGATACGATTCAGACTCTGTAGCAAAAAGTCTTTTTGATTTATTTCAATTAACAGAAATAAATAGAGAGTCGATAAAGCCATTGATTTTGGCATCTGAAGTGGAAAACATTGATCTTATTCCCGCTCACATGTCGCTAGCAACATTAGATCGTGTGATGGGAAACCGTAGTGGAATGGGGCTAATTTTAAAAAGAGCATTGCTCGCATTACACGGTGATTACGACTATGTTCTTATCGATTGTCCGCCTATCTTAGGTGTTATGATGGTCAATGCATTGGCGGCAAGTGACCGAATTCTTATTCCGGTACAAACTGAATTTTTAGCTATGAAAGGGTTGGAGAGAATGATTAGAACGCTCGCCATCATGCAAAAATCTCGTAACCGAGCGTTTAAAACCACTATTGTTCCGACTATGTATGATAAACGTACGCGTGCATCATTAACCACGCTCAATCAGTTAAAGCAAGATTATCCAGATCACGTTTGGAGTTCAGCTGTCCCTATCGATACAAAATTTAGAGATGCTAGTTTGAAAAACTTGCCCGCTTCCCATTTTGCTGAAGGGAGCCGTGGAGTCTTTGCTTACAAACAATTGCTCATCTATTTGGAGAGGTTGGCCTTAGATGGACAGTAAAAAGATGCATAAGCTATCTGGCGCAGAAGCGTTAGAAGAATACTTTACGTCACTTTTAGATGAAGAGTTAGAATTTGACGGTGAAGACAGCGAACTGGTTACGGAAATGGTGCCGCAGAATTCAACCTCCAGCATCGAAACAAAGTCTGCTAATGATGAACACCAGCATTTGCAGTTGCAACAGCAGCCTAAATTAGACGATTATGACGCTCAAACTGAACTAGAATATAGTGAGTTAGAAGTTCCTGATTTGAATGTTGTGCAAAAGTTGTTGGATAAATTGGGATCGACCGATGTAATCGAAGAGCCTGAAATAGCGAACCTAATTGAAAAAAACACCGCAACGATTGCTCAAATAGATACTGAACAAGTAGAACCAGAAATTGCGAGTGTTGAAGAAGAGAAAACCGAAGAAATTCAACAGTGGCAAACTGAAACGGAATCTGATTCTCAAAAACAGTCCGCTCTCGTTGCGGATAACGAGATTGAGCAAACTACAGTCAACGATCACAATACGGCAACGGATCAGTTTTCAGTAGCAGAAGATAGCCCGCTTGTTGAACAAACTAATAGTATTGATACTGGAGTCGAGCCTCAATTACAGACTGACAACCAAGGATTAGGGTTTGAGGATTGGACAAGTACCGAACGAGATGTCGATTTTCAAGTATTGTACTTTGATGTGAACGGTGTCACCTTTGCTGTGCCATTAGATGAACTAGGTGGTATTCATAAAACTGCTGAAATGAGCCACTTGATCGGTCGTCCATCATGGTATCTCGGTTTACAAACGAATAAAGATAATCAATATGATGTTGTTGATACTGCAAAATGGGTTATGGCAGATAGACTAAAAGATGAATCACACAAAGAAGCGTATCAATATATTGTAATGCTAGGTAACAGTTCATGGGGGCTTGCCGCCACAGAACTAAAAGGCACTGAATTGCTAAATGTTGATAGCGTGCGTTGGCGTTCTCAAGCAGCGAAAAGGCCTTGGTTAGCTGGAATGGTAAAAGAAAAAATGTGTGCTTTGATTCACGTTGAAGCCATGATAAAAATGATAACTGCTGGTCTGGACGTAAAGTCTTTAGACAGTGACAAAGGTTTGTCGAAAGCGACACAAAGAGGATAAGACATGTCTCAAGCGAATGAAGTTGATGTAAGAAAAGATCAAGCAAATGATGAAGTACTTCAGTGGGTAACGTTCCAACTGGAAGAAGAAACCTATGGCATTAACGTAATGCAAGTTAGAGAAGTACTTCGTTATTCTGAGATTGCACCAGTGCCAGGCGCGCCGGATTATGTTCTTGGTATCATTAATCTGCGCGGCAATGTTGTGACCGTTATTGATACACGCTCTAGGTTTGGTCTGATGCAAGGTGAAATATCTGATAACACGCGAATCATTGTGATTGAATCAGAGCGTCAAGTTATTGGTATATTGGTTGATAGCGTGGCAGAAGTGGTATATTTGCGTTCATCAGAGATAGATACAACACCGAGTGTTGGTACTGACGAAAGTGCTAAGTTTATCCAAGGTGTCAGCAATCGAGATGGAAAACTATTAATCTTAGTTGACCTGAACAAATTGCTTTCTGATGACGAATGGAATGAGATGGCTCATTTATAATGTTAGAATCGTTCAATGATAATATGCTGATAGTGTTGTCTGCTGGGAGTGTCGTATTTAGCCTTGTTATTGCGCTTTGGTTGCTACGAGTAAGCAGTACATTACAAAAACGCAATGATCAGCAGCGACAAGAACTGAGGTCGCAAGAAAAAGAGCTATCTAAAGCGAATAATCAGCTACTTGAAGTGCGTTCAGTGGTGATTGGCTTAGGTCAGAAAATGACTGAGCAACAGGATATGATTCAGCATTTATCAGAACGTATTACAGAGTTGGAACACGTTGATTCCGATAGCCGACTTTATTCAAGAGCGACTAAAATGGTGCAGCTAGGCGCAGGCGTTGATGAATTAATACAAGAGTGTGAATTGCCAAAAGCCGAAGCGGAATTGATGATGGCATTGCAGACTAAAATATCAGGTAAAGATAGTGTGTCATCAACCAAAACAAGGCGAAAATAAAAATCGCTTGTTTGTAAAGAGTACGTCCGCTGCATAAATGATGTTAGCAATGTAAAGAGAAACGAAGTCGTTTCTCTTTTTTTTTGCTTTTGATGATTTATTTAAAGTGGTGGCACGTTACAAATAATTTTCTTATTCTGTGACCAATACAGTGAGCCAAAGCTCAGAAAATTTGATTTGTTGTTATTTTTATCCTACTTAGAGATACGCTGGTTATGTTAATATAACCTTTCAATTATCAACAAGTAGTAACCATGTTAGAAGTCTCAAACCTTACCGCTATTCGTGATGAAAAAATTTTATTTGAGGATCTGTCGTTTACTATCAATACAGGTGAACTTGTTCAAATAGAAGGCAGGAATGGAACCGGTAAAACCACTTTGCTAAGGATTATAGCTGGTCTTGGCGATTACGAAGTGGGGCAAATGTTATGGAATGATGTTCCTACACTCTCCAATAGAGACGCTTTTCATCAAGATCTCCTTTTTTTAGGTCATCAAACTGGAGTAAAAAGAGAGCTTAACGCTTTTGAAAACCTCTCTTTTTACCAATCCATCCATCAATCTGAACTCGATAAGAAGAAAATATGGGCGGCACTGGCTCAAGTTGGCCTTGCTGGAAGAGAAGATGTGCCAGTTGGGCAATTGTCCGCAGGCCAGCAACGACGAGTTGCGTTGGCACGCTTGTGGTTGAGTAAGCAGAAACTTTGGATTCTTGATGAGCCGTTAACAGCGATAGATAAACAAGGTGTGAAAGTTTTGGAAAACTTATTCTTGCGACATGCAGAAAGTGGAGGCATGGTGATGTTAACCACCCACCAAGATATGTTTCTTGACTACCCAAAATTGCGCAAAATTAAGTTAGGTAATTAATATGTTCCGCTCAATGTTAATGATCATTCGTCGAGAGCTGTTAATCGCTTTTCGTCGTCAAGCGGATATTTTAAATCCACTGTGGTTTTTTATTATTGTTATTACTTTATTTCCATTAAGCATAGGTCCTGAACCCGCTCTATTGGCTAGAATTGCCGCTGGTATTATATGGGTCGCAGCATTACTCTCGGCGCTACTTTCATTAGAGCGACTATTTAGAGATGATTTTCAAGATGGAAGTTTAGAGCAGATGATGTTGATGCCTGTGCCTTTGCCGTTAGTGGTCATTTCAAAGGTGATAGCACATTGGCTACTCACTGGCTTACCGTTAATTTTGATTAGTCCACTGTTAGCGGTGTTACTTTCTCTGGATTATTTTACTTGGCAAACGGTGGTGTTAACCTTGCTCGTTGGAACACCAACACTCAGTTTTATTGGTGCTATTGGTGTAGCATTAACGGTTGGTTTACAAAAAGGTGGCGTGTTACTCAGCTTGTTAATACTGCCACTGTATATTCCGGTACTAATCTTTGCCACTTCTGCCATTGATGCTGCGAGTTTAGGTATGCCATTTAACGGACAGTTAGCATTAATGGCCGCCATGCTTGCTGGCTCAATAACGCTGACACCATTTGCTATTAGCGCCGCTCTTAGAGTTAGTGTGAATTAGCGCGACAAACTACCTCTTTATGGGTATTGTTTTGCAGGTGGCAAACAATAGGATCATTCTTCAATACTCCGTTGAGCCAATAGTTAAAACGAAACAAAAAATATCAATTACTAGTGAGATTTGACCATGTGGAAATGGCTACACCCTTATTCAAAACCAGAAGTGACCTACAATTTATGTAACAAGCTGTTACCTTATTTTGCACTATTGGCGGTTTTATTTTTAGGTGCAGGAACCGTGTGGGGGTTAGCTTTTGCACCTTCTGATTATCAACAAGGCGACAGTTTCCGCATTATTTATATTCATGTTCCGGCAGCGATTTGGTCGATGGGCGCTTATATGTCGATGGCAATAGCTGCATTTATTGGTATCGTATGGCAGCTAAAACTATCTAATATGGCCGCTGCTGCAATGGCCCCCATCGGTGCTGTATTTACCTTTATTGCATTATTCACTGGTGCGGTTTGGGGTAAGCCAATGTGGGGGGCTTGGTGGGTATGGGATGCCAGATTGACGTCAGAACTTATTTTATTATTTTTATATCTTGGTGTTATCGCTTTGTACCATGCGTTTGATGATCAAAAAACCGCTGCAAAGGCTGCGGGTATTCTGGCGATTGTTGGTGTGATCAATCTTCCGATCATCCATTTTTCGGTAGAATGGTGGAATACTCTACATCAAGGAGCCACCATTACTAAGTTTGCTAAACCTTCTATTTCTGGTGATATGCTTTGGGCGTTATTACTTAATATATTTGGTTTTTTGTTCTTTTTTGTCAGTTTGACTCTGGTTCGATTTAAAAATGAGATCCTCTCTAGGGAAAGTCATCGTCCTTGGGTTCAGGCACTCATTGCTAGGAGAGTGTAATTATGCATTTTGAAAGTTTTGCTGACTTAGTGGCCATGGGTGGCTATGGTGCGTATGTATGGAGTGCATTTGGTGTGACATTCTTGTCACTTATTATACTGACGATCAGTAGTATCTTGACGGGTAAAAAAATTATTCAACAAGTCAAAAGCAAACAAGACCGTCAAGCTCGAATTGAAGCTGCGAAGAATTTGGAGAACACATTATGACCCCGATACGAAAAAAGAGAATGGGTTTATTACTAGCGATTTTTTTTGGCATCAGTGCCACAGTAGGTCTAGTTTTATATGCTTTAAACCAGAATATGGATCTGTTTTATACACCAAGTGAGTTGGTTTATGGCAAGCCTGATGGTACTAAACCAGAAGTGGGTCAAAGACTTCGTATTGGCGGAATGGTGGTGGCTGGTTCGGTAAGCCGAGATCCAGAATCACTAAAGGTTAGTTTTAAACTTGCCGATATTGGCCCACAAGTAACGATAGAATTTGAAGGTATTTTGCCTGACTTATTTCGCGAAGGGCAGGGCATAGTGGCTCAAGGTGTTTTGACCACTGCAACCACAATAGAAGCGTTTGAAGTACTGGCCAAACATGATGAAAATTATATGCCGCCAGAAATTGCCGAAGCGATGGAAAAAGTTCATGAACCATTGGGTTACTCTGAAGAGCAATTAAAAAGGACGGATAAATGATCGCTGAAATTGGTCACTTTGCACTAATTCTCTCATTAGGACTGGCAGTATTACTAAGCATTTTACCTATGCTCGGGGCTTCCAAACAATCGAATATGCTCATGGCAACGGCTCGTCCGTTATCGTGGGGAATGTTCTCCTTTTTATTGTTTTCGTTTTGTATTCTTTTATGGGCTTTCTATAGTAACGATTTCACCATTAGTTATGTGGCAAGCAATTCAAATACTGCTTTACCTTGGTATTATCGTCTAACAGCCGTATGGGGTGCTCATGAAGGTTCCCTTTTACTTTGGGTTTTGATCCAAGCAGGTTGGACGGTAGCGGTAGCCTCTTTTAGCCGAGGCATGCCACAAGAGTCAGTCGCTCGTGTTCTCTCTATTATGGGTATGATTAACGTTGGCTTTTTGCTGTTTATTATTATTACATCCAACCCGTTTTTACGCACATTACCATTTTTCCCTATTGATGGGCGCGATTTAAATCCTTTATTACAAGACCCAGGTTTGATTATTCATCCCCCAATGTTGTACATGGGCTATGTTGGTTTCTCTGTGGCATTCTCTTTTGCTATCGCTTCATTGATGACAGGGCGTTTAGATACAGCGTGGGCAAGATGGTCTCGCCCGTGGACTACCGCGGCATGGATATTTCTAACGGTAGGAATTTCTCTAGGTTCTTGGTGGGCTTATTATGAACTTGGCTGGGGAGGATGGTGGTTCTGGGATCCTGTAGAAAATGCGTCGTTTATGCCTTGGCTAGCAGGCACCGCATTGATGCATTCACTTGCGGTAACAGAAAAGCGCGGAACTTTTAAAGCGTGGACAGTGTTATTGGCAATTTCTGCTTTTTCTCTCAGTTTATTAGGTACATTTTTAGTTCGCTCTGGCGTGTTGGTTTCTGTGCATGCGTTTGCTTCCGATCCGGCACGAGGTATGTTTATTTTAGGCTTCTTGATTGTTGTGATTGGGGGGTCGTTACTTCTATTCGCATTGAAAGGATCGGCCATTCGAGTTCGTAGCGATTTTGCGCTGTTCTCTAGAGAGAACGGGCTATTAGCCAATAATATTTTACTTATTGCGGCACTGGTGGTTGTTTTAGTCGGTACGCTCTTACCGCTTATTCATAAGCAGATTGGTTTAGGCTCGGTTTCGATAGGCGCGCCGTTCTTTAACATGTTGTTTACGTGGTTAATGATCCCATTCTCTTTCATTCTCGGAATTGGTCCATTGATTCGTTGGAAACGAGACAAAATCTCCACTTTGTTTAAACCCATGCTGATATGCGGTGTTTTATCATTAACTCTTGCTGCGCTATTTGTCACTTTATTAGGTGATGGTTTCTCTGCTATGGCTTACCTAGGTTGGGTCATGGCGTTGTGGATAGTTAGCATGCATTGTTATGAAATACATGAGCGTGCTACACATAGACACCCTTTTATGCAAGGTATTACTAAGTTGCAAAAGAGTCATTGGTCAATGGTATTAGGGCACATTGGTTTGGCTGTAACGGTTATTGGTATTGCAATGACACAGAACTACAGCGTCGAACGTGATGTTCGTCTTGCTCCAGGTGAAAACTTTGAAATAGAAGGGTATAACTTCTATTTCAAAGGCTTACGAGATAAAGATGGGCCGAACTATAACGGCTATGTTGCCGATTTCGAGATAACCGAAAATGGTGAATATATTAATACACTGCATGCTGAAAAACGCTATTACACCACCGCAGGATCTATGATGACGGAAGCGGCATTGGATGTGGGTGTGACTCGAGATCTTTATATCGCTATGGGCGAACAACTCGGGGACGATGGTTCTTGGGCGGTAAGGCTTTATTATAAGCCATTTATTCGCTGGATTTGGGGCGGAAGTCTAATCATGGCATTAGGTGGTTTAGTGGCATTAAGTGATAAACGTTATCGTTTTAGAAAGAGTGGCAAGGATGTAACGGCTTAATATGAATAAGAAAATTTTATTTATCCCCTTCGCTTTGTTTATTGCGTTAGTGGTTGTATTTATTGTTCAACTTTCTAGAAACGCCGATGGTGAAGATCCGACAAAATTAGAATCGGTATTGGTCGGTAAAACAGTACCAGAATTTCGCTTAGAAGATCTAGCTGAGCCGGGTAAATTACATGATCAGGCTATTTTTAAGGGTGAACCATTATTACTTAATGTGTGGGCGACTTGGTGTCCAACTTGTTATGCAGAGCATCAAACATTAAATGAACTTGCTGATCGTGGTGTTAAGATTATCGGTTTGAACTATAAAGATGAGCGCGACAAAGCGATAACTTGGCTTAATGATTTAGGTAACCCATATCTTATTAGCTTGTTTGATGGCGATGGTATGTTAGGACTGGATTTAGGAGTTTATGGTGCTCCTGAAACATTTTTGATCGATGCAAACGGAATTGTTCGTTATCGCCATGTAGGCAATGTTACCTTACAAAATTGGGCTGAAGTATTACAACCTATGTATGCAAAGTTGATTGAGGACGCTAACTAATGAAAAAAATATTAGCGGTATTATTTAGCGTGTTACTTATTTCATTACCAGTTACCGCTGCGATTGATGTGTTTGAATTCGATAATGATCAGCAAGAACAACAATTTAAGGAATTGAGCCACACACTACGTTGCCCTAAATGTCAAAACAATACTATTAGCGACTCTAATGCTGAATTGGCAAAAGATCTGCGACTTAAAGTTTATGAAATGACCAAGGCAGGTAAATCTAAAGATGAGATCGTCGATTATATGGTTGCTCGCTATGGTAATTTTGTTACCTATAAACCACCGTTTACTATCGCGACATCTATTTTGTGGCTAGGACCATTATTGGTGGTGTTGATTGGCTTTGGCATAATAGTGGGTAACAGTAAGAGAAAATCGCAACAATCCGTTTCCTTGGTTGGAACGGACTCTATTGCCGATGCAAACCAATTAGACGCAGAAGAACAAGTTCGTTTGGACGCGTTATTAAAAGAAAAAAATGGAGATAAACAATAATGACGATTTTTTGGTTATCTACTCTTGTACTCACTTTGATTGGTTGTGCGTTTATTGCTTTACCACTAATGAATAAATCACGTTTTGATGACGAAGCGCGTCGCGATGAGTTAAATAAAGCATTCTATAAAGACCGTTTACAAGAATTAGAAGCGGAAGTAGAGGGTGGAATCGTTAACGATCAAAATGAACTGATTGTTGATCTGAAAAAGTCATTGCTTGAAGATATTCCAGCCAATGATTCGTCTAAACAGTCATTTTCTATCTCACCCAAAATGGTCTTCATATCTTCTGCACTATTAATCGCGGTTATTTCTTATGCTATGTATTCTGTGTTTGGTAGTGTAGATAAAGTGCAACATTGGCAAACCATCAACAATAAACTACCAGCATTAACTGAGAAGTTAATGTCACCAGAGCAACAATCATTAACAGAAGCCGAGCTTAAAGATCTTAAACTGGCACTGCGAACTCGGTTGCATTATCAAGCGGAAGATGCTCAAGGTTGGTTGCTATTAGGCCGAATAGCAATGGCGGATCGAGACGCAGATACGGCGTTTGGTGCTATGCGAAAAGCTTATGATTTGAATGCTGATGATCCTGATATTAGGCTAGGTTACGCTCAGTCGCTTATGATGGCAGAAAGTGAACAACAACAGCAACAAGCTCGTTCTATTTTGATTGGATTGCTGCAAGACGATTACGTTGATTTGCGTGTTTATTCTTTGTTAGCGTTTAATTCTTACCAAAATGGTGCTTATGAAGAAGCGATTCGTTTTTGGCAAACTATGCAAAAACTCATCAGCCCAGAAGATAATCGTTATAGCATGCTTGACCGAAGCATTCAAAATGCCGAGAAAATGTTAGGTAGACCCGTTACTACAACTAGTGTCCCTATTACGATTACATTAGATGAAACGGCCCAATTACCTGAACAAGGCGTGTTGATTGTTTCAATTCATGATGGAAATGGTTCTCCAGTTCCAGTTGCAGCGGCTAGATTTCCTATTGGTAGTTACCCTAGGACGGTTGTGTTAGACGATGCAAATGTCATGTTAGAAGGGCAAAGTATTGCTCAACTGGAAACATTAATGGTTAAAGCGCGTATTGACCAAGATGGCGATGTATCAACCAAAGATAGCGATTGGTATGGTGAAAGCCAAGCGGTAAAATTAGGTGATCAAGTTGCAATAACCATTGATAAGCAGTATTAATGTAGGTGTTAATTGGTTTAAGGCTGGTATTGTCCAGCCTTTTTTGTAACTTAAGGTATGTTTCTTATTATGTTTGCAACACAAATTAGAGCGGCTTTCATTATTTTGTTCGCCTCAGTTGTCGTTGGTTGCTCTTCTAATCCAACCAGTACCGATTTAGAGCAAGGTTCGCAACAAACTAACGTAACCGACGATTCTCAAGATGGCGATCCGTTGGAAGGGTTTAACCGTGCGATGTGGTCATTGAATTACGATGTGATTGACCCATATTTATTTCGTCCCGTTTCGCTTGCTTATGTCGACTATACACCGAGTCCAGTTAGATCGGGTATCGCCAATTTTTTGTCTAATCTTGATGAGCCAGCAAGCATGATAAACGATCTGATCATGGGTAATGGAAAGCAAGCGTTAAATCATTTTAACCGCTTTTGGATTAACTCAACGTTTGGCTTATTGGGTTTAATCGACATAGCAGGGGCCGCTGGTATTGTGGAAGATGACCGCGCCTTTAGTGACGCTTTAGGCCATTATGGTGTTGGCAATGGCCCTTATTTGATGGTTCCGGCTTATGGGCCGCTAACGACTCGTGAATTAACCGATACAGTGGACAGTCTCTATTTACCTCTATCTTATTTAAATATTTGGGCAAGTATTGGTAAATGGGCATTTGAAGGGCTTGAAAGTCGAGCCGCATTGGTTTCTCAAGAACAAATTTTACAGGCGTCGCCCGATCCTTACACCTTTACCAAAGATGTTTATTTGCAACGTCGTGATTATAAGGCACAGATAGAGCCAGAAGAATTGAGTGAGGAAGATGAAGATTTCCTCGACGATTATTTAGACGAAGAGTTTTAAATAAAAAAGCCCCTAACGGGGCTTTTTAGTCTGTTTAGCTAGAACGCATGTGCAGTGCTTAAAATAAGATAATCGTTGGAAACTCGTTGTCAGTTAATTAAAACAGATAACTTGCTTGCGCGCCCAGTACCCAAACGTTGCCTGAAACCTCGCTAGTGTATGAACCACCTAACGCCGATGCACTAAGATCACTGCTACCTCTAGGCTCTGAAATACTGGCATTTTTAGCTAATATATAAGCAAAACCTGCATCAAAATTGAGCTTCGGTGACCAGGCATAGCCTGCGCCAATACTCAACCAAGTTCGGTCGGTTTCTGGGATGGTCGCAGTGCGATTTTCATCATTCACTGCTGAAGTGTCGTAAGCTATACCGCTTCTTAGTAACCATTTTTTATTTACTTGGTATTCTGCACCAACAGCAAACCGATAACTGTCCTGCCAGTTTTCATCTTTGACTAATTGAGTTCCATAAGCCCCGTCTAGTGTGGCTTCGAGTTTTTTAAAACTACTCCAATCGGTCCAGTTTATACTGGCGGTAATGGTGGTTCTATCTGATAGTTGCAACATACTGGCTAATTCAGCCGTTGCAGGTAAAGTTAAAGGTAGGTAGCCAGATACAGAAGCCCCCGAACTTAAACCAAAGCCAATACCTTCGGCAGTGCCTTTTAGTTTTAAATCGACTTCTGATTTGTAAGCAAACCCAACACGGTGACGCTGATTAATTTGCCATACTGTGCCAATTTGCCAGCCCCAGTCAGTGGTGTCACCTTGCATATATTTGAGCGTCTCTCCCTCGTAACCGGAAGGGGCCTGTGAAGGTGCTGTTGCGCCAAAGTGTCCTTCAGCCGTAATATAACGAATACCACCACCGATACTTACCGCTGGTGTTATTTGGTAAGCAAGGTTGAAGTTGGCTTCCATTGTTGTCACTTCGGCTGTATCACCATAGTGACTGGCAGCGAAGTCGTCACCTAGATCGGTAGCCATACCGTAATTGGTACCTAAGGCAAACCCTATGGCTGTCTTATCATTCAGTTTATGTGAAATATAGATATTAGGGATAATGGCATCGTCAGCATAGTCACTACTATTCGCGTCATAGCTATTGCCTGCATAAGTTACTTCTCCGTTAACATCCACATTTGGGTTAACATAACTGGCGCCAGCTGATAGTTGCGTACCTTCTAAATAGGTTAGCAAGGCAGGATTGCGCCATTGTGAGGCGGCATTATCAGCCATGGCTGCTTCACCGGCAAAGGCTCGACCAAGGCCAGTAGCAGAATATTCACCAAGTTGAAATCCGGCCGCTGCCGCCGTTTGACCAAAGGTATTGATTGCACTGAACACTGCAAGTGAAACAAGAGTTTTATTTACTTTCATTATTATTGTTCGCTGAGTTGATTAGAGGGTGTTTTTCTCGAGCGGTATTTTACGAATAGAGTAATTGCTTTAATATTGAAATGTGAATAGAAGCTTTAATTCAGGTAATTATGCTGTTGTGGGCCAAAAATTAGAGGTTTAATGATGTGAATTGGTCAGACCATTGTTTTTTTCAGCGCACATCTGTGTTATGAAAGAGGCGAAAGTTAGTACAACTGTACGCTGAAGTAGATAAAAAAAGAGCCGGAAATTCCGGCTCTTAATGCATTACTACTTAATTTTAATCAATCGCTGATTAGAAGGTACGGCTGTATTGTAAGCCAACTAAAATAGCATCGGCATGAGTGGTGGCGGTTATGCTCGTTCCTAGGTCTGTTGACTCCTCTACATCAACATCTTCACCTAACAAGTAAGTAAAGCCGAAATCAACATTAGATTTTTCGGTTAAGTGGTAGGTAAAGCCAGCAGAAAACCAGTTACGATCAGAATCGGGAACCGAGATAGAAGTGACTTCATCTTGGGCGCTGGTATCATGCATATAACCCGCTCGTAGTGTCCAGTCTTGGTTTAAGAAGTAAGTTCCACCAATAGAATAGTGCATACCATCTTGCCATTCGTAGGTGTTAATAAAGCCTGCATCTTCGGCTTCTAACTTGTCAAATGAGCTCCAACCAATCCATTGAATGCTATAGTGTACTGCGAATTGGGTATCTTTTATTTCATGATAACCTGAGAATTCCAGTATGTCAGGCAGTGGCATGTAAAGTGTGTCATCAGAGTAAGTGCTAACTACCGGCATGGAGCCAACTAAACCTAGCTTATCAATATCACCTTTAGCCTCAAGTTTTGGACTGTAGTGATAGGCTAAACCAAAACGGTTTCTTTCGTCCAATTCGTAAACAGCACCTAGGTTGAAGCCGAGTGCCCAGCCATTTGCATCGATGTCGACAGCTGTAATACCTGTTGATGTTGTTCGGTTAAACTTGCCTGAGCCATAAACAGCATCCAAGCCTGCCCCCACGCTCCATTGGTCATTAATACGGTAAGAACCAGCGACACCTAGATTAAAGCTTTTCACATCGGTAGTGCCACCGAATTCTCCTGCAACATAATCATCATCAAACTCGGTTTTGGTACCAAAATTTGAGTAAGCGTTAACACCCCAAGCAAATTTGTCGTTGACCGGAACGATTAAGTGTAAGTTAGGAGCAACTGAGGTATCGCCAGCATCGTCTTGATTTGCGTCGTAAACACCGTTGTAAGTTGCATCTTTGACTTCGATCATCGATGTAATGGTTACAAAGCCCAGTGACATGGCGGTTTCATCGAACATGGCCATGGTGGCAGGGTTACGTGCCATTGATGATGCGTTATCAGCGATAACGGCATCACCAGCAAAGGCGCGACCAAGGCCGGTGGCAGATTGTGCATTAAGTTGGAAGCCGGCAGCTACTGCTTGTTGAGAGGCAAGCGTTATAGTGGCTGCAATAATCGACTTTTTAAACAGACGCGTTTTATTCATTAGTATTTCCTTTTGTAAAAATCGCCTCTTGTTAATGGGCGTTTTATCAGAGTGCTAACCCTGTATTAATTATTATTCAGAGCAATTGCTCAACTTAATACTGGATCATAAAGCAATATTATAGCGGTTAGAAATCCGACCATTAGCTAATTAGGCGAGAAAATACAAAAAATGGTAGCTAACATACGTGAAATTGCAGGAATTGGCTGTATTTTAGAGTTCTTGCTCTAAACGGTTGTTTAAAAGTTAATTATTTGTTGGTAAAATGTTGATTTTTGTGGTTACAAGCCCTCGTCAATCGAGGGCTTGTATTCGACTAAAGTCTAGTTTGAATAATAGAGGTAAGATTAGCAGCGATTTGCGGAATATTCTCGCCTTGTTCGCCAACTAATATAACGCTAGCTTCACTGATCGGTATGACCTTTCCTGACATGCCATCTTTTTCAAAATCAACCGCTTGCTCACTAGTTTTATTAGTGATAAATAAGGTTACTTTCCCTTTATCCCCTTGGAAAATGACATGTAGAGCATTGGATTTGCCAAAACCGCAATGGTTGAGGTAATAAACATGATAAGGAAATTCTTCGGTGAACTGGTAGGCAAATGGGCGCAATTTTGCATTTATTTGCTCCGAACTGACTTGCTCATCAAGATTATTAACAAATGGATACTCATGGATCACATGTTCAACCGCCGTATCGGCTAAACTCGCATGAGCCGAACCAACCAATAAAGGTGTCCAGTTAATCTGCCCGACAATCAACCCAGCAGCAAACGCAACCGATGCCGCCATCGCTAACATCTGTTTGGTGAAGCTTTTCTTTTGGTTGACAGTACTTTGATTAAATAAAATTCGGTCTGCTAGATCATCAGGCACATCAATTTTCATTGCTTGCTCAATCTTTGCATCGAGATCTAATACGTCGTCTGCAAATTTCTGATTTGCTTTTGCATACGAAATGCTGTCGTTTATTTCTTGATTGCGAAATTTGGGCTCTGAAAGTATTTGTCGACGAAATTCTAATTCATCCATTATTCAGCTCCTCTTAGGTTTATCACTTTGTTGTCTGTGCTCTCAATCATCTCTTTAAGCTGATTTCTTGCTCTAAAGAGTCGAGTCATAACCGTGTTCTTATTAAGATCAAGAATGTTACCTATCTCTTCGCCACTAAATCCACCAACTACTTGCAGAAAAAGAGGCTCTCTATACTCTGTATCTAGCTTCATTATTTGTGCCTGCATCCACTCTTGCTGATGATGCTTATCATCACTAACCTTGGCGTCATGGCCGTAATCATCGATATCTACCAGTTCGAGTTGTTTTCTTTCGAATCGTCTAGCATTTTCTCGTCTGAGAATGGTAATCAGCCAAGATTTTGCTGCTTTTTCATCTTGTAAGCTATCTAAAGATTTCCATGCACGAAGGCAGGTTTCCTGTACCAGATCTTCGGCTATGGTTTTATCTTTGCATAACCAATAAGCGTATCGATACAAGTCTTTGTGATAAGCACGTACAAGTGCTTCGTATTTTCTTTGTTTGTCCATACCAGAGTTGACCGAGGTAGTGGGCTTTTTCTTTCCAAAAATATTAATTATCGACACAAGAGCCTCCGTTTGCTCGTTGTCGTACACGAACTGAATATTGTATTGCCATCCTTTTTAAGGAAAGTAATGCACTTAAATGCTTGAGCCAACTGTTGTTTAGTGAACATCTGTTTAACTGACCGTGTTCTTAATCGCCAATAAATTGATCTACTTCAAAAACTCTTCACTATATCTAGCTATAGTAATTGCAGTTATCTAGCTAGCCTTCTGGGCTAGTGTGTTGAGCAAGATAACTCTTCCTTTTGGAGGCTGACTTTACTTTCTCCTAATCAGGAAACTGATTATTTTCAATTGGCGTGAGTTAATTGTTTTTATATTTATATTCTGACCACACCTAATACGTGTGGTTTTTTTTATTTGTCATTTATGTTGTTGTGCCTGAGGGCAAACATCCGCAATAATTCATCCAACCTTTATTTACATTGCTTAGCTAAATTTCAATTACTTCTAACTAGCTACTAGCCTCCATTTAATTAATCCTTGTCTGAATTTTTTTGATTTAACATTTGTCATATCATTTCAGTTTTGAGGGCTAATACCTATTTGGCTGCTTATATTGTGCTTTTTAAAGTTTGGTGTGATGTAGATCTGATGCTAGCCCATTTTGTGTATATTTAAAACTATTTACTCGTTCACCTCTTAATAAACAGCCTGCCTTATAGCAAACCCGTTCACCTAAAAGGTCTGTATTTGTATATGTGCCTCACGTTTATTTAAACGGTTGTTTGAATGATTTAACATTTTCGTTACAATGCCAGCAGGTCAGACCTTTAAGTTAGAGGAGAGAAAATGAGTCGACAAGATATCCGAACGCATTCTGGGGAAAGAATAGCCATTGTTGCAGGGCTTAGAACCCCTTTTGCTCGACAAAGCACAGAGTTGGGCCAAGTCCCTGCTGTAGATTTGGGCAAAATGGTCGTTAATGAACTGTTGGCCAGAACCGAAATTGATCCTCAGTTAATACAACAGGTTGTTTATGGGCAAGTAGTACAAATGCCTGCCGCGCCAAATATTGCTCGTGAAATAGTGTTGGGTAGTAAAATGAATGTGGCTACAGATGCCTATAGTGTGACACGTGCTTGTGCGACCAGTTTTCAGGCGTCAGTTAATGTGGCAGAAAGTATTATGGCGGGGAGTATTGATATCGGTATCGCAGGCGGTGCGGATTCCTCCTCCGTTTTACCTATTGGTGTGTCTAAAAAGTTAGCCGCAAGTTTGTTGGCGTTAAGTAAAGCAAAAACGCTAGGACAAAAATTGAAAATAGCACGCCAGTTGTCACTTCGAGATTTAGCTCCGGTTCCTCCCGCTGTAGCGGAATATTCTACCGGGATATCGATGGGTCAAACAGCAGAGCAAATGGCCAAAACTTACGGTATTTCTAGAGCCGATCAAGATGCACTTGCTCATCGCTCTCATACTCTAGCTTCATCTGCATGGAAGGATGGAAAAATTCGTGACGAGGTAATGACGGCTTTTCCTGAACCTTATAAAACTTGGATAGATCAAGACAATAATATTCGGCATGATTCCAGTTTAGAAAGTTACGCTAAATTACGTCCAGCGTTTGATCGCAAGTATGGCACCGTAACGGCAGCAAATAGCACACCCTTAACCGATGGTGGAGCGGCGGTAATGATAATGAGGGAAGGACGAGCGAAAGAGTTAGGGTTAAACATTATGGGCTTTATCCGTTCGTACGCTTTTTCAGCAATACAGGTTGAATACGATATGTTGATGGGGCCTTCTTACGCAACACCATTGGCTTTAGATAGAGCAGGATTATCGCTAGCCGATATTGATGTGATTGAAATGCATGAAGCCTTTGCTGCGCAAACGTTAGCCAATGTCAAAATGTTTGCTAGCGATAAGTTTGCCCAACAGAAACTGGGTCGTTCGAAAGCAATTGGTGAGATTGATATGGACAAGTTTAACGTACTCGGCAGTTCGATTGCCTATGGGCATCCATTTGCTGCCACAGGAGCTCGAATGATGGTTCAAACCTTAAGAGAATTAAAAAGAAGAGGCGGTGGGTTCGGTCTCACAACGGCTTGTGCTGCTGGTGGTCTCGGTGCTGCAATGATTCTGGAGGTGGAATAATGAGTGAGAATAAACTACCTCAATCAAGCTCTTTTCAGCTCACTATTGATGATGACAATATTGCTTGGCTTGCGCTTGATGTTGCTAATGAGACGATGAATGTGCTCAAAGCCGATTTAATTGATGCAATTGAATCATTACTGACTGATTTTGAAACCAATAACAGTAATATTAAGGGCGCCGTTATTTATTCAGCTAAGCCTGACAGTTTTATTGCTGGTGCAGATGTAAAAATGTTAGATGCTTGTCAGTCTATTGATGAAGCAGAAGCGTTAGCTAAGCGCGGCCAGGCGGTTTTTGACCGATTGGCTGCTTTGCCATTTTCCGTGGTAGCGGCTATTCATGGTATTTGTCTTGGTGGTGGACTTGAACTGTCGTTAGCTTGCGATTATCGAGTATGTTCTGATGATGACAAAACGCGCTTGGGTTTACCTGAAGTTCAGTTAGGGTTATTGCCAGGTTCAGGAGGGACGCAGAGACTGCCGCGTCTGATTGGTTTGCTACCATCACTTGATATTATTTTAACTGGCAAGCAAGTGAGAGCCAAAAAAGCCCAAAAATTGGGTATGGTTGATGCGAGTGTGCCAAAGTCCATTTTGTTGGATGTTGCCAAAACATTCGCGCATAAAACTAAACGCAAAATTATCACGCCTAACAAAGAAAAACTTATTTCAAGAAATGGCTTGATGAGAAAATTAGTATTTGATCAAGCGGCTAAAAAAACACAGAAAAAAACACGCAATAATTATCCAGCAGCCGATGCTATTTTAAATGTGATTAAATTCGGTTTAGAACAAGGTATGAAAAAAGGCTTAGAATATGAAGCTCGTGAGTTTGCTAAATTGGTCATGACCAGTGAATCACGGGCATTACGTTCCATCTTTTTTGCAACCACTGAAATGAAAAAAGACAATGGTACTGATGCTTCTCCTGCGGCAATTTCATCTATTGGTGTTTTAGGGGGCGGATTGATGGGGGCGGGTATTAGTCATGTCAGTGTGGCTAAAGCGCACGTTCCGGTACGTATTAAAGATGTTGCAAATGACGGCGTACTCAATGCACTGAATTATAATTTTAAGTTATTTTCCAAGCTGAAAAAGCGTCGAATTTTATCTAACGCTCAAGTACAACAAAAAATGCTGCAACTGTCTGGCGGTACTGATTTTACTGCGTTTAATCGAGTCGATATGGTGATTGAGGCGGTATTTGAAGATTTAGACTTAAAACAACAAATGGTAGCCGACGTTGAAGATAATGCACAAATAAGTACTATTTTTGCAACCAATACATCATCATTGCCCATTCATAAAATAGCAGAAAAATCACAGCGGCCAGAACAGGTCATTGGTCTGCATTATTTCAGTCCAGCAGAAAAGATGCCATTGGTTGAAATTATCCCGCACGATAATACGTCAGATGAAACGATTGCCACTGTGGTGAACTTTGCAAGAAAACAAGGTAAAACACCGATTGTGGTAAAAGAC
Source organism: Vibrio sp. TH_r3 (assembly GCF_033101115.1). Taxonomy (NCBI): domain Bacteria; kingdom Pseudomonadati; phylum Pseudomonadota; class Gammaproteobacteria; order Vibrionales; family Vibrionaceae; genus Vibrio; species Vibrio sp. TH_r3. Next base: position 476,006 of record NZ_JAWMPW010000001.1, on the reverse strand, counting down.
CAAGCGGGTTTTTATGTTAATCGCATCTTAGCGCCTTATATGAACGAGTCTGCTCACTTGTTAATGAATGGCGAACCGATAGAGTCAATAGATCATGCATTGTTGGAGTTTGGATTCCCTGTTGGGCCAATAGCTTTGCTTGATGAAGTGGGTATTGATATCGGTGCCAAGATTATGCCGATTCTAGTGAATGAACTAGGTGATCGCTTTCAAGGCCCTGATGTATTCGATGTTCTGCTTAATGACAATCGCAAAGGGCGGAAAAGTGGCAAAGGTTTTTATAGTTACAAAGGTAAGAAGAAGCAAGTGGATAAATCTGTCTATACCTTATTGAACTTGGTGCCTGAGTCAACAATTCCTCAACAAGATGCAGCGTTACGTTGTGTTTTTCCTATGCTTAATGAAGCGGTACGATGTTTGGATGATGGTATTATTCGAAGTGCGAGGGATGGTGATATTGGCGCTATCTTTGGTATCGGTTTTCCGCCCTTCCTTGGTGGACCGTTTAGGTATATGGATCAGGTGGGAATTACTGAAATTGTCCGGAAAATGCAGCAGTTTTCACACCAGTATGGTGATCGGTTTGCACCATGTGAAGGATTGGTAAATCGAGCTGAACAAGAGCAAAGTTTTTATTGATATTTTACTTTAACTGGAAACGGGCTAAGGTAACTAACCTAAGCCCGTTTTTTTGCTTTAGCCTAATTCGGTATCTTTAGTTCGTTGTTGGAACGCTTCGATACAGTCAATCTCTGTTCCTACGCTAAGTGGGTTAGCATTGATGTGATTATTACCTTTCGAGTGCATGATTAAGCGGGTCGCGGTTCTTGGTTTTAGAATATTGACGACAAAGCGGATCATGTCGACCCTAGATAAAGCATCTAATTTTTGTATTACTTGTTCTTTTTGGTCAAAGGTATGATCTTTATTGCCTATTGCCACCCAAAAACGTTGTGCACGGCTGCGTAAGTTATTATCCGGTGTCGCGATTTGGTTTCTCAGACCCTTTTTGCTGCTTTGCCATTGAGACTCGTTCAGTTCCAGCAGAACCATATAAAATGCATTCAGAAAATCATCAATCGCCGCTAAAAGCTCTTTTGGCGCGTATTTTGGTGATTGAACATATAAGACTAATCCTGGGTGACGATTTAACGGCATATTACCTGTGCCTACCATGTAACCAAGTTGTTGTTTAGTTCTTATCTCATTGAAAAATGCAGCCGACATCAAGTGGTTGGCTAAAGTGTACATCGCAATGTTGTCGGGGCCAGTATCTTGAGATTGATAGTAAACTACAATCGCAGAATCGTCTTGATTACAATCGACACTGCGCTGGAATGTGCCACCATCTTCGCCAAGCATAATTAACGGTCTGAGAGACTCCTCATATTGTTGGTTTTGTACTCGCATTGCTTGTTTTATCGTATCTGCGATTGCAATCGCTTGTGATTGTACCCAGTCACCATAAACAAACATTTCTATATGCAACTCAGCTAGTAGTGCTTCGACAAAATTAGATAGCTCATCAACTTGAATCGTTTCTAAGGCTTCAATCAATGCCGCATAAGGTGGGTTGTTTGGTTGTAATAATCCGGTCATCGCATTGAATAACTGAGATATAGGCCGATCTTTGGCCGCATTTCTCCAGCTACGTAACATCTGTTTTTTAATCAGTTTAAATCTGTCAGAACTGAATTCACGTTTGGCAAACTGAGTAAGAATCATGGCGAGTAACTCAGGTTGCTTTTGAGTAAACCCAGAAATAGAAAGCGTTATTCCACCTTGATGAGCATAAATATTATAGCCCATGCCTGCAATTTCCGCCGGATAAGTGCGCTTAGCTAGAGAATCTAAAAACATCTCTACACATAAGCGCATTTTGACGATTTTTCTTGCGGTAGAGACGGCATGAGGGCTATCTATTGCGATATAAATAACCCCTTTGGGTACTCTAAATTCCGTTTCTTGCAGGTGCCAAAGCCTAAACCCCGGTTGTGTTTCAATGAGAGTAGGGTGTATGGAAGCACTTTCCAATGGTTTCGGGTCAAGGTCATAACAGATAAATGGGTTTACTTCTGGCAACGTTAACTGTGGATTTAAGCTTGGCTTAGTCCACAATTTTATTTGTTCATCACTAAATTTCTTGACTGAATAGGGAGTGAAATACCATTTAGCTTGTTTATCAAATATTTGCTCTGTCTTGTTATTATCATCGGCAACCAGCGTAATTCGAGCATTATCTACAGTTAAGTAATTGAGTTGAGCGGTTAACAATGTTTGATCATAGTGGGACATTTTGTAGTCGCCATAGATGACATCTTCTTCTGGGTAATGATGTAGATTCATCACTAGGTGGCTGACCATATCTAAGGGGCGTGTTTTTTCTTGATAGCGAAAAGCCGATTCAAGCACAGCTTGCTTCTCTTCGAATCGCCACTTAGCGACGCCATCCATTTTAATTAATTCGATAAACTCAAAAATGGTTTTAATTACTTGGTCGGTCTGTTTGAGCCCTTTTCCTGTTAGATTGACGCTAATAGTAAACTCTCGAAAGTTACTTCCACTCACCCCCCCTCCAGCCGCTAATGCTGTAATCCATTTTTTTTGTTTAAGAAAAAGCATCAAACTCCCTTCACCTTCATAACCGAGTAAATGCGCAAAGTAGGACAAAGGTTTGGTACTGTAATACTCAGACATGCTAGGAAAGTTGAATGATAGAGTGAGTTTTCTGGAATCTTTTATTGGTTTAATTCTGACAAAAATGCCTTTATCTTGCTCACGAACCAAGTTTTCAGTTAAGCTTTTCCCTGCTAATTGTTTGTTTTTAATTGGCGAGAATTTTTCCGTTATCCATTTTTCAATCACATTGAGTGGTTGTGGGGCAACAATTGCCAGAGTCATTAAATCTGCGGAGTACTTCTGTTGATAGAAGGCAATGATTTCGTCACGAATGGTGGTATCTTTCCGGTCGGCTAATGTCTCTTTATTACCAACAGAAAATTTGGCAAATGGATGCAACGGATTGATAACTTCCTTGTGTACCTGATATAAACGCCTCGTATCATCTTTAAGTTTTAGATGATATTCAGAATCTACCGCTCTTCGTTCTTTATCAAGAGCTTCAGGATTAAAAAGTGGTGAGATAAAAAATTGGCTAAATCTGTTTAGGGCTTTTTCTGTCAATTTAGGCGATATATCGAAAAAGAAACAGGTATGCTCTGTACCTGTCCAAGCGTTATTACTTCCACCGTGTCGACTAATGAAGGTTTGAAAATCACCAATCTTAGGGTATTTTTCTGTGCCCAAAAATAGCATATGTTCTAGATAATGCGCTAATCCTTCTCTGTCTTGTGGATCGTCGTAGTGTCCAACATTGACTGACAGTGCTACGGCGGATTTCTGGGCGGAGAAATCTTCAATGAGAAGGGCTCGCAACCCATTTTTTAACGTCACATAGCGATATTGGTTACTGTCATTTGGGCTTAGATGCACAAGGTATCTCCAAGTAAAAAGAGAAGGATATTTTTGACACTTTTCACGTAATTTTGAACTCCATAAATTATAATGCCAGACTTTTTGATTAAGGTAATTGATATATTTATAATAATTTGCTTTGCTAAATAGTATAGCTCTGTTATTTGTTTACTAAAGTTTGTATAGATCACGTTCTTTGGTAAAACTAGCATTAACAATAAATCATAGACAATCTGAGACAGATGAACGCCTCAATAAAGGAATGACAATGAAAATTTTCATAATGCGGCATGGTGAGGCCGTTCATTATGCAGCGAGTGATGCAGAAAGAGAATTGACCGAACGCGGTCGCTCTCAATCGACAGCTGTAGCAATAGCCTGCGAAAAGCAAGAGGCTAATCATTTCGACTTAGTTTTAGTTAGCCCATATATAAGAGCGCAACAGACGTGGCAGACTATTTCTGAGCAGTTTGATGCTGACAAAGTTGAAACGTATGATGAAATCACGCCTTATGGTAATTCAGAACAGGCGTCGGCTTATGTTTCTGCTCTTGCACAGGTAGAGAAGCTTGAAACGATTTTATTGGTTTCACATCTTCCCCTAGTTGGCTATCTGACTGCGGAATTTGTAGAAGGCTTAACACCACCTATGTTTCCTACTTCTGGGCTTGCGTGTGTTGAGTTTGATCCTATCAGCCAAAAGGGTGAATTGCTTTGGCATATTCATCCGTAGCTTTGATTTATGGTTATTAAGTCATTCGTTATGAGTAATCATTGAGGCTAAGTAACCTCCCATTTTTAGGGAGGTTAAGGTTGTTACTTCTCAGGTATACTAAGTAAAATGAGTAAAGCTCCTGCTCCTCCAAATTCCAGAGGGGCTTGATGAAACGCCATTACTTGTGGATGTTGAGCCAACCAAATCGGTACTTTTTGTTTCAGTATATGTTTACCAATCCCATGCATAACACTAGCACAGTGCACATTTTCTTTGACACAGTGTGCAATCATGGCAGCAAGTTCTGTTTTTGCTTCTTGTTGAGTCATTCCATGCATATCTAGATACACATCCGGAACGTACACGCCACGACGAAGTCTCTTGAGTTCATATTTGGAAACGTCGCTTCTGGCATACCGCGTTGGTCCTTCTGCTTCAAGGTGAGGGACAAACTCGTCAGAAAAGAAAAATTCGTTGTCTTTTGTTTCACGTAAAAAACGTTGAACTTCTTTTTGTTTAGTTTCTCTGTTTGGTTTCTGGATTATGGTATCCTGTCGCAACTTTTTTATACCCTTTACCGCTTCTTGGAATAGGGAAAAGTCATCGTCACTAAATTGGTCTTTGTTACTCATAATATTAAGGCTGATGATTAGTTGCAGTATTGTAGCGCTTTTTGGAGGTAATTTTGGATAAGATTTTTGTAGAAGAGGTGGTATCGGAGTTGTATACCCTTCAGGATATGCTGCGCTGGACGGTTAGTCGCTTTAATGCGGCCGGTCTTTTTTACGGTCATGGGACAGATAATTCATGGGATGAAGCCATTCAACTTGTGTTACCGACTCTTTATCTGCCAATAGATGTGCCATCGCATATATTGAATTCAAGGTTAACAACCACCGAGCGAAGCCGTATTGTGAACCGTGTGATTAAGCGTATTAATGAAAGAACACCGACCGCTTATTTAACTAATAAAGCGTGGTTCTGTGGCTTGGAATTTTTTGTAGATGAGCGTGTTTTAGTACCTCGCTCTCCAATTGGAGAACTCATTGAAAGTGAATTTCAGCCTTGGTTATCCGCGCCACCGGAAAGAATTTTAGATCTGTGTACTGGTAGTGGTTGTATTGCTATAGCTTGTGCGCACGCGTTTGCCGATGCGGAAGTCGATGCAATCGATATTTCTGTCGATGCTTTAGCGGTAGCAGAACAGAATATTCAGGATCATGGCATGGAACAGCAAGTGTTTCCTATCCGTTCAGATTTATTCCGCGATCTGCCTAATCTGGATAAATATGACTTAATAGTAACCAATCCTCCTTATGTCGATGAAGAAGATATGAACAGTTTGCCAGAAGAATTTTCTCACGAACCGACATTGGGCCTAGCTGCTGGTAGTGATGGCTTGAAACTGGTTCGTCGAATTTTAGCTAATGCGCCTAAATATCTTAATGAAGGTGGAGTGTTAGTGTGTGAAGTGGGTAACTCGATGGTGCATATGATTGATCAGTACCCGAATATACCATTCACATGGATAGAGTTTGCCAACGGTGGTCATGGTGTCTTTACCCTAACCCGTGAACAATTAATAGAATGTTCCGATGAATTTTCACTTTATCAAGATTAATATTGACTGAAACGATAGAACGTTGCTCGTGGCGAGCGCTTTTTCTATTTAAAGGGTTTACAACGTTTGCTTATCAAGCGAACATGAACGTATGAACTACAGATGAAAAATCTTAACTTTTTAAGTTGAGAAACGTTGAGGATGCAATGGCAGGAAATAGTATAGGTCAGCACTTTCGAGTAACGACGTTTGGAGAGAGCCACGGCTTAGCGCTTGGCTGTATTGTTGATGGATGCCCACCAGGGTTAGATATCACGGAAGCTGATTTACAAAAGGATTTGGATAGGCGTAGGCCGGGTACCTCTAAATATACCACGGCTCGTCGTGAACCAGATGAAGTTCAAGTTCTGTCTGGTGTATTTGAAGGTAAAACCACAGGCACCTCTATTGGTTTACTGATTAAGAATACCGACCAACGTTCTAAAGACTACTCTGAAATAAAAGATAAGTTTCGACCTGGGCATGCAGATTATACTTATCATCAAAAGTATGGCGTTCGTGATTATCGTGGCGGAGGTCGTTCTTCTGCTCGTGAAACTGCCATGAGAGTGGCGGCAGGTGCCATTGCTAAGAAATACTTGCAACAACAGTTCGGTATTGAGATTCGCGCGTATCTTTCGCAAATGGGAGAGGTTTCGATTGATAAAGTCGATTGGAATGAAATCGAAAACAATCCGTTTTTCTGTCCAGATGTTGATAAAGTTGATGAACTAGATCAACTCATTCGCGACCTGAAAAAACAAGGTGACTCTATTGGTGCTAAGTTGCAAGTGGTTGCAACCAATATGCCAGTTGGACTTGGTGAACCAATTTTTGATCGTTTAGATGCAGATATTGCTCATGCATTAATGAGTATCAATGCAGTTAAAGGTGTCGAGATTGGGGATGGATTTGAAGTTGCCAGCCAAAAGGGTAGTGAGCATCGAGATTCATTAACGCCGAATGGTTTTACCTCTAATCATGCTGGTGGCATATTAGGCGGGATCTCTACTGGGCAAGATTTAGTGGCTAACATTGCTCTAAAACCAACATCGAGCATTACAGTACCCGGTGAAACGATCACTAAAGCAGGTGAATCAACTCAATTGATTACTAAAGGACGCCATGATCCGTGTGTTGGCATCAGAGCGGTTCCTATTGCAGAAGCGATGCTTGCCATTGTTGTGATGGATCACCTGTTACGTCATCGTGGACAAAATTACGGCGTAACAACCGAAACTCCAGAAATTTAATCGAATGAACAAGAGTCATCATCTCTAGGGTGATTCTTGTTCTTAGTTTGATCTAAACGTGTTTTTTGTCGCCAGTTTATGTCACCTAGTTAGCCTAACGGCCTCAATATTTTTATTTAGAGTTGCCATTTTCTAAGTTTATACGCCTTCATTTATAGTATCCAAATTATGCCGCATGACTATCGAGATTTAATCACTCTATTTAATCAAACGTTTTTTGACGAGTTTTGTACTCGTTTAGAGTTAGGTACCGATGAACCGGTATATTTACCCAAAGATGAAACCGTACCTTATCATCGTATTATTTTTGCACATGGTTATTACGCATCAGCATTACATGAAATTTCACATTGGTGCGTTGCTGGGCCAGAACGTCGTTTATTAGAAGACTTTGGTTATTGGTATCATCCGGATGGTAGAACAGCCGAAGTTCAAGCTAAATTTGAACAAGTAGAAATTAGACCACAAGCTTATGAATGGATACTATCGATGAGTGCTGGCTTTCCTTTTAATGTCAGTTGTGACAATTTACAAGGTGACTTTGAACCGGATAGATTCGCTTTTATGCAAAAAGTACAGCAAGAAGTTGCGACTATTTTAGCAGATGGTCTGCCTTATCGAGTGAAATTACTATCTAACAGGTTACGAGAGTTTTATAATATTCCTGAATTAGAACTAAATCAGTTCAAAGTGAAATAGAGAAATATAATGATATTAGAATATGAAGAAAAATGGCTCGATATGATTGATGCATCGGTTGAAACTGCGTCTGATGACGAGCTTTTTTCTGGTGGGTATTTGCGTGGTCATATCTCTTTATCAGCTGCCGAATGTGAAGCTGAAGAGATAACAGATATAGAATTATTTAAGAACAAGGTTGAGCAAAGCTTAGAAGAGGCACGGTCAGAGTTGTCTCCTGCGGATAGAACCATTGTTGCTGAATTATGGCTGCGATTAAAAAACGCTTAACCTAAGCAACCTGAACTTTGGGTAAGTATATTTGATAAAAACCTAACGGAATTCAAGTTTTTGATAAGTATTGGTAACTCTTTGCAGTTTTGACGGAGTGGCCATGGAGTCGATAATGGCTTTATGCTAAAACCGAAGTGTTTGGTGAGTGTACTAATGATGTTGAGTTGATAAATTTTTAGTTGTAATTGAACGACTTTTCATAACGCATAACCTTATTTTAAAGGTCATAAGTTTTGAAGTCATAAGCTTTTTGAGGTTATAAAAGTATGAATATAGTTTGGGCGACAAGTGAAGCAGCACCTTATGCGAAAACAGGTGGTTTAGCCGATGTGTCCTATTCGCTGCCGTATGCGATGGCAGAAAATGGACACAATGTATCCGTTATCATGCCGTATTATCCTCAAGTTATGGGCGATCAATGCAAAGATACTGAGCGAGTTTACGAATTACTTGGTGTTCCTTTTGGTGAAGGACACGAAGAATGGGCATCCATCAGACAGCATAAAATTAATGACAATCTAACTTTTTATTTTATCGAGCATGATAAGTTTTATGACCGTCCTAAATTGTATGATTGGGCGGGGAGTGAATATGCCGATAATGCACAACGTTTCATCTTTCTCTCTAGAGCTATTATGCAGGCGATACTAGCACTTGATATCAAAGTTGACGTATTGCACGCCAATGATTGGCATGTTGCTTTGTGTAATGTGTATATAAAAAGTGACTTATATAATGGTTACCACAATTTTGCTGAAAGCAAATCTATTATGACCATTCACAATATCGGCTATCAAGGTATATTCAATAAATTTAACTTACCATTAACTGGGTTAGATTGGAGTTATTTTAACTTTCAGTGTTTGGAGTTTCATGATCAACTCAACTTCTTAAAAGCAGGGATATTGACCGCGGATATGGTCACAACCGTTAGCCCTACTTATGCAGAAGAAATTTTAACGCCAGAATACAGTTTCAATTTGGACCATGCACTTCAGCACAAAGCGGTTAAAGGTAAATTACGTGGCATTATTAACGGCATTGATACTCAAGAATGGAACCCTGAAACCGATCAGTATTTGCCGCAAACTTATTCCTATCAAGATTTATCCGGCAAAGCGATGTGTAAACAAGAGTTACAGAGAGAATTTGGCCTAGAAATAAGACCTGATGTGCCATTATATGGTGTCGTGTCTCGCTTAGCTGAACAGAAAGGCTTAGATGTGTTTATTGAATGCATACATGACATGCTAGAGCATGATGATGTTCAGTTTGTTATTGTTGGATCTGGTGAACGTTGGCAAGAAGAGGCGTTGGCTGATTACGCGGAAAAATACCCACATAAATTTGCTGCATTTATTGGATACAGTAATAAGTTAGCTCATATGGTTGAAGCGGGTGCTGATTTGTTTGTGATGCCATCAAGATATGAACCTTGTGGTTTGAATCAGATGTACAGCATGAAATATGGAACGGTTCCTATTGTGCGGTCAACAGGTGGTTTAGAAGATACAGTACACAATTATTCGGCCAGTGAATTAGATAGCGCGACAGGGTTTAAGTTTTATGATTTATATCCAGCGGCGCTTAGGGATACAATGCGTTGGGCTGCATCGATTTACAGCAACGATAAGCCTGCTTTTGAAAAAATGGTTATTAATGGAATGCGTACCGATTTTTCTTGGCATCTTACAGCGACTGAATATGAAGAGCTGTACGAACATGCCAATACTCGGTATTAATAAGTAGACTACTCGGCATTAATCGTTAGATTTGGTGCCTAGAAGTTAACGCTTTATTACTGGCTCATGGCGCAGCCGCAATTATTCTGGCGATCGCACATAGTAAATTGTGCCATAGAAAAACCTCATCATATAAATTTTATACGATGAGGTTTTGTTTTTTAGGGATATTTTTCTCTTAGTTAAACATTGGCTATTATTCTTTACTGACTGGTCTGCCTTTCAGAAGTTTACGCACCCATATTTTTGCCGGATGGATATGCTCTAAACTATCTATAGGTAATGGTAATGGGTCGTTGCAAATTTGAGATGCCAATACCTCTGCCATTAACGGTGCGGAACACAGTCCTCTGCCCCCTAATGCTAAAAAACAATACAAATCAGGATAATCAGCTACTGTGCCAACGTCCTTGTTGTCACGCAACGTAGCATAGTCGTGTTTAACGGCTTCGAAATCACAGACATTACCAACGAATGGTAGGTGATCTCGACTAGTACTGCGTATGCCTTGTTTGGCTTGATGCGTTGTTATATCGACTTCTTTGACCCAGCTTTTGTCTGGTAAGGTTCGGACTAATTTGTCGGCGTTTTCTTGCTGTGCTTGCGCATCGAAAGCAAAATCGATATTTTTCCGATCATGGCTAGCGCCAATACAATGTTGTCGTGTATTGGGGTTATGTGGCGTCATATAGCCATTGTAGCAAAGTACCGTGTTCAGTTTTTTTAACGAATCTGTCGTTGGTACATGACTTACTTGCCCTTTAACGGGGGATTGCGGAATATTGGCGGTTTGAGACAGCTGGTTCGCTTTGTGACCATTAGCAACAACGACCACTTTATGTTGGAACTGCACATCATGTTGAGTTTGGTTATTTGTACCAGATAATGCCCAGCAGCCATTTTGTCGCTCTAATTGTCCTATTTCTGTATTTGTCACTAAGGTTAATTTTTGATTTTTCACTAAAAAATCAACTAAATTTTGAGTGAATTGTTGTGGGTTTAACCATCCGCCTAGAGGGAAATGAATTCCGTCTAAGTCAGTTGGTAGTCCGACAAGTTGATTCACTTCTTTACTATCAACAGCAGTAACTAGCTCTTTTACATAATTGCCTAGCAATATATTCTCGAGCTGTTTACGAGCTTTATCACTCCAAGCAACATGAGTTACGCCACACCAATCATGATCGAAATCGATGTGCTGAGCTGAGTGGTCAAAAAATTGTCGAGCAAACAGCAACGAAGGTGCGAAAATTCTGGATGCACCACTGTGATCACGATTTAATAGAGGGTAAAGCGCTCCTTGTTTATTTCCTGAAGCATTTTGAGCAACGTGCTCGTCTTGGCAATACAAGGTGACATGGACGCCTCGGCGGCATAACGTTGCAGCCAGAGCTGCACTGGCAATACCACCGCCAATAATAGCTACATCATCAACGTTATCGTTCGTCGGCCTCGCAAACCAAGGTTTAATATTGGTAAAAGGCTGTTTGAAATTTAATTTACCAGCCAGCATTTCTCTTTTCTGACCAAAGCCTTTTACTTTTTCCATGTTAAAGCCCGCTTCAATAAGGCCTCTACGGACAAAGCCCGCGGCAGTAAAGGTGGCGCAAGAACAGTCTTTTTTGGCAAGTTTTACCATGTTGTCAAATAGAGTCTGATTCCACATTTCAGGATTTTTGCTTGGTGCAAAACCATCTAAGAACCATGTATCCACGATCCCTTGTGAATTGGTCGCGACTAAAGGCATACAATCTTTTATATCACCAAACCAAAGGTCGAGCGTGACCGCACCGTCTGCAAAAATGAGTCGATGGCATTCAGGGACAGAAATAGGATAGCAATCTTGTAACTGTTTAGCGTAGCTTGCCAGTTCTGGCCAGGCTTGATGTGCTTTGACTAAATCATCTATATTTAATGGAAATTTTTCAAAACTGATGAAATGGAGTTCTTTTACTGGTGCATTTGGAAATTCAGCTCGAAAATTTTCAAACTGCTGCCATACTGCTAGAAAGTTTAAACCTGTGCCAAATCCAGTTTCAGCAATAACAAAACGGCGTTGGTCATATGTTTGCCATCTTTCTGGGAGATGATTTTGTTGGATGAATACATAACGTGATTCTTCTAATCCACTTGCGTTGGAAAAATATACATCGTCGAATTGTCCCGAAACAGGTGTTCCGACCTCATTCCACTCGAGGTGAGCATTTGTGATAGATGTCATGGTTTTAAACTGTTTGGCTTAATGTTGGTCTAAAATAAAGCTGAATTGTACGTTTTTATGGGAAAGCTGACCACTTTTGTTGGTCAACTTGGGTATTATCGTACCGTTATATTAAAGATTTTAAATATTATAGGAATACAAAATGAAACGCGCTGTCATCACTGGTATGGGTATCGTATCAAGTATCGGTAATAACGTTGAAGAGGTTTTAGAATCTCTTAAAGCAGGCAAATCAGGTATCAACGAATCTGAACAGTTCAAAGAAATGGGGTTACGTTCTCAAGTATGGGGTGATCTCAAAATTAAACCTGCAGACCATATCGACCGTAAAAAAATGCGCTTTATGGGTGATGCAGCCGCTTACGCTTACCTTTCTATGGAACAAGCCATTGATGATGCGAAATTAGCTGACGATCAAGTATCCAATATTCGCACTGGGATAGTCGTTGGTTCTGGTGGTGCTTCTGCATTAAACCAAACGGTTGCTGTCGATACGCTTAGAGAAAAAGGGGTACGTCGAGTTGGGCCTTATATGGTCACTCGTACCATGTCTTCTACTGTATCAGCGTGTTTAGCCACACCCTTTAAAATCCTCGGTGTGAACTATTCCATGAGCTCAGCTTGTGCAACCTCTGCACACTGTATCGGTCATGCAGTTGAACTTATTCAGTTAGGCAAACAAGATGTTGTTTTTGCTGGTGGTGGTGAGGAGCTTGATTGGAGCCAAACGATGATGTTTGACGCAATGGGTGCATTGTCGACTAAATACAATGAAACTCCAGAACTTGCTTCACGTACTTATGATGCAAACCGTGACGGATTTGTTATTTCTGGCGGTGGCGGTATCGTTGTGGTTGAAGAGTTAGAACACGCGCTTGCTCGTGGTGCAAAAATCTACGGAGAAATAGTAGGTTATGGGGCGACTTCTGACGGATATGACATGACCGCCCCTTCTGGTGAAGGTGCAGCGCGTTGTATGAGAGACGCAATGCAAAATGTAGACAGTGTTGATTATGTAAATACTCACGGAACGTCAACACCAATTGGTGATGGTAAAGAACTTGAAGCGATTCAAGAAGTCTTTGGTGGAAATAGCCCAGCTATATCAGCTACAAAAGCGATGACGGGTCATGCGCTAGGGGCGGCAGGTGTTCACGAAGCAATTTATTCCACACTGATGCTAGAAAATGACTTTATTGCACCAAGTATTAATATTGAACAACTTGATAGTGCGGCTGAAGGTTTAGATATCGTTACTGAAAAACGAGACCAAGCGATTACAACGGTAATGTCTAATAGTTTTGGTTTTGGTGGAACTAACGCCACTTTGATCATTAAAAAGTATCAAGCGTAATACGTTTTAAGGTCTGATTTAAAACGTAACGCAGAAAAGTTTCCAGAATCGATCAGTTTTACTGGTCAGACAGACGCAAGCATGCTCCTTTGAGAGCGGAACATGTTCCTTTTGTTCTGGAATTTGCCCAGTTGTCTATTTATCTAGGCGACTGGGCATTTTTATGCGCTTTATTCTTGCTTGAGAAATAGGTTTACGCCACAATCCACTCTCTTAACAACCATAAATAGTAATATCCTTACCCATGAAAATTCTTATTGATGAAGCAATGCCGTATGCAGAGGCTCTTTTTAGCCAAATTGGTGAAGTGACACTCAAATCTGGCCGATCTATTCAAGCCGAAGATTTGGTTGATATTGATGCACTAATGATTCGCTCGGTAACTAAGGTTAATGCTCAACTGCTTTCTCAGGCAAATAAACTGAAATTTGTCGGAACCGCTACCGCTGGTATGGATCATGTTGACCAGTCGTTATTAAAACAAAAAGGCATTTTCTTTACCGCTGCACCCGGCTGCAACAAAGTTGGTGTGGCAGAATATGTTGTCAGCGTCCTAATGGTATTGGCAGAGCAAAAAGGATTTTCACTATTTGATAAAACCGTAGGGATTATTGGTGCAGGTCAAGTTGGTAGTTATTTAGCCGCGGCATTACAAGGTATCGGAATTAAGGTCCTACTTAATGACCCAATTAAGCAGGCAGAAGGTGATAGCAGAGAGTTTACAGAGCTTGACTCGTTGTTATCTCAAGCGGATGTTATTACTTTACATACGCCGATTACTACCAGTGGCGACTACCCAACACATCATTTAATTAATGCGCAACGTTTGGCAAATTTTAGACCTGATCAAATACTGATCAATGCCGCTCGTGGTCCAATAGTTGACAATCAGGCGCTTAAAACTCGTTTGCAACAGCAAGACGGATTTAGCGCCAGTTTAGATGTTTTTGAATATGAGCCAATGGTAGATCTAGAGCTGTTACCTTTACTTGATTTCGCCACCCCGCATATCGCTGGCTATGGTTTAGAAGGCAAAGCTCGCGGAACCACCATGATCTATAACTTTTACAATGAATTTTTACAACGTGAGAACAGGGTGCAAGCAGCGGAATTATTGCCCATTGCGCCTATTCCACAACTCTCATTGCAACGTCAATGGGACGAAACAGTGCTCCATAAATTGACTCAATTGGTTTATGACGTGCGTTTTGATGATGCGATATTTCGCCGCGAGATCGAAAAAGACAACGCGTTTGATGAAATGCGTAAAAATTATTGGGATAGAAGAGAGTATAGTGCGATTCGCCTAGTTGGTGATCAAACATGTAATTTAGAGCCGCTAGGCAAATTAGGTTTTCAAATAGAGGTACAAAAATGAGCCAAGAATTTAACGTTGCAATATTAGGTGCTACTGGTGCGGTTGGTGAAACTATTCTTGAAGTGTTACAAGAAAGAAAATTTCCAGTGGGCGAGATTTACCTATTAGCCAGTGAGCGTAGCGAAGGAAAAAGCTACCGAGTTAATGGCAAATCTATTCTAGTAGAAAACGTAGAGACTTTCGATTGGAGCCAAGTACATATTGCGCTTTTCTCTGCTGGCTCAGAACTTTCAGAAAAGTGGGCACCTATTGCCGCAGATGAAGGGGTTGTAGTGATAGATAATACTTCTCAGTTTAGATACGACTACGATATCCCACTTGTTGTTCCTGAGGTTAATCCGGAAGCTATCGCTGATTTTCGTAATCGCAATATTATTGCCAACCCAAATTGCTCAACCATTCAAATGTTAGTAGCACTTAAGCCTATTCATGATGAGGTAGGAATTGAACGTATTAATGTCTCTACTTATCAATCGGTATCTGGAGCAGGAAAGGCCGGCATTGATGAGTTGGCAGGGCAAACAGCAAAACTACTCAATGGTACGCCTGCTGAACCAGAAGCTTTTAATCATCAAATAGCGTTTAACTGTATTCCGCAAATCGATTCATTTATGGAAAATGGCTACACTAAAGAAGAGATGAAGATGGTGTGGGAAACGCAAAAAATCTTTAATGATGCTTCAATTATGGTTAATCCTACTTGTGTACGGGTACCCGTATTTTATGGGCACGCTGAAGCAATACATATAGAAACTAGAGTTCCTATTGATGCAGAACAGGTTGTGCAACTGCTAGAAAATGTTGATGGTATTAATGTCTTTAAAGGACAAGATTTTCCGACCCAAGTTGGTGATGCAGGCGGAAAAGATCAAGTGATGGTTGGCCGTATTCGAAATGATATTAGTCACCACAGTGGTATAAACCTTTGGGTAGTCGCGGATAATGTTCGCAAAGGTGCCGCAACAAATGCGGTACAAATAGCTGAGTTACTTATTCGAGATTATTTTTAATCTCGATTAATGGCTGAAAAACTTCAGTCATTGAAACAGAGCCTAACTGACCATTAAGGCTCTGTTTCAATAGTCATATTATCTGTCGAGAGCATCGTTTTTTACGAGTATTGATTTTTAGAGCATGAGTTTTTACAAACATTAGTATTTGTGAGTACTATGTTTACAAGTACTTATTGTGATGAACATTAATTGTTGGAAATATTCGTTGTCGTGAACGAAAGTGTCGAGAAAACCAGTTCTTTCTGTGGATTCCAAGACAAAAGTGGCAATTATAATGATATTTGCGTTTTTTTTAGCTTGAGTCCTATAGTTTTCTTGCTTATATCCGATATATTTAGAAGTACTTTCTTTTAAAGGTATAGAGTAGTGGTCTGTTAACGCTCTTTCTATACTAAAAATAAATTTTAACGCACAAAAGACGAGCCTTATATGCATCCAATTCTAAAGCGCCTTGTTACGCCTTTAGCGTTACTTCTGACTGTTTCTTCTCATTTTGTTGTTGCAGAATCTATTCGTATTGTTGGACCTAATGGTGAGGTGCAACCACCTACACCTTCCTCTTCGCAACCTGTGTCTAGTTCAAACCGGACCCAAGTTTTTTCGCCAGTGAGTAATTCTGACCTTTATGGGCCTACTGCCGAAAATGAAACGCTGTGGTCTATCGCGTCACGACTTAGACCGTCAAATCAATTGTCAGTGCAACAAACAGTATTGGCGATTTACAAACTAAATCCGCAAGCATTTGATCAGCAAAATATCCATGAACTGATTCCCGGGAGTGAATTAAAAGTGCCATCTGTTGAGCAAATTCGAGCAGAAAGCACTGATGAAGCGGTCAGGATCATGCAAGCTCATCAAAATGCACTTGCAAAAGTAGCTGAAACACCAAATCAAACAATACCAGCTGCCAAACCTACAGAAGCTGTACAAAAACCGATCGACGTTTCTCAATCAACGGCGGAAAACAATGGTACAGATAATCAACAAGCCAGTCTTAGTCAAGATGAAGATAATAAGCCAACGGCTATTACTGCTCCTGATACTAATGTTGATAAATTAAAACAAGATTTAACAGCATCGGAAAGCGAGCTGGCGGCGTTAGAAGAAAAGAATCATAGCTTGAGACTTATGCTCTCTAATGTTCAATCAGAAGTAGGAAGCCTTAAAGATGAATTGGGTGATGAAGAACGTATTCGTAATGAAGTAGAAAAACTGCTCGAAGAAGAACGGTTAAAAGCGCTGCAAGCTGCGCAGATAGAGCCAAGCCAATTAGATATGTTATTAGCCAATACTTGGTTTGTGGTATTGCTTGGATTAATTCCCGGTTTATTATTTGTATTAATCATCGTGTTAATTCTAACACGCAAAGGTGCTCCTGCTGAAGCGCAAGAAACAGCTGAACTACAAAGTCCAGAAGTCATCTCTTTAGTGGACGATGATGAAGATGTGCCAGAGATCAATTTAGATGAAGATATTGACGAAGATGTTGCAATAGATGACGACCTATTTGGTGAGTTATCTGATGATAATATCTTTGATGTTGAAGGTGAATCGGAAGTGTCGTCGGAAGACGATATATTTTCCAACCTAGATGACAGTGATCTAGATTTTAATCTCGATGATGGAGAAACTGACCCATTCGCAGATATTAGCGAAGATGGTGATTTCTCGGCTGAACTTGACGAACCAGAAATCGAGAGCATAGAACAAAGTGCCAATGGTATTAGTGTAGATGGCGATGAAAAAGCACTCAGTCTTGCTGAAATGGAACGTGCTCTAGACGATGAGACAGAAGAGTCTGATGATGAATTTGATAGTGAATTTGACTTGTCTGATGAAAGTGGGATGTCTCAAGATGATCTTGATGAGTTATTAGCTGGCGAGGTTAATGAGTCGGAAGAATTAGACAGTGGTGAGTTAGATCAGTCAGTACTGGATGACCTGTTCAACAGCGTTAAAGAAGAAAGTGTTGCAGCGATAGAAAATGACCCAAGTTTGGACGATTTTGATTTATCTGATGATGGCGATGATAGCTCAAGTGAGCAGTCTACTACAGAGGATATTGACGATCTTTTAGCGGAATTTCAATCTGCAAGTGTAGCCGATAGTGAAGAGATCGATACTGAGTCGGTTGATGATTTAATTGCACAGAATAGTACTGAATTGTTAGACGATTTAATCATTGAACATTCGGATGATGACAATGATGAACCAAAGCTTGCAGAAGATAGTACAGAGCTATTGGATGACTTTTTACAGTCGCAGCAATCAGAGCAAGCCGATACAGATGATGTACCAACGTTAGCTGAAAATAGTACAGAATTATTAGATGAACTCTTAGAGTCATCACCCGATTCAGACACGACTGATTCTATAGGAGAAGACAATACCGCGCTATTAGATGAATTTTTATCTGACGATGAGCAATCTGATGAGATTGAAATAGATGAAAATAGCACAGCATTGCTCGATGAATTGCTACAAGGTGAGGGGCAAGATGCTAGTGATGATTCTAACTCCGACGGAGTAAGTCTGGAGCAAGACTCTGATGTAGAGCTCAGCCCAGAAATTGATACTCTTTCTGATGTCGATGATAGTAGCTTGGAAGTGAATAGTAGTGTAGGCAGTGATGAGGTAGACAGCGCAACCGAAGCTCCTACTGCTTCTGAGCCTGACAGTACCACTGAACCTGATAGTACCACTGAACCTGACAGTGCCATTGAAACAGATAGTGCCGACGAACTGGATAATACCGACCAAACGGAGAGTATTGATCAATCCAATAGTTTCGATGAATCCGTTGATTTTGATGAATTAAATAGTTCAGCAGAAATAGACAGTCCTGACGAAATAGAAAATGTCGATCAAGCAGACAGCGCCGATGAAGTAGATAGTCTCGATGAAGAAAAAAGTAATAGCGAAACTGAAAATAACGAGAATGAGCAGTTAGCAGATGAAGTATCAATCCAAGATGATAATTTTGACTTCTCTCCTCATATTGATGGTTCTGAACACGCAGAAAAAATACAAGAAATAGAAGATGTTGATCGCTATCTTTCTGACGTAGAGGCGAGCGATATTAGCGACATTGAACCTGTCAACCAACAAGACAATAGTTCAACTGATGCTTCAGAACCTGTATTGCCAGAAGACGTTACCCCCGCTACCAATGAGTTTGGTACACCTCAAGACGCGGATTGGGAGTTGGAGTCAGACTTGCAATCAGATACTGACATTGCTACTGAATCCGCATTAGACCCTGTTGCCGAATCGTTATTTGATGATCTAGAGCCAATTGAATTAGATGATGATGAGCTGGGTGAATATGATGAAAGTAGCGCGCTGGCAGATAGTCTAGAGGAAGCAACGAGCGAAGGAACCGTTCAGTCAGAACTGGAGCTAGAACCGGATTTTGATACGCTAGAGCCAATTGAGTTAGATGATGATGAACTAGGCGAATACGATGAAAACAGCGCGTTAGCAGATAGCATAGAAGAATCTAATTTAGATGAATCGGCCAACCTTGCTGAACTGTTAAATGAGAACGATTCTGGAGTAAAAATAGCTGAACAACCTTTAGACGACAAGACTATAGATAGTGCAGGTCTAGATTTAGACGCGATGCTAGATGTAGGTGAAGATTGGAACGGCTTTGAGTTGTCACCGGAGCAACAAGCTGAAATAGCGGCGGAAGTACCAGAAGATGAGCGAGACATTTGGCAAACTCAACCAGAAGAACCTGTAGCAGATGAAGAGGATTGGAGTGATCAATCAGAAGCAATCGCTGATACCGTCGAGACTAAAAATCAATACATGAGTGTTGATGAATTGATGATACAGGCTGATAGCGCTGATGATAATGAAATTGATCCAGATGCAGAAGAACTTAAACTCGATGTTGGGTTGAACGAATTTCCAGATGTGATCGGTAATGTGCAGCAGTTTGATGTCGACACTAATGCGGAAGCTGCTGGCAAACTTGATTTAGCGAAAATCTATATTGAAATGAATGACAGCGAAGGAGCAACAAGGTTGCTTGAAGAAGCGCTTATTTATGGCGATGAAGAGATAAAACTGCAAGCCAAAGGGCTTTTGGACAAATTAAAATAAGGTAATTAATAAGCATGCGTATTGCTTTATGTGTTGAATACAACGGCACGAATTATTCTGGTTGGCAAAGACAAAAACATGTTAACAGTGTCCAGCAGGAACTAGAGAAGTCATTATCAATTGTTGCTGCTCATCCTATCGAGGTACAGTGCGCTGGGCGAACTGATGCAGGCGTACATGGGACTGGGCAAGTAGTACATTTTGATACCAATGCCGCCAGAAAAATGGCAGCGTGGACTATGGGCGCCAATGCCAATATGCCCAAAGACATTTCTGTTCGCTGGGCAAAGGAAGTCTCTGATGACTTCCATGCTCGCTTTAGTGCCACTGCTCGCCGTTATCGATATATCATTTATAATCATGCTTTGCGCCCTGGTATTTTTTCCTCTGGTGTTAGTCATTATCACGGAGAGCTGGATGCAGAGAAAATGCATCAAGCTGGCCAATATTTACTAGGTGAAAATGACTTTAGTTCTTTTAGGGCCGCCCATTGTCAATCCAGAAGCCCTTGGCGTAACATTATGCATGTCAATGTGTCTAGGCTGGGTGACTATGTGATTATTGATGTGAAAGCGAACGCTTTTGTTCACCATATGGTAAGAAATATTACTGGTAGCTTAATTGTGGTTGGCCGTGGTGAACAGCCACCAGAATGGATTGAGTGGCTATTAAAAGAAAAAAACCGTGCACTCGCAGGGGCAACAGCCAAAGCCGATGGCCTATATTTAGTCGATGTGGATTATCCTAAAGAGTATGGTTTACCAAGAGTGCCGATTGGACCACTTTTTTTACCTGATGGATTTATATAAAAAACACACTTACTTTAAAATAAGTGTATGTAGATAACGGTTAAAAAATTGGAACGATTTATTTATGCTGAGTTCTAATTTTTGTATATAGCGGTGTATTTTTGCTAACCTGTAAATTATGACGATTGGATTATAATTGTTGAACGATTGGAAAATACGATTGTTGGCTACAGAAATAGGGTTATAGAGTATAAAGAAAAAGGTTAATAGACTATAGAGAAATAGGTACAACCAGTTTTTTGTCTACAGAACTATAAATCTATGTTTTAATCTGTGCGCAATTGTATTGAATTCTAACTGCTTCGCCATTTGGCGAGGGAAATAAAATAAAAGGTCTTCCATGAGTTGGCTTGAAAAAATATTAACAAAAAGTAATATCGTAACTTCTCGCAAAGCATCTATCCCTGAAGGTGTATGGACTAAGTGTACCTCTTGCGAACAAGTCCTTTATCATGCGGAATTAGAACGCAATTTGGAAGTATGTCCTAAATGCGACCATCATATGCGTATGAAGGCTCGTCGTCGTTTAGAGACCTTCTTAGACGAAAGCAATCGCGTAGAGTTAGCGAACGATTTAGAACCACAAGATAAGTTAAAGTTTAAAGATTCTAAGCGATATAAAGATCGTCTTTCTGCTGCACAAAAAAACAGTGGTGAGAAAGATGCATTAGTCGTAATGCAAGGTGAAGTATTCGGTGTTCCGGTTGTTGCGTGTGCATTTGAATTTACCTTCATGGGCGGTTCAATGGGCTCTGTTGTTGGTGCTCGTTTCGTCAAAGCAGTCGAAGCTGCAATAGAAGCAAATTGTGGTCTTGTTTGTTTCTCTGCTAGTGGTGGCGCTAGAATGCAAGAGGCGTTAATGTCTCTAATGCAAATGGCCAAAACCAGCGCTGCATTAGAAAAACTATCTTGTAAGGGATTGCCATTTATTTCTGTAATGACCGATCCTACTATGGGCGGTGTTTCAGCCAGTTTAGCAATGTTAGGTGACGTTAATATTGGCGAACCAAGAGCCTTAATTGGTTTTGCTGGTCGTCGAGTAATCGAACAAACTGTTCGAGAAGATTTACCTGAAGGATTTCAGCGTAGCGAATTCCTGTTGGAGCATGGTGCGCTAGACATGATCGTTGATCGTAGAGAGATGCGACAACGTGTTGCTAGTCTTATTGCAAAAATGACTAATCATGGCTCACCACTAGTGGTTTCGGTTGATGAAGCACCAGAACAACCATCAGAAACGCAAGAATCTGAATATAAAGTACCAGTACCTGAAGAAAAAGAGTAAAGTACTCATCAACCTAGATGTTTTATCGTGATTGAAGTTAATGAGTCAAAGTAATATACCGCAAGCCACGTCGTCTTTACCGATGTGGCTTGATTATTTAGAAAATATTCATACTAGCGCAATCGACCTTGGATTAGAGCGCGTTCAGATCGTGGCTGATAAAGCCGATCTCATTAAACCTGCCCAAAAAATCATCACTGTTGCTGGAACGAATGGCAAAGGGTCGACGTGCGCTATTTTAGAAGCAATACTGTTAGATGCGGGTTATTCTGTTGGTGTTTATAACTCTCCCCACTTAATTCGTTACAATGAGCGAGTTAGAATCAACGGTAAAATACTTAGTGATAGTGAGCATAGCCAAGCATTCGCCTTTGTAGAGCAGCAGAGAGCCAATACCAGCTTAAGTTTTTTTGAGTTTGGTACATTAGCAGCATTGCAATTGTTTAAGCAACACAAGGTTGATGTGGTTGTACTGGAAGTAGGTTTAGGTGGCCGTTTAGATGCAACGAATGTGGTCGACCATGATGTCAGTGTTATTACCAGTCTTGCTATCGATCATGTGGATTGGCTAGGCGATGATATTAATGTTATTGCCCAAGAAAAAGCCGGCATATTCCGTTCAGGAAAGCCTGCAATTTGCGGCCAACCCGATGCCCCAAGCACAGTAGCGGCTTATGCTGATGAGATAGGCGCACAACTGCACCAAGTTGGCATACAATTTCATTTCAAAGAACATGCACAGAGTTGGGATTGGTTTAACGGTGCTTTTGATCTAACTGATTTGCCTAAGCCGAATCTGCCATTACCGAATGCCGCTACAGCCATTATGGCGTTGAGTGTTGCCAATTTAGACATTAGCGATGTAAATATTGTTAACGGTCTACAAAAGGCAAAACTTTCAGGGCGAATGCAAACGGTTAAAGTCTCCCAAACGCATCCACTCATTATTTTAGATGTTGCACATAATCCACATTCTGCCCAGTATTTAGTGAATCAACTGGAGCTAAAATATACAAATAAGAAAATTCATTGTGTTTTAGGTATGCTTCACGATAAAGATATAAAAAAGACAATAGAAGTTTTTATTCCGATTGTGAAGCAGTGGTATCCATGTTCTTTAGATGGACCACGTGCAGCGAACGCTAATGAACTTGTTGGTCATATACCAACGGTTAGTAACCAATATTCGTCTCCTACATTGGGTTATAAAGACGCGTTAATGAAAGCCGATAAAGATGACGTCATATTAGTTGTCGGCTCATTTCGAACCGTTGCGGAAGTATTAATCTATTTACAGTTACAAAGGAGCACCAATGGCAAGTAAATTTCAAAGCCGTTTGGTCGGAACGATTCTACTGGTGGCTATCGGTGTTATTGTTTTACCTGATGTTTTAGATGGTAAAAAACAGCATTATAAAGAAGAGTTAGCTCCTATTCCTATAAAACCAAATATTGAAACAGAAGTTGAATCGTTCGAGGTATTACAACCCGTAGCGGTGCAAACTGCTTTGCCTGATAGTCCGGTGAGCGTAGAACAAGAAACCAGCGCAGCAGATGATCAAGAGATTGCGGTGGTCGTTAACAATATTGAAAATAGTAACAACTACGAAGAGAGTGCTTGGATTATTCAATTAATGGCACTTAAAAATGCTGATAATGCCAAAACACTGGTAGAAGATTTGCAAAAACGGGGCTATCAAGCGCATATTAAGCAAGAAAAAGAGTTCACTCGTGTCATTATTGGCCCTGATATATCGAAGAGTAAGTTAGAAAAACAAATCAATGAACTTCAAAAAGTTACTGGCTCTAAAGGTCAATTGATGAAATTTAACCCTCTAAACCCATAAGAAAACGTTTGCGTCTCGTATTTTTCTGTTAAAATGCGCGCCAAACAAAAAGATGTAATATAAATGAATTGGATTGATTATTTTATTATAGGTGTGATTGGGCTTTCAGCCGTCATTAGCTTAATTAGAGGCTTTGTGAAAGAAGCACTGTCGTTAGTAATTTGGTTCGGTGCGTTTTTTATCGCAAGTCAGTATTACGAGAAGCTTGCTGTTTATTTTACCAAGATAGAAGATGACCTGTTTCGGCAAGGTGCGGCGATTGCTGCACTTTTTGTTGCAACGTTAGTGGTTGGAGCGATCGTCAACTTCGTTATTGCTCAGTTAGTACAAAAAACAGGGTTGTCTGGAACCGATAGAATTCTTGGTGTGGTGTTTGGTTCACTAAGAGGTGTCTTGATTGTTGCAGCAGTTTTGTTTTTTATGGATGCATTTAGTGCACTTCCAAATTCAGCGTGGTGGAAATCGTCGACTTTAATACCTGAGTTTAGCCGTATTATTGAGCCATTTTTCAGCCATTTAAAAGAAACATCGAGTTTTTTAACTGGCACGATTTAGTGCCATTTATAGAGAAAATTGAGGGTTAGCACATGTGTGGTATTGTTGGGATCGTGGGTACAACTCCTGTAAATCAGTCAATTTATGATGCATTGACTGTCTTACAGCATCGTGGCCAAGATGCAGCTGGTATTGTTACCATAGAAAGCAATCGTTTTCGTTTGCGTAAAGCAAACGGTTTAGTTAGAGATGTGTTTGAAGCTAAGCATATGCAACGCCTTCAGGGTAATGTTGGTATCGGTCATGTTCGATACCCAACGGCAGGGAGTTCTAGTGCGTCAGAAGCTCAACCGTTTTATGTAAACTCTCCATTTGGTATTACGTTAGCGCATAACGGCAATTTAACTAATGCAGCGGAAGTTCGCGAGAAGTTGTTTGAAAAAGACCGCCGTCATATCAATACGACCTCAGATTCTGAGGTGCTATTAAATGTGCTTGCACATGAAATCGACACAGTTAGAGGTAATGTTACTTCTGAAGATGTATTTCGTGCAGTGACCAATGTACACAGAACCATTAAAGGCGCTTATGCTGTCGCCGCTATGATTATTGGTCATGGTATGATTGCTTTTCGCGACCCACATGGTATCCGTCCATTATGTTTAGGTAAGAAAGAACTCGATGGCAAAACAGAATACATGGTTGCCTCCGAATCCGTTGCGCTTGACGCAATTGGATTCGATTTTGTAAGGGATGTTGCACCAGGCGAAGGCATTTATATTACCTTTGAAGGGCAATTGTTCACTCAACAATGTGCCGACAATCCTCAAGTTCATCCGTGTATCTTTGAGTATGTATACTTTGCACGTCCAGATTCGTTTATTGACAAAATTTCTGTTTATAGCGCACGTGTTGAAATGGGTAAAAAACTTGGTGAAAAAATTCAAAGAGAGTGGTCTGATCTTGAATTTGACGTCGTAATACCGATTCCAGAAACATCATGTGATATCGCCCTGCAAATCGCTCAAATAATGGATAAACCGTATCGTCAAGGCTTTGTTAAGAATCGATATGTTGGCCGTACTTTCATTATGCCAGGTCAAACTCAGCGTAGAAAGTCTGTTCGTCGTAAACTTAACGCGATTCGTTCTGAGTTTAAAGGTAAGAATGTATTATTAGTGGATGACTCAATTGTACGAGGAACCACATCAGAGCAGATTATAGAAATGGCAAGAGAAGCAGGTGCTAAGAATGTTTATATGGTTTCTGCAGCTCCTGAAATTCGTTTCCCTAATGTGTATGGCATTGATATGCCAAGTGCCAATGAGTTGATTGCTCATGGGCGTGATGCAGATGAAATAGCTAAACTAATTGGTGCTGATGCCCTGATCTTCCAAACTCTAGAAGATCTAGTTGCTGCAGTCGGCATGGGTAATGTTGATATTAAACAGTTCGAAACATCGGTTTTTAATGGTGAGTATGTGACTGGCGATATTGACCAACGTTATTTGGATTTTTTAGACACGCTAAGAAACGATGACAACAAGCTACAAAAAGATATCCAGCAAGATTTAGCAAGCTTAGAGCTCTACAATGAAGGCGTTTAACTTACTGGAGTTGTTAGTAAGTTAGTCCATATACCTTGCTTAATGTAAAAAAATAATCGCCCACATAATGCTAATGTGGGCGATTATTTTACAAGATACCAGATCAAAAATTGTCATGTTTATCGTGATAATGACTCACAAAATCAATAAGTAAGCGGACTTTTTCTGGTTGATGATCTTTGTGATTGTATAGCATATAAATATCCCGTGGGTTGGCACTCCACTCACTAAGAACGCGAACTAATGTACCTCTTTCAAAATATTCTTGTAGCATGATATCTGGCATCAAAGTGATTCCTAAACCTCTATCTGCCGCTCGCCTAACCACATTGAGTGCATTGGCTTGAAAGCGAGCTTTGTCGGTGTTGATAGCTGTTTCGCCATTTTTATTTGATAATTGCCATTTAACTAAAGGTTGCCCTTTCAATAATGAATGTTTCGCTAAATCGTTAGGGTGGTTCAATGGAGCCTGATTTTTTTGTAAATAGTTTGGGCTGGCAACGAGAATATCTTTTACTGAATCTATTTTCCGAGCAATTAAACTAGAGTCGCGTTGTGGACCAACACGAAAGATAACATCCCACTCGGTAGGATCAATTTGCTCAGAGGTATTACTCATCGCTAGATCGATATTGATTTCAGGAAATTTAGCCATGAAGTCGCTCAACATGGGCAAAATAACTCGCTTAGTGAGATTGGAAGGCGCAGATATGCGTAATTTCCCAGCGGCGCCTCGACAGTCATCGGTGATATCTTCGGTTGTTGCGGTCAATTGCTTAAGAAGAGGTGAGCATTCGTTATAAAAACGTTCACCAGCTTCTGTTAGAGATAGTTTTCTAGCGTGCCGATTTAACAACCTAAGGTTAAGAGCGTCTTCCAGAGCCTGAATACGGCGAGTAATTGTCGCGACAGGAATTAACGTTTTTCTGTACGTAGCAGTGTAGCTGCCGTTTTCGACAACAAGTCGGAATAGATTAAGATCATCAAATTTCATTAGTCGGACATGCCCCTATGTTCATACCAGTTTAATCTATACTGATATTTGTATTACATATTTGCTTTACGTCAATATGTGGGAGGTTTTTTAATAATTAGTCCTACAAAATGGCAGATGTTGTATAAACCAGGAATAGCAACTACCTTTTATTGGGGGGCAATAAACAATAATAAAACGATACCCTAATTAATTGAGCGAGGTTCATACGATGAATAGTCATGCTGATTGTACTCTTAAAAAGCAGCAGAGAGGCTTAAATAGTCGGACAATAATGTTAGTTGATGATGATCCAATATTTCGTCGCTTTACATCCGTACTATTAGAAAAACAAGGGTATTCAGTTATTGAAGCTGAGCATGGTTTGGATGGGTTGCAAAAGTTGCGAAAAAGCATCCCTGATTTAATAATCAGTGATATTTCTATGCCAATTCTTAATGGTATAGAATTTGCCGAGGAAGTGTGTTCGCAATATCCGAATGTCCCCATGATAGTTGTATCTGCATCGAATGAAATGTCGGATGTTGCACGAGTGCTTAGGTTTGGAATTAAAGACTTTTTAACGAAACCCATTTCGGTTCCTACTCACCTCTTGTCGGCAATATCAAGCATTCTCGACCAACCATGCACTCAAACTAGTAGGCGCAGAGATTTTTCTAGCCAGTGGTTTCGAATCGGTGAGCATGGAAATGTGCCCGAGGATAAAGAACTGTATTGGCATTTGGATTATTTGAAAGATAACCCAGAAGCAGCAAGACAACTTTTAACGGCTCTGTTACCTTGCCGAGATACCAACCAAGGTGGCTGGGTTTGTAGTTATAACTTACTGCAAGCTTCTGATAAAATGCCGCTAATCTTTGATTATACTTGGTTAATGAACGGTCAATTTGCTTTTTATTTAGTGGATTCAACCACGGCGAAAGATTCCAGCACGGGCGTTGCGTGCTCACTACTTATTCGAGCACTGTTTAATGATGGGTTAATAAGAAAGACGTTAAATAAACCGAGTCTTGTCGGTTTTGTTAATCATTTGCATCACGGACTCGAATGTTTAGATGGTAATGCAAGCGTAGCGGCATTGTTTGGGATTGTTGATACATCAGATAGGTCGGTCAGTATCGTTCCTGCTGGTTTAGAAGCCATTTGGACACAAGGTCACGATACAATACATATTGATGCTAACCATTTTTTGGGCAGTGAGAGCTTAGATGACATTTTGCCAACCAGTTTGAATATGACGTCATGTGCCAAACTTAACATTGCGAATATTGGTGTGAGCTATTTCAATTTAGACATTAAAAGAAAGTAAGCAAAATGACCGAACGTGAAGAATACGTCGATTTAACAAGTGAATAAGTCGATTTATTGCACACTATTATGCGTTTGAACGTTTGCTTGCTTTTCCTTTGTTGCTCATAGGCAAGAAAATCACTAACATAATGAGGAAGTGTGCCCATTCTTCGGAGTGGGCATTTGTTTTTCTGTATTGTCGGTGACCAGTATTGCGTTTTACACACTATTAATTGTCTGTATGAGTTAATTATAGATTGCAGTGATACGACATAAGTCAACCACAACAAAATTTGAATTATTATGACTACTGAAACGATTTCATTAATTAAAGCAAGTATCAAAACCATTGTTGACTATCCAAAGCCGGGTATTTTGTTCCGTGATGTAACTAGCCTTATGGAAGATGCCGATGCTTATCAAGCAACAATTCAATTGCTCGTAGAAAAATATAAAGATATGGGCTTCAACAAAATAGTGGGCACGGAAGCGCGTGGTTTTCTTTTTGGTGCGCCCTTAGCATTAGAGCTTGGTGTGGGATTTGTACCAGTAAGAAAGCCGGGCAAACTGCCTAGAGCGACTATTGCGCAGTCTTACGAGCTAGAATATGGTACCGATATATTAGAAATTCATACTGATGCGATTGTCGCAGGCGACAAGGTCTTAGTTGTTGATGATTTATTAGCAACAGGTGGTACGATTGAAGCGACAACCAAGTTAATTCGTAAGCTTGGAGGCACTGTTGATCATGCTGCATTTGTTATAAATCTACCAGAAATTGGCGGTGATAAACGTCTTGAAGAACTCGGTATTGATGTATACAGTATTTGCGAATTCGAAGGACATTAAGCTGTTCATTGATATTCTCCCAGTAAGCAGCCTTTTAGTTTTGACCTATACCACGTCAATTTACGTTGGAAATATTGAATGAGTTACTTAGCTTTAGCACGTAAATGGCGCCCTTCACAGTTTGATCAAGTGGTAGGGCAGTCTCATGTTTTAACGGCATTAGAAAATGCATTAGCTCAGAACAAACTTCATCACGCCTACTTATTTAGCGGTACTCGTGGTGTAGGAAAAACGTCAATTGGACGTTTGTTTGCTAAAGGGCTTAACTGCGAAATAGGGATTACTGCAAAACCTTGTGGGCAGTGCGGCACATGTAAAGAAATAGATGAAGGTCGGTTTGTCGATTTATTAGAAATAGACGCTGCTTCACGCACTAAAGTTGAAGATACACGAGAATTATTGGATAACGTCCAATACAAACCTGCTCGAGGCCGATTTAAAGTTTATTTAATCGATGAAGTTCATATGCTGTCACGGCATAGTTTCAATGCGCTTTTAAAAACACTAGAAGAACCGCCAGAATATGTAAAATTCTTACTCGCGACCACTGATCCACAAAAACTCCCTGTTACGATACTTTCGCGTTGTCTGCAGTTTCATCTAAAGCCTATTAATGCCGATACTATTCATGAGCAGTTGAATACTATTTTAAAAAAAGAGCAGGTAGCAACCGAGCATCGTGCGTTAGGTCTGATTTCTCATGCGGCTGATGGTAGTATGCGAGATGCGTTAAGTTTAGCCGACCAAGCTATAGCGTTAGGTAATGGAACGGTTTCAACCGAAACTGTTTCAGTCATGTTAGGCACAATGGATACCGATCAAGCCATTCAACTGTTAGAAGCGATGGCCAGTAAGCAAGTAGAAAACGCAATGGCTTTGGTTCAACGTTTGGCGGAAAATGGTATAGAGTGGGATGGTTTATTACAAGAATTGGCCAGTCAACTGCATCGTATCGCGATGTATCAAGCCTTACCTAGCACATTAGATCAGTCAAAACCTGATGCTGAAAAAATCAAATATATTGGCAAAAATTTAACGCCTCAAGATGTGCAGTTGTATTATCAAATTGCTTTAAAAGGTCGACAAGATCTCCCATATGCACCAACGGCTCGTATGGGATTAGAAATGACAGTGTTGCGGATGATGGCTTTTCATCCTACAAAAGAAAATGTTGCAACTGCTATTCAATTACCCACTAGTCAGCCAGAGTCTGCCGATTTATTAGCTAAACAGAGCCATGTAACGAAACCTAATCAACAAGCTAGCACAAACATGCCGTTAACCGAAAGGGTAAGTCCTGTTGCAAGTTCGCCCGTAACCGCGAGATCTTCAAGCTCATCCTCTCTCATCAGTTCAGCACAAACGAACAATAGGCACAAAGCTCAACTTAATGAGCAACCTCCAATGCCGTTGGAGCACGATTATCCTTCTGCACCAGATGAGTATGATGCGAATGATTATGTACCAGCAGAAATGCAACAAGTTGTTGAACCGAATGTTGCTGGGCAAGTAAGACCGCAAGGTTATGATAAGCGGCAAGCTAGTTCAGTACAGCAAGAAAGTGCGCCTAATCATTCATCGCCACAGACGAGTAAATCCCCGCTTGTTGGGTTGAGACATCAATTGCGTTCTAAAAGAGCAAGTACTTCTAGTACTAAATCTGCGACGGAGAATAATGGAAAAAAGCCTAAAGCGACGTCAAACACAAGTGCAATTGAGCGGGTAACTCAACAGCATGCAAAGAGCGCGACGTCGCCTGTGCCATCAAAAAAAGTAGAAAAAAACAATAATGCTGAAATGGTCACCACTCAAGGTGCCGATAATCACAGCGCTGTTGAGCAAGGTTTTGTTGAGAGTAATAACGAACCTTATCAATGGAAGTCGACCGCGCCACATAGTGCTACTGAAGAAAAAAGTGAGCTGACTCCCACACAAATAAAGCGAGCACTTGAGCACACAAAGACGCCGGAAATGATGGAGCAATTAGTGCGAGAGTCGGTTGCTAGAGACGAATGGTCCGCTTTAATTCAACAACTGGATGTGTCGAAATTGGTTGAACAATTGGCACTCAACTCTTTTTATGAAAAGCGCGGTTCTACGATTGTGTTACATGTCAGACCAAGTCATGCTCATCTTAATAAAGATCGTGCTCAAAGTGAGTTATTGCAAGCCTTAAATTCACTACTCGGAGAAGAGTGTAGCTTGACCGTAGAACAAAGTGATAAAGGGCAAACGCCACTTGAGATTCGAGAAGCGATTTACCAAGAAAAATTAACAGTTGCGCATCAAATATTGCAGCAAGATAAGAATGTTCAGTTCATACAAACGCGCTTTTCAGCAGAAATTGATTTAGACAGTGTCAGGCCTATTTAAAGGGTTGAAGATAATTTTTTCGACCCCATATTTAGTGTAATAAATTACTATTAATTAACTTAACCAGAGAGATTGAAAATGTTTGGTGGTAAAGGCGGAATGGGCAATTTAATGAAGCAAGCCCAGCAAATGCAAGATCGCATGCAAAAGCTTCAAGAAGAAATTGCTAACATGGAAATTACCGGTGAATCTGGTGCTGGCCTTGTTAAAGTGACTATTACTGGTTCTCATAGCGTTCGTCGTGTAGATATTGATGAAAGCTTAATGGAAGATGACAAAGAGATGTTAGAAGATTTGATCGCTGCTGCATTCAATGATGCTGCTCGTCGAGTTGAAGAAACGCAAAAAGAAAAAATGGGTTCAGTGACCGGTGGGATGCAATTGCCGCCGGGTATGAAAATGCCATTTTAAACTGAAGTAGCGAATTATGCGTACCAGTCACATGCTGGAACAATTAATGGAGGCCTTACGATGCTTACCTGGGGTTGGTCCCAAATCAGCACAGCGTATGGCCTTTCATTTATTACAGCGAGATAGAAAAGGCGGTTTGCAGCTTGCAGATGCGCTATCTAAAGCGATGACAGAAATTGGTCATTGTAACGAATGTCGCACGTTTACCGAACATGAAACGTGTCATATTTGTACTAACCCTAAACGACAAGAAAATGGTCAGCTTTGTGTGGTCGAAAGCCCTGCTGATATAGCTGCGGTGGAAGCGACTGGTCAATACTCAGGCCGTTACTTTGTACTCATGGGTCATTTATCGCCCTTAGATGGGATAGGTCCTAGTGATATTGGCTTGGATACGCTAGATTATCGCTTGCAGCAAGACAATATTAAGGAAGTGATTTTAGCAACTAACCCTACAGTAGAAGGCGAAGCGACGGCACATTACATTGCAGATATCTGTCATGTTCATGAGGTTAACGTAAGCCGTATTGCACATGGCGTGCCTGTTGGTGGAGAGCTGGAATTGGTCGATGGTACAACGTTATCTCATTCATTGCTTGGTCGACAAAAATTGTGATTTAGGAAATAGCAAGTAAGGTTACAGAATGTAGCCTTTTTGTTTATTTGGACTACAGTTAATTAATTCATTGCATAGTAGTTACAATATAAGATAGCTAATTACAGTTAGGTAAGACGTTCGAGTTCTTCGATATTTGACAAAGCTTGTTGTCGAGTGTCCCCACAAATTGACGAGCATGCTTTAAAATCATGGCATACTTTTGGTCGTTGATCCGAACCAAATAACTTGCACAAATTATCATCATCCAGTTGAATACAACGCACATTAGCGGGTTTTCCCGATTCCATGCCAGGAATTGATGATGAAATACTCGGTGCGATACAACATGCCCCACAACCTAATCGACATTGCATAGATTAATTATTCTCGAATCAATAAACAGGACAGGATACTAACAAAAGTCCTACAATCGTTCAGTAACTATTTTTATACTTTACCCACCTGGCGCTTGCACTTTAGTGGTTAGATAGGTATAAATCTCCCCCCATATTTAGATTAAGTAGGCGTCAATGACCATGCCATTTTGGAAAGAAAAAACCTTAGCAGAAATGACAGAAACTGAGTGGGAATCTCTTTGTGATGGTTGTGGTAAGTGTTGCCTGCATAAACTAATGGATGAAGATACAGAGGCTGTTTATTATACCAATGTGGCGTGTAGTTGGTTGAATAGCAAAACGTGCGGTTGTAAAGATTACCCTAATCGTTTTGAATCCGGTGAAGAATGCTTGAAACTGAGCCGAGATAAAATCTCCGAATTCCATTGGCTTCCAGAAACATGTTCGTACCGACTTCTTTCAGAAAACAAACCGTTACCAGAGTGGCATCCTTTGATCACTGGCTCTAAATCCGCCATGCACGCTGCAGGTGAAAGCGTTCGAGGTAAGGTTGTATATGAAATCGATGTGGTAAATTGGGAAGACCACATCCTAAATCATCCAAATCGAGACGCCATAGAAATCAGTCGTAATGAGCCGTGATTTTTATAGGTTAGTGCTTTAATGTTTGGCAAGATTGCCTTTTAATTAAAGTGCAGGGAACGATAATTTTGCTGGTCTCCATTACCTTCTTTTCTAATGAATTAATCAGCAACCGAGCGGATTCTTCGCCAATTTTATAAGGTGATTGCTTTATAACGGTGATTGGTACTTTAAAATGTTCGACCATAGGGATCTCATCAAAGCCGACCACACTCACTTCGTTAGGTATGGATATATTATTTTTGTCTAAGTCTTTCAGTAGATCCGTTGTTATGGCGAGATGTTGAGTAAAAAATGCGGTAGGCGCTGCTTGAGACTGCATAATCGCACTAGGGGAGTGAGCAAAGCCTTGTTCTCTACTCCAAAAGTGAATCAGTTTTTCATCAACTGGAATTCCGTACTGCTTTAACGCCGATACAT
This sequence comes from Vibrio sp. TH_r3, assembly GCF_033101115.1. Taxonomy (NCBI): domain Bacteria; kingdom Pseudomonadati; phylum Pseudomonadota; class Gammaproteobacteria; order Vibrionales; family Vibrionaceae; genus Vibrio; species Vibrio sp. TH_r3. The sequence goes on along the minus strand of NZ_JAWMPW010000001.1, from coordinate 442,198 downwards.
AACCTTGATACCTTTCATTTCTTGAATGATATTGGTCGAATTTTTGCGTTAAAAAGCAGATTCTGTGATGGCCGAGTTGTATTAAATACTCGGTAGCTTTAAACGCGGCGTCTTTATAGTCAGAGAGAACGATGTTGGTTTCAAATTGATCATATTCAAGCTGAAATTGTACTAATGGAAACTTATTTTGTACGTACTGCTCGATAAGATGCATGTTTTTACCGGTAGAAGTAATGATAATACCATCGACACACAGTTGTTTTAACGTGGCTAGAGATTGCGCCTCTATTTCTGGATTGAAGTCCGTGTTGTATATCAATACGTTGTAACCATATTTTTTACAATAATCATCGATACCTCTTATAACCTTGCTGGTATTAAAACCAGTAATGTCTCGAACAATTACCCCAATACTTTTAGTTTTGTCGGTTTTTAAGCTGCGAGCGATAGGATTGGGAATGTAATTGAGCTCCTCAATTGCGGTTTTAATTCTCGCTTTGGTCTCTTTTGACATGTGACTAAATCGACCATTAAGATACTGAGATACGGTACTTTTAGATATACCGGCTTTAGTAGCCACATCAATGATTGTTACTTTTCTCATATAATTTTTACTTTGGATGGTATCTTAAGGTTCGAATACAACATCTTAACCGAAAGGTTTAGTCTGACTCAAGCGAAGCTCTTGCTTGTATTGAATTTCTTGGATGTGTTTTTAGGTAAATAAGCAGTCAGTCATTGCGTGAGGCACAATTAAACTGTCGATAGGTCGTTCGACAACAATTGCCACCCACTATTTGGTAGTCGTTATGGGCGACTAGTGGTTTACCGCCATCTGTTTGCTTCGGTTTATATTCCCTAATCAATAACGTTTAATGGTGTGTAGTTTAAAGCTATAGAATTTATGACAGTATTATAAAACGGCTAGAAGAACAGCACCAACAGATAAGGCACCTTTTACAAATTGCCCGGCAGAATAACTGCTATCTTCTTTTTCTTCACTTTCGCCCGGATGGTTGAGGCCCAATGCTCCGTGCGCAAAGGATTCCACACTGCTCGGCTTAGATTCCTCAGTTTGTTTTGATTCTTTATCTATTTGCTGAAGTGCTGAAAGTAGTGCCTTACCTTCATTGGATAACGTTACTTTGTTTTGCTCAGCTTTAACCTGAGTGAGCGGTTGCTTGGTATCTATTGACTGTAGTTCAGCAGCCATTGTTTTTGTTTGACTGACTGGTACAGTTGAAGCGTTGGCGTTCCCTACTGGCGTCATAATTGGCCTCAATATATTGGTTTAGTATTTATGTATCGACATTGACGGCAAATAGTTTAGAACTATTTGCCGCTTTATTGTTGATAACAAATTAAGCAATAAACAGACCAACTCTTAAGTAATAAGGTTCAGTGGGCAATAACATGAATTTTGTTAGCTATTTTTACGATAAATTCTAATCATAAAATCAGCTTCGCAAGTAAATAAATTATTATTAATCAGTTTGTTACGAGTTATTTCGGTCGCTTTCCAAGCGAATGGTGTCATTTGTAATAAGTCTAACGCGGAGTCGCTATCTAGCTTCATTGGGTAACTAAGTCTTTCTTCATATTCTAGTGAGAAATTTTCTACAGTTTCAATTTCTTCATCATGCAGTCGAACTTGATCGTAAATGAGTTCTCTTAGTTGGTACAGATGTCGTTTAGCGGGTGTAACCGTTACCAGTAAGCCATTATTTTTTATGCACCGATTGATTTCATCAGGGCTACATGGTGCGTAAATACGCAAAATGAGATCGAGAGAGTGGTTTAAGAACGGTAGGTGCTGACTAGATGCAACTGAAAAGTGGCAATGGCGGTATTTTTTTGCCGCATAACGTACAGCGACTTTTGAAATATCTAGTCCATATATTACAGATTGAACATTAGCCAATTTGAACTGTGTTGCCAGCTGATTGGTATAATACCCCTCTCCACAACCAATATCGAGTGCATGCCATGGTGGCTCAGTTTTGAGTTGGTCATGACACAGTGTGGTTACTCTATCTTTTAAGGGAGCGTAATGCTCTCCATCTAAGAAGCGTCTTCTGGCCTGCATCATTTCAGCATTGTCACCAGGATTTTTGGAGCGCTTTTTATTGGCTGGAATTAAATTGACATAACCTTCTTTGGCTATATCAAATTGGTGGTTGTTAACACAACGAAATGAGTGCGACTGTTGATTGAGAGGTTCTAAGCAGAGAGGGCATTGATAAAGCATGAGTCACTTAAATGATAAAAATAATGCCTAATTGTAACGTTATGTAGGATCTATTTCGAGTGCATAACGGATCTATCGACTGTATTTGATACGATGAAAATATGCGTATAAATGTGCAAAGAGTTCTGCTGACATACAGATTCGCTCTTTGCACTTGCTTAGTGTTTATATTTACAACACACTGATTTCAGTTGAGATCTGGTACGTTTCATTCGGCTGAAGTGTTTTACCTGTCTCTAGACTAGTTGCATGGTAGGTGGATTCTACGCATAGCATAGTTTTGTACCCATCTTCTGCCATATCACCCATGGCTTTTGCCCCATCTATCCAAGGGTTCCAAATAACCGCAGCATTGTCACCATTATTTTTGATCATAATTGTTCGATCATTTTGAGGATCGCTAATGTGAATGGTACTTTCAGGCTGCGTATAAACGCGGTCAACAGTATCGGTTAGTTGAAGCTCGGCTCCGCCCTGGCATACTTTACCGTTTTGTAAGCTGTCAGAATAAACTGGTCCCATTCCTGTCGTAATAGACTCACCTATATCAGCAATGTTGAAATAAGAATGTAATGCACCAGAAAACTGCCACGCTTTATTATCGGTGTTACTTACTTCTAAGGTCACTTTTAGTTGTTCGGTTATTTCAATATACAGGCGAGCTTGGAAAGTATATGGCCAAATAGCCAATGTTTGTTGGTTTTCTTCAAGAGTGAGACAGATAATGACGCCACTTTCAGTTTCTCTATGCTCTGCTAAGCTCCATTGACTAATTCTGGCAAAGCCATGTGCTGGTGCTGCAATACGACCAAACCAAGGCCAACATACTGGTATTCCGCCGCGAATAGCCGATTTAGTATCAAAACCTGTTTCTTCACTTAACCATAGGACATCTTTGTGACCGGATGGGGTAAATGAAACCACATGGCCACCGTGCAGAGAGATATCTGCTGTCGCTTTTGGGTGGGAAACTCTAAGAATTTTGATGCCATTTTTTTCTACAACGGTAATGTGATCCGACAAAGGACCGACAACAGGAAGATATTTTTCCATAACGAAAACTCCTAAAAATCAAAATCAAAATCAAAAACAAAAAAGGCGACACATTGGCCGCCTTTTTACGTTTACGCTTTCAAAGAAAGCCTTAAACTAATGCTTACTTAGAGATGTGAGCAATTAGGTCAAGAACTTTGTTTGAATAACCGATTTCGTTATCGTACCAAGATACAACTTTAACGAATTTATCAGTTAGGGCAACACCCGCTGCAGCATCAAATACTGAAGTTTGAGTTTCGCCGATGAAGTCTTGAGAAACAACTGCGTCTTCAGTGTAACCTAGAACACCTTTAAGCTCGCCTTCAGATGCTTCTTTCATTGCAGCACAGATAGCTTCGTAAGATGCAGCTGTTTTAAGGTTAACAGTAAGGTCAACAACAGAAACGTTTGCAGTTGGAACGCGGAAAGCCATGCCAGTTAGAAGACCGTTTAGTTCAGGAAGAACAACGCCTACTGCTTTAGCTGCACCAGTTGATGATGGGATGATGTTTTGAGAAGCACCACGGCCACCACGCCAGTCTTTAGCTGAAGGACCATCTACAGTTTTTTGAGTTGCTGTAGTAGCGTGAACAGTTGTCATTAGACCAGATTCGATACCGAATTTGTCGTTAAGAACTTTAGCTACAGGTGCTAGACAGTTAGTAGTACAAGAAGCATTAGAAACGATATCTTGACCAGCGTAAGTGCTGTCATTTACGCCCATAACAAACATTGGAGTCGCATCTTTAGAAGGGCCAGTAAGAACAACTTTCTTAGCGCCTGCTGTGATGTGCTTACGTGCAGTTTCGTCAGTTAGGAAAAGACCTGTTGCTTCAGCAACAACGTCAACATCGATTGCATCCCATTTTAGATCTTCTGGGTTACGCTCAGCAGTTACACGTACTGTTTTACCATTTACAATAAGGTTGCCATCTTTAACTTCAACTGTACCGTTGAAACGACCGTGAGTTGAATCGTATTTCAACATGTAAGCCATGTAATCTACGTCGATTAAGTCATTGATACCAACAACTTCGATGTCAGAACGTTCTACAGATGCACGAAATACAAAACGACCGATACGGCCAAAACCATTAATACCTACTTTGATAGTCATTATTAGTTGCTCCACAACTTTTTTGATGAATTATAAACTGGTAGTAAAATTACAGAATACCGTAATTATCTGCAACAGATAATCGTTCTTATCTTGTTTAAAGTCAAAAAAAAGCACCGCTTTTTCTTACTTAGTTTCACAAGTGGCGATATTTTGTCTAATTTGCCAGTTTTTGTTACTTACGAACTGTTGCCAAAGTGTTAAACACTGGCTACAGTTCAACGAACAAGTATTTGAGTATACAATTATGTGCTACAACGCAATAAATTAACAACTTATTGTTAAGAAATCGAATAATAATATGTAGCTTAAGACAGGAAATAAGTTAATAAATATGAGTAAAGAAGCCAATATTACAGACCAAGAGTGGCGTAAGTCATTGACTGATGAAGAGTTTCGTGTCTGTCGTCAGCAGGAGACTGAAGCCCCATTTTCTGGGAAATTATTACATAATCATCAATCTGGAGAATATTACTGTACTTGTTGCCATTCTCCATTGTTTCACTCTGATAATAAATACGACTCAGGATGTGGTTGGCCAAGTTTTGATTCGGCGATTAATGATTCTGCTGTTCGTTATTTAGAAGATACCAGTCATGGTATGAAAAGAATTGAAATTCGTTGTGCTAACTGCGATAGCCATTTAGGGCATGTGTTTCCAGATGGGCCCCCAACAACAGGTGACAGATATTGCGTTAATTCAGTGTCATTAACTTTCAGTAAATCAGATAAAAAGAGTGATTAATTAGAGCGTTGGTGTTTTTTTGTTTCATATCTGCGCTGTTTCATTACTATGTATTTGGGCGATAATTTATAACTATGTAATGTAGCTATTTAAATACATTAGCATGTAATGAGTGCCTCTCATCTGTAGTTACTTGCTTATTTTTGATATCAGAGAATCGTTGTAGCTATCGTTTTTTATTGCCTTAATAATTTGTTCTGCGGTTTTTTCAAATTGTGCTTTTTGTTGTTCGGAAAAATCGTATAGAACATTTAGTCGTGTCTCTGATGTGGTTGCTACCCCAAATTCTTTACTCACTAATACCCAGACATAAGCACGTTGTTTTTGTTGCAGTTTGTGGTTAACACTGGCTAATCCTTCTAAGATATCGATATTAAGCGTAGCTTCTTTGCTGAGTTCTAAGGCGTGGTTCAATAACACTAACGTTTTGTCTAGATCTCGACTAATGTAGTACGTGGCTAATGCATACTGCATTTCTGCGGTTTCAAGGGCTTTACTTCCCTCTAGACTTAAAAATTTTCGCATGGCACTGCCTTGACCTTGAGTCCATAGAAAGTACAGCGCTTCTGGTGAGTCGTGCGTTGATAATTCGTTTAGTAGTCGTTTTTCCTCGTCAATGGAATGTAATAAAGCTTTAAAGCGTTGCTCTTTTTTATTTCCAGCTTTACTGGGTTCAATCTGAGCCGCAAGTTCTAGGCATTGATGATAGTCGCTAACAAGATTAAATTCTTTAATGATATTGTTGTCGGTAGGGGATTCAAGGGTATCTTTGCGATGCCAAATGAGGTTGGTTCTGATGACTCGGCATTGTCCATCGTCTAAATTAAGCTGATCACAACGTAACGCAGGATTACTAGCACACAGTTCGTTGGTGTTCATGCGGTTGTCAAAACACCCTAGCAAAAGTAGATTAGACGATAGTAATATAATGATTATTTTTATATTCATATTTAATGCTTGTGATCAGATCCAACTATTTAGTGGGTCTAGATTGACTATTAAAAAACTCTAGCTAACTTGATGTCTAGCTCAAAGTCAAGAAAAGGAAATAAATGCTGTGAACAAAGAAGAGTTACTAAATGCTATTACACCTGAAGCATATCAAAGATTACAATATGCTGTCGAAACAGGCAAATGGCCGGAAGGACAAACTCTCACCAAAGCTCAGAGGGATTCCTGTATGCAGGCAGTGATGCTTTATCAGGCAAAATACAACACCGATCCTCAGCATATGTCGGTTGCGGCTGGTGGTGAAATTAAACTTAAATCGAAAACTGAGTTTAAAAAAGATTTTTCGACTGATGCAGAGGATATTATCCGTACCAAGCTAAATGATTAATTTACCTTTATGTACGGATTTAGTTTCCTGCTATGAAAACAACGCTGTTAACCACAAGCTTACAAACGGTTAACAGCAAACTACATCCAATAAACCTTGCGGCTAACCATTGTTGGCTATAAACCATTAACCGTTGCTGTGTTTAACTAAATGCTCATTTCGTCTCGAAGTACTTGTTGCATTTGTTGTTTTATTTGTTCATAACTTAATTTTTGACTTAATAAATAGTGTAACTTTGCCAATGCCGCTTCTGCGGTCATATCGTAGCCACTAATCACTCCTGATTCCGCTAATGCACAGCCTGTAGCGTAGCCACCCATATTCACTTTGCCTGCAAGGCATTGAGTTAAATTAACCACAATAACACCGCGATCTGATGCTTCTTTCAAGTGAGCAAGTAATTGTGGGTTTTGCGGTGCGTTGCCAACACCAAAAGTGAGTAAGATCATCGCATTTACTGGTTGTCGTAAGGTATTTCTGATGACTTCATGTGAAATTCCGGGATACATGGTGATCACGCCAATTGGCTGCGGTGTGATTTCATGCACTTTAAAATTACCACTGGGTTTTTTATCGACCACAATGCTGCGATTTACTTGGATATTTATTCCTGCTTCAAGTAAGGCAGGAAAGTTAGGGGATGTGAACGCATTAAATCCGTCAGCGTGTGACTTGGTACTTCGGTTACCACGCATTAGCTGGTTATTAAAGAACAACGTAACTTCATTGATCGGATAGTTTGCGGCGATATGAAGCGCATTTAACAAGTTCGCCTGCCCATCGGATCGCATCTCAGCAAGCGGAATTTGCGAACCGGTTACGATGACCGGTTTGGCTAGGTTTTCAAACATGAAAGACAGCGCCGACGCGGTGAACGCCATCGTATCTGTACCATGTAGAATAACGAATCCATCATACTTGTCGTAGTTGCGTTTTATATCGTCAGCGATGTATTGCCAGTCCTTTGGTGACATATCAGAAGAATCAATTAATGGATCGTATTCATGAATCGTATAACTTGGCATTTCTTCACGGTGAAACTCTGGCATAGCAGCCAGCTGTTTTTCCATAAAACCAGCGATAGGAATATAGCCATTATTTGACTTCTGCATGCCTATTGTGCCGCCAGTGTATGCGATATAGATATGTTTTTTCATTTTGTTGTTCTGATTTGTCGATATGAGTAGACGAGGATTATAGGCTTTCGCTAGTTAAATAAAAATAGGTGTACGAAGCACCTAGTTAAATTAGTCGATTTTTATGCCTATTTGTATTGGCCGCGTTAGCTAATACATTGAAAACTAATGCATCAAAAACTAAAGCGGCAAATAATTAAGCGCGTGCGCGTTATTACTCGACTTGACAGGTTAAACAGAGTGAATAATAACCTTTAGGATCATTAAAAGTACTGAGTAACGTACTATCGGCGAGTAGCTGATTGGTAACTGGTTGAAATGCTTTTGGAATGAAGCTAGAAATATTCAGTCCAAACGATGCATTAAGACCTTCTGATAATTGCTGTAAAAATTGTTCAGCGGGAGACAGAGGCTCTTCTACCCAATATAGGTTATATTCTTCGATCTCCGCCAGCTCTGCGGCGCTTGTGATGGCGTCATCAAAATCACCTAGCTGGTCAACCAATCCTGCATTTAATGCATCTAAACCAGTCCAAACTCGACCTTGCGCAACTCGATCAACTTGTTCTATTGGCATACCACGACTTTCAGCCACTAAACTAATAAAGCGTTGATATCCATTTTCAATACCTAGTTGGAAGGCTTCACTGGCTTGTTTAGGGATACCACGGGTAATTCCAATACCAGAGAAAGGCGTAGTACCTACACCATCACTGTAGATACCAAGGTTATTTAGCCCTTTCTCAAAAGTAGTAATCACGCTAAAAATACCAATTGACCCAGTTAAAGTAGTCGGCTGAGCGATGATTCTATCCGCGCCCATAGAAATCCAATAACCGCCAGATGCAGCTAAGCTCGACATTGATACCACAACCGGTTTACCTGCCGCTTGGATCGCTTCTACTTCATTACGAATAACCTCCGAAGCGAAAGCACTACCGCCAGGACTGTCCACGCGAAGTACAACCGCTTTTACGCTGTTATCGTTTCGTGCTTGTCGAAGTAAGCTAGAAATAGTGTCTCCACCTACCGTGCCTCTTGGTTGTACTCCATCCATAATGGCACCACTAGCAACAATAACCGCAATGTCGTTGTTGGTACTTTGGTAAGTTGGGATCACCGTATGTCGGTAATTGTAATAGTCGATAGCTTTATAACTGTCTTTCCCTTCTTGGCCAAAAATATCGGCCATTTCTTGACGCACTTGTTGTCGAGTAGCCAAACTATCAACAAGGCCAAGCTTTTGAGCAAGTTTAGCCAAATCACCATTGACGGCTTTTAAGTTGGTAAGAAATTCATCCATAGAAGGATTGATTGCGTTAACGTTAATTTGTCGATTACTTGCCACATCATCAACGTATCCTTGCCACAGTTGAGTTAACCATGCTGATGCTGATGCTTTGGCTTCATCGGACATATTATCTCTAATGAAAGGCTCAATGGCAGATTTATAGGTACCCACTCTAAATACATGCGTATTCACGTCTAGGTTTTCGAGTAATGTTTTGTAATACAGAGGAAAAGTGCCATAACCACGCAGCATTACCGCGCCATCGGGTGCCATGTATATTTTGTCTGCGTAACTGGCTAGATAATATTGGCTTTGATTGTAAAAGCTGCTGACGGCATAAACCGGCTTACCGGTCTCTTTGAAGGTATCAATCGCTTTTGCAATATAGCGAAGTTTGGTGAGATTCACCTCTGGCATATCTTTTAAACTAAGGATCAATCCGGATATTTGATCGTCTTCCGCGGCATAGCGAATAGTGTCAACAATATCAAACAGTACATTTTCTTTAGGCAGATCTTGTCCCAAAACCGATCCTGTTACTGAATCCATCGGGTTTATGTACTTTCTTTGCTCAACTATTGGACCGGAAAGATTAACAATTAACGCAGAAGCTTCATTGACTATTGGTGGTGCGGTAATCTCGGTTGATTGGTTATAGCCTAGATAAAGCAGCCCAATAACTACAAAGAAAAACAAATTAAAGATAGCGAGGCGGATAAAGTTGATTAACTTCCAGCTCCATTTAAATAGCGTGCCGATAATTTTAAACAGTTTTTTCATGTCTTCCTCACAAGTGCATTAAACACAAGCTTACAAAGATGTAAATTAGTTGGCTAATCCTACGTCATATTAAAAAGAAATACATCTTACATTGATCAATGTTGCACAAATGTAAACACTTGTTTGATTTTTGTTTTAAGAGTGAATACTCTGATTTCACCATAATAAAAAGCGGTCCAACCAGTCGTTATACTCAAGATGAGTAATAAAAAATGACCACCAAATGTTGGAACTGCCACAAAATACAAGTGAAGCAATTATGTATCCAAACTTATTACAGCCTCTTGATTTAGGTTTTACTCAACTGAAAAATCGCGTCCTGATGGGATCAATGCATACAGGTCTAGAAGAACATAAAGAAGGGTTAGGGCGTTTGGCTGCATTTTATGCAGAAAGAGCAAAAGGACAAGTTGGGTTGATTGTAACTGGTGGGTTTTCACCAAACCTGCGTGGGCGGTTACACCCATTTAGCGCGGAATTTAGCAAGCCTAAGCATGCCAGAGCGCACCAAGTTGTGACTAAAGCGGTGCATGATCATGGTGGTAAAATCGCATTGCAAATATTGCATGCGGGACGGTATGCAATGCATCCATTTTCGCAAAGTGCTTCAGCAATGAAGGCACCTATTTCAAAATTTGCACCAAGTGAAATGAATCAGCGACAAATAAAGAAAACCATTGATGCTTTTGCAAATAGTGCCCAACTCGCGCAATTAGCTGGTTATGATGGTGTTGAGGTTATGGGATCGGAAGGCTACTTGATTAACCAGTTTATTTGTAAGCGAACCAATATGCGTTATGACGATTGGGGAGGCACTTATAAAAAACGTATGCGGTTTCCGTTAGAAATTGTTAAAGCGATTCGTAAGGCAGTAGGGGAGGAGTTCATTATTATCTTTCGTCTGTCATTACTTGATTTAGTCGAAGAAGGCAGCACATTCGAAGATGTTATTTTGTTGGCTAAAGCATTAGAAAACGCAGGTGTTACTATTATTAATAGTGGTATAGGTTGGCATGAGGCTCGTATTCCAACGATTTCTACTCAAGTGCCTCGAGCGGGTTTTACTTGGGTAACGGAACAACTAAAACCACACCTTAAAGTACCCGTAGTAACGTGTAATAGAATAAACACACCAGAAGATGCTGAACGTGTTTTGTCTGCTGGTCATGCTGATATGGTATCGATGGCACGTCCGTTTTTAGCCGACCCACAGTTTGTGTTAAAAACCCAGAAAGATAAATCGAAATCTATTAATACATGCATTGGTTGCAATCAAGCTTGTTTAGATAACATATTTAAAGCCAAACGGGCCAGTTGTTTAGTCAACCCAAGAGCGTGTTATGAAACTGAATTGGTTATTTTGCCTGCAACTGAAGTGAAGAAAGTAGCGGTTATTGGTGCTGGTCCAGCGGGCTTATCCGCGGCCACTATTGCGGCTGAACGTGGACATCATGTTGATCTCTTTGAAAAATCAGATCGAATTGGAGGTCAATTTAGATTAGCGATGCAGATTCCTGGTAAGGAAGAATTCCGCGAAACCATTCGTTATTTTGCCAACCGTATTGATGAAACCGGTGTGAACCTTAAATTAGATACGGCGGCAAAATTTGAAGATTTATCGACTTATGATGTAGTAATTATGGCATCTGGTGTCGAACCCAGAATGCCTGACATTCCCGGAATAGAGAATCAAAATAAAGTGGTGGACTACCAAACCTTAATTCGAGAAAAAACACCGGTAGGCAATAAAGTGGCGGTTGTTGGCGCGGGTGGTATTGGTATCGATATTGCCACTATGCTGACTGAGCCAGAAGGGCATGATCTAAATGATTGGCTGCATAGTTGGGGTGTGGATACGGAATTGAGCCACCCAGGAGGATTGTACCCTCATCCAGAATTAATAAGTGAGCGTAAAGTATGGTTGATGCAGCGCCGAAATAGCCGAGTTGGAAAAGGGCCGGGGAAAACAACGGGCTGGATCCACAGAAGAACATTAGAAAAAAGGGGGGTGGCTTTGCTTGGAGGTGTTCGTTATCTAAATATTGATGACGATGGACTCATGATAGAACAGCAAGCAAAGACAACTCAACAAGCCAAGTTTGATCAACAAGGACCGCTAGAGCAACGACTTGATGCAGATAAAATTATTATTTGTGCCGGCCAAGAATCGGTCCGTCCGTTTGAGGAAAAATGGCCACAATTACAAGGAAAACTGTATGTTATTGGGGGCGCGGATAAAGCGGGTGAACTTGATGCAGTTAGAGCGATACGACAAGGGCTAGAGGTTGCTATGAAACTGTAAACCTGATTATTGTATTAAAACGCTCATAATTGTTGTTATTGATAATCATTCGCGCCTGTTGTATGGTTAATTTCTATCTATATATTGCTAATAAATAAGCTTGAAGAGGCCCACATGGATGCATTGGAGTTGTTATTAAATCGTCGTTCTATTGCTAAATTATCTTCACCCGCACCTGAAGGTGCGGCATTAGAGAATATAATAAAGGCAGGATTACGAGCTCCTGATCATGGTGGATTAACACCATGGCGTTTTGTTATTGCTGAAGGGAATGGATTAAAAAAATTAGCCAATATACTGGTTAATGCGGCTCAGATTGAAAAGAGTGATCCGGCGGTAGTGGAAAAGCTAACCAACGCACCTTTTCGTGCACCAATGGTGATTACTGTCATCGCTAATGTTAAAGAACACCAAAAAGTTCCCGCATTTGAGCAGCACTTATCCGCAGGTTGTGCAGTGCAAGCAATGCAGTTAGCCGCTGTGGCGCAAGGGTTTCAAGGGTTTTGGCGCTCAGGGCCGTGGATGTTTCATCCAGAAGTTCATAAAGCGTTTGGTCTAAGCGGTGATGATAAAATCGTTGGTTTCTTATATTTGGGTACACCAGGATGTACGCCAATGAGTGCTCCTAAACGTGATTTAAGCCAATATGTTGAGTATCTATAAACACAGAGCTCGCTACGGTTAAAATCAATAGTTTTGTATTGAAGCAATTTAAAAACGATCACTAGAAACTGTATAAATTTACAGTATTTCTTGCAATGTAAGGGCTAGATTGGATAATCTAGCCCTTATTTTTTATATAAACGGATAACAACATATGGCGCGACTTTTTATTGCGGAGAAACCGAGTTTGGGACGAGCAATTGCAACCGCCCTGCCTAATCCACAAAAAAAAGAGCTCGGTTATATTCGTTGTGGCAATGGCGATATTGTTACATGGTGCATTGGCCATCTACTTGAACAAGTTGAACCGGATGTTTACGACCCAAAATATAAAAAATGGAACCTAGACGATTTACCTATTGTCCCACAGCAGTGGCAGTTAAGACCACGAAAAGCCGCTAGTAAGCAGTTAACCGTTATTCGTAAGTTACTTAAAGAGTGTGACCAAATTATCCATGCCGGTGATCCTGATAGAGAGGGACAGTTGTTGGTGGATGAAGTTATCGATTACTTAAAAGTCACGGCTAAGCGAAAAGCGACAGTGCAACGTTTACTGATCAGTGATTTAAACCTTCCTGCAGTAAAAAGAGCGTTAAGCCAAATGCGCACCAACAAAGAGTTTATTCCTTTGTCAGTTTCTGCTTTAGCTCGATCGAGGGCAGACTGGTTGTATGGGATGAATATGTCGCGTGCTTACACTTTATTAGGACAGAAAGCAGGTTATCAAGGCGTGTTATCTGTTGGGCGAGTACAGACCCCAGTACTTGGTTTGGTGGTACGTCGAGATGAAGAGATCGAAAATTTTGTTGCTAAAGACTATTTCACCTTACATGCGTTAATTCCTTATCAAGATGGTTTATCGTCCATTGATATTCGTGCTCGTTGGAAGCCAAGCGAGGCTTGTCAACCATGGCAAGATGATGAAGGGCGAGTATTAAATCGTAAGTTAGTAGAAAATGTCGCTAATCGAATCAAAAATCAGCCGGCGATCGTCGCTGAATCAGAGCAAAAGCAAACCAAACAATCCGCCCCGTTGCCTTATTCATTATCAGCGTTACAAATTGATGCGTCTAAGCGATACGGCTTAAGTGCACAAGATGTGTTGGATATCTGCCAGTCATTATATGAAAAGCATAAATTAATTACTTATCCGCGGTCTGATAATCGATACTTACCCAACGAACACTATGCGCAAGCAGGCTCAGTGATTGCGGCTATAGAAACTAACGCTCAAGATCTGAGTAAAGCCGTTAATGATGCGAACTTATCTATTCGCTCTAAAGCTTGGAATGATAAAAAGGTCGAGGCTCATCACGCAATAATCCCGACGCCGAAGAAAGTTCCTAGCCATGCTTTATCTGCAAATGAAGTGAAAATCTATCAACAAATCGCAAGACAATATTTAATGCAGTTTTATCCGTCAGCGGTTTATGCTGAAGCAAAGTTAGTTTTTGATATTGCGGGAGGTTGCTTTATTGCCAAAGGACGAAAATTGATTGAGCCAGGGTGGAAGGCATTAATGGGAAAAGACAATAGTGATGAAACCGCTTTTGATATGGTGCCTCCTTTAGCGAAAAATAGTCAGCTTGTTTGTCGAGAAGGTGAAGTAAAAGATCGCAAAACTGAACCACCTAAACACTTCACAGAAGCGACTTTATTACAGGCTATGACCGGAATAGGCCGTTTTGTTGAAGATAAACAACTTAAAAAAATACTCAAAGAAACCGATGGTCTTGGAACAGAGGCAACGAGGGCAGGTATTCTCGATACTCTATTTAAACGCAAATTACTTACACGACAAGGGAAATCGATTTTAAGTAGTCAAGCAGGGAAGGGCCTGATTCATGCTCTACCAAATGAATCGACTTTCCCTGATATGACAGCACATTGGGAACATCAGTTACAAGGAATGGTAGAGCGAAATCAAGCTTACCAACCTTTTATGTCTGGTTTACAGCAAAAATTATCAGTTTTAATGCAAGGTGTTAAAACTAATCCAGTTCCCGATGCACTTAAAAATTTACCACAGGTAGAACGAGCTAGAACTAGGCGTAAAAGTAAGTTCACTCGTAAAAAGCGTTAATTACCAAGGTAAACGTGTTCCGTCATAATTAATAAACTCGCCAGAGTTTTCTGCCTGCAATGAATCGATGACCTTTATCATCCCTTGGGTGGACTGTTCAGTTGAAATGCTAGCATTAGGTCCGCCCATTTCGGTACGAACCCAACCAGGGTGGAGTGCCACCGTAATAATTCCTTCTGAAGAAAGGTCATTGCTTAAGCTTTTAACCACTGAATTTAATGCGGCTTTAGATGAGCGATAGATGTATCCTCCTCCTGATGTATTCTCGGTCATACTTCCGACTTTGGATGAAATACAAATGATCTTTTTATGCTCTGCTTGTTGCAGTCGTGGGTAAAGCGCTTCCACTAATTTAAGTGGTGCGATGGAATTAATTTCAAATACTTTTCGCCATTCCTCTACATTTGTGTTGCCAAATTCTGTTCCTTTTGGCCCATAATATCCGGCATTATTGACCAGAACATCGATAGGAGGAAAACGCTCTGCTAGTACATTGAGATGTTGATAGTCAGTAACATCAAGTTGATGGCAATGAAGAGATTGCTTTTCCTCCATGAGTGCAAGTAACTCTTGCGCATTGTTGCCATCGCGAAAAGTGGTATGAACCTGCCAACCAAGTTGTAAATAATTTTTCGTTAGTGCTAAACCAATACCTCGGTTTGCGCCAGTAATCAGAATAGTTGCCATTAGATAACTCCAAACTGTGCGGTAAAAAAATCACACTACAACGTGATTTTGTGCGTTGAAAATAGGATTCATAACAGAAAATATGGAGGCAAACTTTTTAAATTCAACGATAGCATAAACGAACATGATTAAATGCTATCATCTGACGTTCAGTCTATCTGTTGCTATTGGCTTAAGTAACTAATTAGTTTAATCCGCTGTAGTACGGATTTAGAGCCAAAAGATAATGTCTCGCTACAAAGATTTTTTAACAACAAAGACTACCTTTAAAAAGTTATATCGTGTTTAACAAACGATATAGCTTTTGATAACAGAGAGTTGCCTATGAATGATGATCAAATTTGCCCGTTTTGTAAAAAAGGCAATAATTGTATGGTGAGTGACCCAAGTGCATGTTGGTGTAACGTAACAATGATACCTGTACAATTGCAGCAATTAGTTCCATTAGAGTTACAACGGAAGTCCTGCATATGTGCAAATTGTGTCGCGTCTTATATTGAGGACCCCGTGACTTTCGAGCAACAATATTTGAATAACCAATAGATAGCAAAAATCCCACTGCATGCAGTGGGATTTTTAAAATGTGGCGGAGAGATAGAGATTCGAACTCTAGGACGGTCGCCCGTCGCCTGATTTCAAGTCAGGTGCTTTCGGCCACTCAGCCATCTCTCCGTGTGGTACGAATAATATAGAGGTTAGTTTTGCTTGTAAACCCCTGATAATGTTGTTTGATGTATTTTTATCCAACCGAGTGTCAATTTTATTAACTTCTCGCGTTTGTCAGCGTCAACTTAATCAAATTAGCGCAAATATTGTTCAAATCAATATCAATGTTAATTAAAAATCGTTATAGAAACGTTTTAATTCTGACAAACCAAGCATCAATATAGATAATTTGGTCTTAGAATCTTTGTCCCGCTGGTAATTATTATCATAAACTTTATAGTTACCATATTGATCGACCACTGTCGTATAGTCATCGGTAATAAGAGCAATGTTGCGTCGATTGCCCGCTAATATCCATTTTCGCGATGATTTATTTAGCAGACTTTGACCACTGCTGTAATCTTGAGGGTTGGAGGACACACCAAATAGATCTTGCAACAGAGTAACAGATAGGTCGAAATGACTAGTTTTGTAGGTGAATCTTTGAGGGGGCTTAGTTGGCCAATGAATGACTAAAGGCACATTAAGTTGATAGCGACTGTAATTACTATCGGCTCCCCAACTGTTGGTTTTTGTCTCGTTAAACTCTATACCGTGATTTGAGGTGATAATTACAATGGTATTGTCCGATAACTGTTGTTGTTCAAGCGTCTCAAATACACTCGCTAATAAATGATCGGTTTTTTTCGCTGCTAGAGAATACGCGGCTTGCAGTTTTTGTTCTGGACTACCTTCAGAGGTATTGTGGTCATACTCTTCATAGTTACTTAGAGTGGACAACTCAACATAACTAAACCAAGGTGTCTTCGCTTGTTTTTGCAACCAAGCAGACCAATTTAAGAGCGTTATTGCGTCGCTACTGTTGTCTACATAATCATTGTCTGCATTCCCAGTGTTCTCATCACCATTGTCCGCATGATCATTGCTTGCGTACTGGATCTGTTGGCCTGTAGATTTAAAGATAAATTCTCTAGAACGCTCACTACCTTCTCTGGTGTTATCGTCAACTGCTTTGTCGTGGCTAAATAAACCAAACGAGTATTTACGTTTGGTCATTTCATCCAATAGTACCGGTGGTAATTGTTGAGAAATAATACTTTTTTGATAGTTAGTTGGTATGCCATAAAATAATCCAAAAATACTACCAGCATCATTATTTGAGCTGTAGTGATCGGCAAACATTAAATTATTACTAGCATATTCACTTAGTTGTGGCATAAGTTCGGGCGTAACAAAGTCGCCTCGTAAACTTTCTACCATGATCATAACTACATTATAATTTTTGGCTTTACTATCATACGTTAATGGTTCTACAGGATAGCGGATTAATTCCGTTAACTTCTCGTTTTCTTCTAAGCGTTTATTATATTCTTCAGTATCGATTAGCCCATGTTTTTGCATAAACGTTCGTGCTGTCATCGGATACGACAATGGAAAATTAGCTTTTTGCGCTGTAATAGGTTTATAAAAAGTAATATCCGCCCAAATATAAACCAGATGACTTGATACAAAACAGACAAAAAATAAGGTCGTGATAGAGCGACCAATTCGTTTATGTTTGAGTTTTCTATGTTTACGCCAAATCCATTCAGACTGAGCAAGTTGCAGTAAAAATATAATAGGCAGAACAATAAACAGTTGTTGTAGCTCCGTCGCAATATTACTTTGGTCTTTTTCTAATAATAGTTCCCATACCGCAGGATTGAGATGTAAATGGACTTGCTGGTATGCTTGAGTATCAAGCAATAACAAGGTCAAACCAACAGTAGCAAAACAGACGGCAATAAATCGAAATAGTTTTCTTGATGGAATAATGAAAGATAGTGGAAATAAGATCAGTAGGTACAGAGCGAAAATTAAAAAACTGAAATGACCTACCCAAGAGCCAACTAAATAAAGTTGGCCAAATAGAGTGTCAGGCCAAGGAGACTGGCTTATATAACGCGTACCTATCAACATAGAAGCAATTATGTTGAAAAAAGCAAACCAGTGGCCCCAACTAACTAATTGGGATACTCGTTCGCCATATGTTTTTCCACTATCTACCATGTATTTTTCGTTCTTATTGTATTAATGAATTGTTTTAATGAGCTTTGCCTTCTTCCACAGAGGAAAGCAGCGCTTGCGCAAATTTTTCTGCTATGGCCTTACGTTGAGACGCAGGGACATTAGTATTTAAAACATTAGTTGCAATATTACCTGCAAGCATAAGTGAAAGCTCTGAGCTTGCGTTATGTTTGTCTAAAACTGCCGCGATTTCGGTAAGAATAATTTCTATTTGGTCATCGCTGTATTTTGATGTGATCGGCATAGTAACTCTAATAATGATAGTAAAAGCGGCTTATGATAACCTACTCTTCATCACAACTGAAATCGAAACAATAATTTATTCACTATGAGCCTAAATATATCAAATGTCATCCTGCATCAGCTTGCAAAAAACGATCAGGATGAGTTGACGGTCAAATACCGCACCGAATCGCTTGAAAACAATACCTTTACTCAAGATCTGGTTTCAGAACTTCATCGTGTTTTTAATGCAAAAGCAGGAAAAGGCTTTGGCACTTTTCAATCAGACAGCAATTTTAAGCACTGGTTGCAACAATTACGTCAAGGAAACGAAAATTTTTACGATTTTTCTCAAAATTGCGCTGAACGACTCAAAGGGGAGCTAATAAAGTACCCTTTTGCCGATGAAGGCATTTTGGTTTTGGCGGAGTATCAATCGCTGGCGACGGAGTATTTGTTTGTTGCTTTGTTGCCATCCAACCAGAGTTTGAAGGTAACGGAAGGGCTTAATATTGATGCTACCGATTATCTCGATATTAACAAAATGGATATTGCAGCCAGAATCGATTTATCGACTTTTGAAACTAATTCTGAGTCAAATCGGTATTTATCGTATATCAAAGGAAGAGTTGGACGAAAAGTCGCAGATTTTTTCTTAGATTTTCTGCAAGCAGAAGTTGGGCTAGATGTAAAACAACAGAATTTAGTCTTGATGCAGGCGGTGGATGATTATTGTACTGATGTACAGTTGGATAAGGAAGAAACCACCAACTATAAAAAACAAGTCTTTGATTATTGCAGTGATCAAATTAAAGCCAATGAAGAGCTAGAAGTAAAAGAGCTCTCAGGTGAATTGCCTGTCAGTACAGATGGAACCAGTTTTCTTGATTACACCCAAGATCGAGGCTATCAGTTGGAAGAAACTTTCCCAGCGGATCGCACTACAGTAAGAAAGCTAACCAAATATGTTGGTGCTGGTGGCGGGCTCTCTATTAACTTTGATAGTCTACTTTTAGGCGAACGCGTGTTTTATGATCCAGAAACGGATACGTTGACTATTAAAGGCATTCCGCCAAACCTCAAAGACCAACTAACGCGTAAAAACAACACATAAAAAATGAACAACAATAGGTAGTTAACTTGAACATCGTTCTGGTCAATGTGAGTCGCATGAACTTGGGACAATTTCAGCCAATTTGGCTATAGAAATGAAGCATCGAGTAAGGTATTTTCATATTGATAGAAAAAAAACTTGTTTTTTTATGTGCAAATAATTAATGATGACGAATAACTAACGAATTAACACGGAGTGTAGAATAATGATGAGAGTAGGTTTAGTTGGCTGGCGTGGTATGGTCGGCTCTGTATTAATGCAGCGTATGGTAGAAGAGAAAGATTTCGATCATATTGAACCTGTGTTTTATAGTACATCTCAAATTGGTATACCGGCTCCAAATTTAGGAAAAGAAGCGGGTTTACTGCAAGATGCGTTCGATATAGACAGCTTAAAACAGCTCGACGCAATTATTACATGCCAAGGTGGCGGCTACACAGAAAAAGTTTTTCCAGCTTTACGTCAAGCCGGTTGGAAAGGTTATTGGATAGACGCTGCATCAACACTTCGAATGAAAGATGATGCCATTATTGCATTAGACCCTGTTAACCTTAAACAAATTCAACAAGGTATTGCTAAAGGAACCAATACTTTTGTTGGTGGTAACTGTACCGTTAGTTTGATGTTAATGGGTTTAGGTGGCTTGTATGAAAAAGGCATGATCGAGTGGATGAGTGCCATGACTTACCAAGCTGCATCAGGTGCTGGTGCGAAAAATATGCGTGAACTGATCTCACAAATGGGTGTTATCAACGATTCAGTGTCTTCTGAGTTAGCTAACCCATCCAGTTCGATTTTAGATATCGATCGCAAAGTTGCAGAGACCATTCGCTGTTCTTCTTTCCCAACCGATCAATTTGGTGTGCCTTTAGCTGGCTCATTAATTCCATGGATTGATGTTAAACGTGATAACGGCCAAAGCAAAGAAGAGTGGAAAGCCACTGTTGAGACCAATAAAATTTTAGGCTTGCAAGACAGTCCAGTCCCAATTGATGGTACTTGTGTACGAATTGGTGCTATGCGTTGTCATTCACAAGCATTGACCATTAAGTTGAAACAAGATGTACCAATGGATGAGATAGAAGACATTATCGCATCGCATAATGATTGGGTAAAAGTGATTCCAAATGAGCGTGATATTACTGCAGAGCAATTAAGCCCAGCACAAGTAACAGGTACATTATCTGTTCCTGTTGGTCGCCTGCGCAAAATGACGATGGGTAACGATTTCTTAAACGCATTTACCGTTGGTGATCAGCTATTATGGGGTGCTGCAGAACCACTTCGTAGAACGTTACGTATTATTCTAGAATCAAAGTAATTTGTAGAATAATCATCGTTAGCAAAATTATATTTATCCTGATAATAAAGGGTTAAATTTAGAAAAAACGCACACTAATTATAGTGTGCGTTTTTTTTATAGCCTCAGTGAAAGGAAAATTGTTTATTACTTTATTGCTCTACATGTACTCGGTTATCCGGATCGGCCAATTCACTGCCACAATGCTTACAGAACATGGCATCAGAATCATGGCCGTTCTTCATACAATTAGGGCACTTAACTAAGGTTTTGTGCGAATTCATTTCCTGATGTAACTCTGCGGTAATAATGCCAGTAGGTACCGCTAAAATAGAGTAGCCTAGCAGCATAGTGATAGCGGCAATCGCCTTACCTAACTCAGTTTGAGGAACTAAATCGCCATAACCTACGGTTGTGATGGTTACGATTGCCCAATAGATGCTTTGAGGCATACTGGTAAAGCCATGTTCGGGACCTTCAATGACAAACAACAACGCGCCAAAGATGGTAACTAAAACAGCAACTGCGCTGAAAAAAATGAATATTTTTCTGCGTGACATAAGCAGTGACTTGAGCAGTATATTCGAATCTTGTAAGTATCTTACTAACTTTAGTATTCGAAAAATTCGCAACACTCGAATTAATCGAATGACACTCAAAAATGAAGCGGATGGAAAAAGGATGGCTAAGTAAGTTGGTAAAATGGCAAGAAAATCAATGATTCCGTAAAAGCTTTTTGCGTAAGCTACTGGCTTGGGTGAACACCAAAGTCGCACTAAATACTCTAATGTAAATAGACAGGTTAAGCCATACTCCAGTAAATTAAAGGTACCTGCCCATTCTTTGCTTATTGCCGCCACTGAATCAAGCAACAGCACTAATAAGGAGAGTAAGATCGCGATAATCAAGCAGATATCAAAAATTTTCCCCGCCAAGGTGTGCGTACCAAAAATGACTACATAAGTTTTGTGCTTCAGTGTTTCTGCTTTCGAATGATGATGTTCCACTATGACTTCCAATAATCGTCTTTATATCTTAATACTACAATACCAGACAAGATAATGTACGCCTAAGCTTAGTCTCTTGACTCTATGCTAGCCTGATAAGAGGTTATTCGTCATTTTGAAAGTAAAACACATAAATTTATTACTAATCAATTTCATTACCAATAATTAAAAGCCAGGTGATGCAAAGACTGTCATATGAATGAGAATTATTGTAGACAAAAGCACGTTTTAGTAAAAAAAAGGCGCAGATGGTGGTGATGTAAATCACAGCTTATATACTATTTTAGTAGCACGTATTTGATGTACTTCTGTTCGAATGTTGTACAAAAAGTGAAAGGTTCTAATAATCTGTGGTTTTTTGTCATAATTAATCAATTTATTTCGCTATAATTAGGAATTTAAATTGCATTTATTTTTATTTAAAAACAATAGCTTAGGGTTTTTACTGAAATTTAATAACCATAAATAGGTAATTAAATTCTCAGAACTGATCTGAGTCAATTTCTTTCGAGGCTCGAAATATTATAATCAACCCCGAAAGCTATTTACTAAGTTTGTAGAGTCTTTTCTTTTGAGTACTTAGTGTTGTGCTACAAAATGTGTGTTTATCCCAGTGAGAAAAGCACATTGAATTGAATGCACTATCGAATTGAAAGCGCTTCAATAGTCTTAATAAAGAGTTTTTTAATATTTTTTATTTTATGGAGATTTATTATGCCTGTAACCAATTTAGCCGAACTAGATGCTTTAGTTGCACGAGTGAAAGCTGCACAAGAAGAGTTTGCTACTTTTTCTCAAGAACAAGTAGACAAAATTTTTCGTGCGGCTTCTCTTGCTGCTAACCAAGCACGTATACCTCTTGCTCAGCAAGCGGTTGCGGAGTCTGGCATGGGTATTATTGAAGACAAAGTAATTAAAAACCACTTTGCTTCTGAGTTTATTTATAACAAATACAAAGATGAAAAAACTTGTGGCATCTTAGATGAAGATGACAGCATGGGCACAATGACTATCGCAGAACCTGTAGGAATTATCTGTGGTATTGTTCCAACAACCAACCCCACATCAACGGCTATCTTCAAATCTTTAATCTCATTGAAGACTCGTAACGGTATTATCTTCTCGCCACATCCACGTGCGAAAAATTCGACTAATGACGCGGCTAAAGTTGTTTTAGATGCGGCAATTGAAGCTGGCGCACCAAAAGATATTATTGGTTGGATTGATCAACCTTCGGTTGAGCTTTCTAATGCACTTATGAAACATGATGGTATTGCGCTTATCCTTGCGACTGGTGGTCCAGGTATGGTTAAAGCCGCGTATTCTTCAGGTAAACCAGCTATTGGTGTTGGCGCTGGTAACGTTCCTGTTGTTATTGATGATACAGCCGATGTTAAGCGTGCCGTTGCTTCAATCCTGATGTCTAAGACGTTTGATAACGGTGTAGTTTGTGCTTCTGAGCAAGCTGTGATTGTTATGGACGAAGTTTATGACGAAGTTAAATCACGTTTTGCTACTCACAAAGGTCATGTATTAAGCAAAGCTGATGCAGATAAAGTGCGTAAAGTTCTGTTAATTGATGGCGGGCTAAACGCTAAAATCGTAGGGCAACCGGCTACTGCAATCGCCGAAATGGCAGGTGTTAAAGTGCCAGCAGATACTAAAATTCTTGTTGGTGAAGGTTTGGGTGAAGTGTCTTATGATGATGAATTTGCTCATGAGAAATTATCTCCAACACTGGGTATGTTCCGTGCGTCTTCATTTGAAAATGCAGTAGAACAAGCAGTGACTATGGTAGAAATCGGTGGTATCGGTCATACATCGGGTCTTTACACTAACCAAGATGTAAACGCAGATCGTATTCGTTATTTTGGTGACAAGTTAAAAACAGCTCGTATTCTTGTTAACATTCCAACGACTCACGGTGGTATTGGTGACCTGTATAACTTTAACGTAGCACCTTCTCTAACGCTAGGTTGTGGTTCATGGGGTGGTAACTCTATATCTGAAAACGTAGGACCTAAACACTTAATCAACAAGAAAACTGTTGCTAAGAGAGCTGAAAACATGTTGTGGCATAAATTACCTAAATCAATCTATTTCCGCCGTGGTAGTCTTCCAATCGCTCTTGGTGACTTAGAAGGTAAGAAACGCGCATTTTTAGTTACTGACCGCTTCTTATTTAACAATGGCTATGCAGATGAAATTGTTAGCCTGTTAAAAGCGCAAGGTATGGAAGTACAAACTTTCTTCGACGTAGAAGCGGATCCAACGCTATCTGTTGTTGAAAAAGGTGCAGCTCAAATGCAAAGCTATCAACCAGATGTTATTTTGGCGCTTGGTGGTGGTTCTCCAATGGATGCGGCTAAGATCATGTGGGTAATGTATGAGCACCCAGAAACGCATTTCGAAGAACTAGCAATGCGCTTTATGGATATTCGTAAACGTATTTACAAGTTCCCTAAAATGGGTCAAAAAGCCGAACTTGTTTGTATCACTACCACTTCAGGTACTGGTTCAGAAGTGACACCATTTGCTGTTGTTACCGACGACAAAACAGGTGCTAAGTATCCACTAGCCGATTATGAGTTAACTCCTCAAATGGCGATTGTTGATGCCAACCTAGTAATGAATATGCCTAAGTCTCTAACTGCATTTGGTGGTTACGATGCCGTGACTCACGCATTAGAAGCGTATGTTTCTGTTCTTGCAAACGAATATTCTGATGGCCAAGCTCTTCAAGCGCTTAAAATGCTTAAAGAATATCTACCATCAAGCTATGCGAATGGAGCAAATGATCCAATCGCTCGTGAAAAAGTACACAATGCAGCAACTATTGCTGGTGTAGCGTTTGCTAACGCATTCTTAGGTGTTTGTCACTCAATGGCACATAAAATAGGTAACGCGTTCCACTTACCTCACGGTCTTGCTAATGCACTGCTTATCTCGAACACCGTTCGTTATAATGCAAATGATAACCCTACTAAGCAAACTGCTTTCTCACAATACGACCGTCCACAAGCTCGTCGTCGTTATGCTGAAGTTGCAGATCACTTGGGTCTTTCTCAAGCTGGCGACCGTACCGCTCAGAAAATCGAGCGTTTACTTACTTGGTTAGAAGAGTTGAAAGTTGCGTTGGATATCCCTCTATCTATCAAAGAAGCAGGGGTTGCTGAAGCAGATTTTGTCGCACAACTTGACGCGATTTCTGTTGATGCATTCGATGACCAATGTACTGGTGCAAACCCTCGTTACCCATTAATTTCTGAGCTTAAAGATGTGTTATTGGCTTCTTTCCACGGTAAACCTTATGTTGAAGGTGAAACCTTTGAAGGTACTACTGTTATCAAGAAAAAAGACGACCAAAAACCAGCTGCTAAAACAGAAAAGAAAAAGTAAGTTTGTTGATTGCAAAAAGTGATGAGTAAGAGTTTTCGCTAGCACGTAATTCTTTCTCTTCTAAGGCAGAAAACCCTTTGATATATCAAAGGGTTTTTTTTATATACGTGATAATCAATAATCGGTTTCAATTACATTTCAGCAGCCATCACGCGGCCATTAAAGTATTCATTACACACAATATATTCTGTACTTCGTATTAATTCATCCTGAATTATCGCCCAGTGTTCGCCGTTATTATGTTCCACAGTATGGGCTACACCGGGAATAACGCCTCCCACACGAATGTTAAAAGGCGCTAATTCTTTTGCCCAGCTTTTGGTAAACCCAGAAACCATAGAACTTGCGCTCTCAAATCCCAATTCATTATTTTCAAATGGAAAGGTGATCATGTTAATAATTAATTTTTTCTTTGACGAGTCACGCATATGCTCAGCACAGGCTTGACCAAAACTAAAGATAGGTGCCGCTAGCAGGCAAAGTTGGCTAGAAAAGTCGTTAGCTGTATCTTCACTGGTTAACATCGGAAGCGGGGTACTTGGCCAATAGTTTATTAATATGTCAATGCTGATATTGCGGTTATTGACTAAATCAGAGAAGAGTGAACGAATGGTTTGATCACTGTAATCAGCAATAGGGTAAGCAAGAACGTTATCATTAGTGATTGTTTTGAGCGGAATGGGGTCGGTATCTATAGCAATAACGTGTGCGCCTAAACGACTAAAATGAGAGATTAAAGTTTTGCCTAATTTAGTGCCGGCAGACGTTATTAATATAACAGAACCTTTTATATCCATTTTATCCTCTAATTATTGCCTCGTTACGATAAGTGCTACGTAATCAATAGTGGGTAATAAATAGCAATTAAATTGTGAAAAACATCATGAAATGCATAATTGTGCCTGACTAAATGTTTAAGCTTAGGTTTACCTCACATTGTTAAGTCATTATGAAGGGTTAAGTCATTAAGAACGATTGAGTCGTGAAGAATGGTTTGGTTAACAAGTACAGTTGGGTCAATAACAAAGGTGAATTAAGAAAAAAAGGGTGAACAAAACGATTCTATTAAGTAAAAGTCTCAGTAGGTGTAAGTAAAAATACAGTATGGTGTAGCCGTTAAGCCGACGTATGGATTTGACTTTCTCTTCGATTGACCACCAAGTGCTGATATAAGTCATTAGTTGCTATCGCTGCCTTTTTTGAGGCAACAAGCGAGTGTTGAGCGTGAATAGAAAGGTTATTGTACACCTCTTCTCCAAGATCGCAGGTATGTTCCGTCATGTACGCGAGTGCGTCGGGGTTAAGTTCATGTTGCAGTTTTGCACTAGTAATGCCACCTTGGTGAAAATTGTTGGCAATATGTGCGCTTTTTGCGTAGCTATCTTGGTTTGATCGTAACAACTGTTTTACTGGTATCTGGAATTGGTTGTGTAGTTCTTGTTCTGAAATAGTTTGAGTTGATAATTGATCGAGTGGAGTATTATCACGAACATCATCCGAAAACATAGCAACTAACAGAGCAAAATCGGCGCGTCTTTTTTCGCTTACCGCTTTACAAATAGTTTCACCCATTTGTAGTTGGTTAATCGAACCAAATGAGAATGTCTCAGAATTATCTATTGCGTTTAATT
This sequence comes from Vibrio sp. TH_r3, assembly GCF_033101115.1. NCBI lineage: Bacteria > Pseudomonadati > Pseudomonadota > Gammaproteobacteria > Vibrionales > Vibrionaceae > Vibrio > Vibrio sp. TH_r3. The sequence continues at coordinate 415,366 of NZ_JAWMPW010000001.1, read as the reverse complement.
GCATGTTTGCTCCTTGCTCGTTGCTTTTTTATCGGCAATTGAGCGAGAAGCTTTAGGGTTTATTTATCAATGATTAACTTATTATGCACTGGTCTTTTTCAACTGAGAAAGCATAAATATGGCAGCGGAGCAAACGACAACAGAAGGGCCTGCCGGCGTATCATAAAACCAAGAGAGACTGATTCCGAGTAATACAGAAGCACAGCCAATAATGGATGAAAGCATGATCATTCTTTCTGGTGAATGGGAGAATTTCCTAGCGGTGGCGGAAGGAATAATAAGCAATGAGGTGATGATTAGTGCACCGACAAACTTCATCCCGACAGCAATCACAGTTCCAACCAACAACATTAAAATTAATCTCATTAAATCAATATTAACCCCCTCAACAGCGGCCAGTTCCTCACTTATTGTTGTTGATAACAGTGGCTGCCAGAAGTAATAAAGGATGATAGAAATAATCACAACACCAATATAGATGAAGTAAATATCCGAAACAGAAACAGACAATAAATCCCCAAAAAGGTAACTCATTAAATCTATTCTGACATCGTCTAAAAAGCTGACCGCAACAAGACCTAAAGAGAGCGAACTATGGGCGAGAATACCGAGTAAGGTATCGGTACCCACCAATTGTTTTTTTTGCAAACTCACTAATATGATGGCGATAGCTAAGCAGCAAACGATAAGCGCTAAGTAGATATTGATATTGAGTATGATGCCTAATGCTAATCCCAATAACGAAGCATGTGCCAATGTGTCGCCAAAATAAGCCATTCGTCGCCAAACAACAAATGAGCCTAATGGTCCTGCAATAAGAGCAATGCCTAGTCCGGCAAATATAGCGGGTAATAAGAACTCAAGCATGATTATGCTTTACCTCTTGTTGTTCAGAGCAACAATCTTGCTGACTGGTTGGATAACCAGACAAATCGTGTTTATCTTGATGGGAGTGATGATAAACCGCTAACGAATGTTTTGCTTGTTGGCCGAAAAGCTCGACATAAGAAGGGTGAGTACTAATAGACTCGGGTTCTCCTGAACAACAAATATGATGATTAATACAAACTACTTTATCTGTTTTTGCCATGACTAAATGCAGATCATGCGAAATCATTAAGACAGCACAACCAAATCGATGACGTATGGTTTCAACCAAGTTATATAATTCTATTTGACCTTGCACATCTACGCCTTGTGCTGGCTCGTCTAACACTAGCAATTCTGGACGACGCAATAAGGCTCTTGCAAGCAGGACACGTTGGTTCTCACCACCAGATAAACGATGCATATCATTGGTGGCTAAGTGTGTCGCTCCAACCAGTTGCAACGCTTCGGTACGTTGTTGTTGGTTGTATTTACCGGCCAGTTTTAAGAAACGATCAACGTGTAATGGTAGTGTTTCATTTAGTTTTAGTTTTTGTGGGACATATCCAACCGTCAACTTTTTTTTCTTTTTAATTTCACCTTTATCCGGCGTGACTAGGTTCAAAATCGTTTTAATTAACGTCGACTTTCCTGCGCCATTAGGGCCAATTATGGTGGTTATTTCGTTGGAATAAATATCTAGACTGATATTCTTTAAGACGTCGCGGTTATCGAATCGAACACAAATGTCTTTCATGCTCACAAGCAAGGACATGAACAAATCTCATTTACAAGTTAAGTTGTTATAATATAACATCCACTGTGAAATTAAAACCAACTTTATGTGAAGTGAAAATGAAAAGCCTTAGTAAAATTGGCTTGTGTGTAGTGGCATTGCTGTCTCTACCCACTCAAGCCATGACGATCTTAACCAGTATCAAGCCATTACAGTTGATTGTAACGGAAATTACCGACAGTGTTTCAACGCCAGAGTTATTATTAAGTTCTACTGCCTCGCCACACGATTATGCCTTAAAACCGTCGGATTTAAGCAAAATTAAAAATGCCGATTTAGTGGTTTGGTTTGGACCAGATTTGGAACCTTTTTTAACCAAAGTGATTGGTGAATCAGAAAAAGCATTGTGGTTATCCAAAAGCGATATAACGCTACGTTCGTATAGTAAAGCGGGCCATGATGGTCATAATCATGGTAATTTTGATCCACACATTTGGCTTGGACCAATTCAAGCGGAGCAAACGGCTAAGGCTATTGCAGCCAAACTAATAAAGTTGGATAAAGAGAATGCCGCTGTCTATCAAGCCAACTTAGAACGCTTTGTTAGTAATTTAAGTCAAACAGAACAGCAGATTAAAACATTGCTCTCTCCTCACCTAACTAATGGCTACTACGTATTTCATGATGCATATGAATATTTTGAATCGTACTTCGACCTCAATAATCTTGGTCATTTTACCCTGTCACCTGATAGAAAACCTGGTGCTAAGACCTTAATTCAAATTCGTAGTGCGCTAAGAAAAGGCGAAGTTAAATGTGTTTTTTCTGAACCACAATTTGAACCCGCTATCATCGAAACGGTAACCAGAGGGAGTGACGTTTATATTGGTGTTTTAGATCCGCTTGCGACAGATGTTGAACTAAAGAAGGGCGGCTATTTTCAGTTTCTTACTCATTTAGCAAACGATTATGTTGAATGCCTTTCTTATGGTAATGAATAATCGTCACCATTGTGCAGAAGCGTTGGTTCTTGTGAGCTCGATGTAACCATAATACATGCGGTACATCGGCAGTAGACATGAGAGCAATTGGTTTAAATTTGTTATTCGTAATCAGACTCGGTTATCAACAACAAGCCAATAAAAAGCGCTGTACTCACAGCGCTTTCATATAACTTTTTACTTAACAGATTAGAACGTTAGCAAGTGACAACTTACATGCGTTCTAGAGTGTTTATTCCTAATAAAGATAAACCCTGTTTGATGGTTTTCGCCGTTAACGATGCAAGTTTTAAGCGACTTTGCTTAATCGCTTCATTCTCGGTCACTAGAATTGGACAAGCTTCATAGAAACTAGAAAACTGACCCGCTAGCTCGAATAAGTAACTACACATAATATGCGGTTGGCCTTCACGAGCAACCGACTGAACCGCTTCTTCAAATTGAAGCAACTTGGTGATGAGCGCTTTTTCTTTGTCTTCAGAAACAATAATGTCACCAGCAATGTTATCCATTGAAATGTCTGCTTTGGCAAAAATAGACGCAACACGAGTATAAGCATATTGCATATACGGTGCGGTGTTGCCTTCAAATGCAAGCATGTTATCCCAATCGAAAATATAATCGGTAGTACGGTGTTTAGAAAGGTCAGCATATTTTACTGCAGCCATGGCGACAGTAGAGGCGATGCTTTCTTTCTCTGCGTCACCTAATTCTGGATTTTTACTTTCAATCAGTTTTTGGGCACGAACTTGTGCTTCATCTAACAGATCAGCTAAACGAACGGTACCACCTGCGCGAGTTTTAAACGGACGACCATCTTTACCTAGCATCATGCCGAACGCATGGTGTTCCAGTGTGACATTTTCTGGGACGTAGCCTGCTTTACGAACGATGGTCCAAGCTTGCATCAGGTGTTGATGTTGACGCGAATCAATAAAATACAGAACACGATCGGCGTTAAGTGTTTCATAGCGATATTTAGCACATGCTATATCAGTCGTCGTGTATAAGAAGCCACCGTCTCGTTTTTGGATTATGACGCCCATTGCTTCGCCATCTTTGTTTTTATATTCATCCAAGAACACAACTTGAGCACCGTCATCTTCAACGGCTAAACCTTGTTGTTTTAGATCAGTCACAATAGCCGGTAGCATGTCGTTGTACATGCTTTCACCCATCACATCTTCACGGGTAAGTGATACGTTTAAACGGTCATAGTTGCGTTGATTTTGTAACATGGTGATATCAACTAACTTTTTCCACATTTCTGCGCAATATTGATCGCCACTTTGCAGCTTTACCACATAACCACGAGCGCGTTTAGCAAAGTCTTCGTCTTCATCGTACAGTTTTTTCGATTCGCGATAGAAACCTTCTAAATCAGACAGCTCCATCGACACTTCACCTGTCTCTTGCTGAATTCTTTCTAGGTTAGCGATGAGCATACCGAATTGTGTACCCCAATCACCAATGTGATTGGCGCGAATAACTTTGTGACCTAAAAATTCTAAGGTGCGAACAACCGCGTCGCCGATGATGGTTGAACGTAAATGTCCAACATGCATCTCTTTTGCTACGTTTGGTGCTGAGTAGTCTGCCACGATAGTTTGTTGTGGTTGGGTTGCTACGCCCAATCTTAGATCGGCTAATGCGGCTTCTGCTTGGCTTGCTAGGAACTGTTCGCTCAAAAATATATTTATAAAACCCGGGCCAGCAATTTCAGTTTTACTGGCGATGCCATCTAGCTCTAGAACATCAATCACTTTTTGAGCAAATTCTCGCGGATTCATCCCTAGTTTCTTAGCTACGCCCATTACGCCGTTGGCTTGATAGTCGCCAAACTGAGGTTTTGCCGATTGGCGTACTGCTGCTGGGCTGCCTTGAGGTGCGCCAGCGGCGGTAAGAGCCTGAGATACTTTGTCGTTAATAAGTGCTTGGATATTCACACGAGCTTCCTTCAATTCTTAGAATTGTGCAGTAATACGGTTTTATTGTTGATTTGGGTAAATGGCAAACGTATTACATAAATGTTTATAAAATGGCGGTAATAATACCAACTTAATACAGAGGCTAACAGAGCAACAAAAACAAATATTAATACTTTTTTGTCGGTTATTGATAATATCAGCGCCAATTGGTTGAAATGAGTGTATATAAAATGGATAACAGCTTAACTGAATTAGGGTTAACTCCCGAACAAATGCTTGCAGAGGTCGCACCATTTGTTGATAAAATACACGTGTTAGCTGGCGAAATAGGGCTAGACTTAGTTGATTTACAAGCTGACCATATAGCGCTGCGGATTAATCAACATTCATTAGCCGAACAGGCTCATCAAGCTTGGCTTGACTATGGTGAGGTGATTTCTAGCGCGCAGATTAATGGACGACCGATCATTGTTTATCAGTTGACATCGCCTATCGTGATTGGTTGTTGGCAGATCGAATGCTTAGAATTACCTTATCCTGCTGCTGGCAAAGTGTACCCACAACAAGGTTGGGAGCATATAGAATTTGTGATTCCGTCTAACGCGACAACCGCAGAAGATTTTTTACAAGAGCTCATGAATAAGTTCCCGCTTATGAATAAGCGTTGGCATGCTTTAGAACAGCAGGGGGTAAAAACTAAGCTTTCTAGCCCTAAAGGTGAAGGGGAACGACTAGCCAATCCTACGGTAGCGTTTAAAAAATCGGGAGTGTGTATAAAATTGCATCCACACTCACTGAAAAATGTGGTTTTATCTGAATCCGAATAAGATATTTTAATGATAAATCTAGACGCGAACCAGTGACGTGTTCGCGCTAGATATTTAGATTCGCTTATCCTTCCAAACCTTGGCTTGCTTGTTTATTTTGGATTAATTCGATCATGTATCCGTCAGGGTCTTTAACAAAAGCAATTTGAGTTGTGCCACCTTTTACCGGACCGGGTTCACGTGTCACGTTACCGCCTACCGCTTTAATAGCATCACAGGTAACGTAGATATCATCTACGCCAATTGCGATATGACCAAATGCATTGCCTAAGTCATATTCTGTCGTGCCCCAGTTGTAGGTTAGCTCAATCACTGCACCAGTAGATTCATCGCCATATCCAACAAAGGCAAGCGTATATTTATATTCGCTATTTTCATTTCTTCTAAGCAGTTTCATGCCCATTACATTGGTATAAAACTCTATCGAGCGGTCTAGATCACCAACTCGTAACATCGTGTGTAATACGCGACCATTTGACATTGTTCTTCTCCATTATTTTTTTAGACTATTTTGTTTATCTAGTTTGCTTGCTTATTTATATTACGATTCTACTTTTGCAGAATATTCGCATAAGTCTTCAATTATACAGCTGCCACAACGTGGTTTACGAGCAACACAAGTATAACGACCATGCAATATTAGCCAGTGGTGTACATCCAGTTTAAATTCTTTTGGAACCACTTTTAACAGTTTTTTTTCAACGTCATCTACGGTTTTACCCATAGCAAATTTAGAGCGGTTAGACACACGATAAATATGAGTGTCTACCGCAATAGTTGGCCAGCCAAAAGCGGTATTCAAGACTACATTGGCGGTTTTTCTACCGACACCGGGCAGAGCCTCTAATGCTTCACGATTTTCTGGAACTTCACCGTCATGTTGTTCGAGTAACATCCGACAAGTTTTAATAACATTCTCGGCTTTAGAATTAAATAACCCTATTGTTTTTATATACTGTTTTACACCATCGACACCTAGTTCTAATATCGCCTGGGGAGTATTGGCGACAGGGTACAGTTTGTCAGTGGCCTTATTCACACTCACGTCCGTCGCTTGTGCTGATAGTAGTACCGCGATGAGTAGTTCAAAAGGTGAGTTCCAGTGTAATTCTGTTTCTGGATGCGGGTTGTTTTCGCGCAATCGTTTAAGGATCTCAATTCGCTTGGTATTATTCATTGGTTACCTAAAGATACTTTCAATGTTGTACTCAATCAGTTTGTTACTCTGACTCTTTCAATTACTGGTTTTTCAGTTTTTGGTTTGCGCGCCGCAATTTGTGAATCGATAATATTCTTAAATGCAATGATAAAACCAACACCAATAAATGCGCCAGGAGGCAGTAAAGCCAGTAGGAAGTTACTGTCTACCTGAAATAGCTCTATACGCATTGAAGCTGCCCAGCTACCCAGTAATAAATCTGCGCCATCAAATAAGGTACCATTACCCAATACTTCGCGAAGCGACCCTAGGATGACAAGAACAGATGCCATGCCAAACCCCATTGATAAACCATCTATTATGGCAGGAATTGGTTTGTTTTTAGCTGCATAAGCTTCGGCTCTACCAATAATAATGCAGTTGGTCACGATAAGTGGAATAAAAATACCTAATGATAAGTACAAACCATAAGCGTAGGCATTCATTAATAATTGTACACACGTCACCAATGCAGCAATGATCATTACAAAGACAGGTAAACGGATTTCTTTCGGTACATAATCCCTGACTAATGAAACCGTCAAATTGGAACTGACGAGGACAAGAGTGGTTGCTATGCCTAAGCCTAGCGCATTGGTCACGGTAGAAGAGACAGCTAGTAATGGACATAGCCCTAGTAATTGAACTAGAACCGGGTTATTCGCCCATAACCCATTTTGAACCAATGTTTTGGTATTACTCATGATTCTCTCCACAGTCTATTGGTTGGGAGTATAGCGCGTCTTTATTGTTGTTATAAAAAATTACGCTATTTTTTACCGCTTTGACTACTGCGCGTGGTGTTATCGTTGCGCCAGTGAATTGATCAAATTGACCGCCATCTTTTTTTACTTTCCAGCTGTCGAGATTTTCTCCTGTCACTTTCTGTCCGGTAAAACTGTCTATCCAATTGGTAATACGGGTATCAATTTTGTCACCCAATCCGGGGGTTTCGTTGTGATTAAGTACGCGTGTTCCAGTCACGGTTCCCGCATAGTCGATGCCAACAATAATTTTGATTTTTCCACTGTATCCATCTGGTGCGATAGCTTCAAGAGCAATGGCACTTGGCTTACCTTGTAGGGTTGCGACGTAAGCAGGAAGTGGATCAGTACTGCCTAGTTGATCGGATTGATTGACAATACATGCGGAGAACAACTCATTATCATGCAATTGTACGGGAATGACTTGATTTAAAATTGAGCGCAATTGTTCTTGTTCTTGTTTCAATATTGTATCTTGAGTGAAATAGTGGGTGAGTGCGACTAACCCGGTACAGGCGCAAGCAAAAACCGCTAATGTTGCCCCGTTATTTCTTATCGCGGTTAACATATGTTGTCCTTAATGCCCATAGGTTCTTGGTTTAGTGTAATAATCAATTAGAGGGACGGTCATGTTGGCAATCAAAACCGCAAAGGCAACCCCATCAGGAAAACCACCCCAAGTTCTTATTGCATAAACTAGCAGCCCAATAAGGCAACCGAACACTAAGCGTCCCTTTACTGTTGTTGAAGCCGTAACCGGATCGGTTGCGATAAAGAATGCACCGAGCATAGTTGCGCCAGAAAAAAGATTCAGCAAAGGGCTGCCAAAATCAGCTGGCGAAAACACATAACAAAGGCTACTGATAGTAATAAGACCGATTAAAAAGCCAGCAGGAATGTACCACTGTATCACTCGTAACTTTATCAGTAACAGGCCACCGCACAGATAAGCAAAATTAACCCATTCCCATCCAACACCTGCAATAATTGAAAAAGGTGCATGAGACATGAATTCTTGGCTCGGTATATTCAGTGTGACCGATGTCTTAAATGCATCTAATGGTGTTGCCATCGTAATGCCGTCAACTCCCATTCTTATTTGTTGTAACGAAAATCCGTCATCATCAAAGCCAGTAAAAATAAGTTTCCAAGCATCGTATAAGCCAATATCTGCTTGGCTGATCGAGTGCGGTGCTATCCAACTGGTCATTTGTAAAGGAAAAGAGATCAGAAGAACGACGTATGCAACCATCGCTGGATTAAATAAGTTTTGCCCTAGACCACCGTACAACTGTTTCGCCACTACAATAGCGAAGAATAAGCCGATAACCATCATCCACCATGGTGAAAGTGGTGGAATTGCTACGGCTAATAACCAAGCTGAGACGATAGCACTGTAATCTCGCAATGCGCTTAATGGAGAGCGTTTTCGAAACAGCATCACAAGGCTTTCCATTGCAACCGCTGCTACTATGGCGAGTAACATCTGAATGAGCGTTCCCCAACCAAAAAAGACGCTTTGCATGACCAGACCTGGAATTGCCGCAATGGCAACCCACTTCATCAAATCTTTAGTGCTCTTTCGATTGTGAGCATGAGGGGAGCTGGCAATAAAAAAGGCCACTACTCTTTCTCCTTAATGTTAGTGCTGTTTGCTGCTGCGGCTTTTTTTGCTTTGGCGCGCGCAATGGCAGCAGCGACAGCGGCTTTCTTTTTATCTTGTGCTGAATCGGTACTTTGTTGTTGGTCAGATACCGCGTTAGAAGACTCGGTTGATGACTCGGTTGAGCTATTGGCGTCGGTATCGGCATCAGCTTGTTTTGCTTGAGCCAATTTTTTTGCTTTGGCGCGCGCAATGGCAGCAGCGACAGCGGCTTTCTTTTTATCTTGCACTGAATCGGTACTTTGTTGTTGGTCAGATACCGCGTTAGAAGATTCGGTTGATGACTCGGTTGGGCTATCGGCGTCGGTATCGGTATCAGCTTGTTTTGCTTGAGCTAATTTTTTTGCTTTGGCGCGCGCAATGGCAGCAGCGACAGCGGCTTTCTTTTTATCTTGTACTGAATCGGTACTTTGTTGTTGGTCAGATACCGCGTTAGAAGATTCGGTTGATGACTCGGTTGGGCTATCGGCATCGGTATCGGTATCAGCTTGTTTTGCTTGAGCTGATTTTTTTGCTTTGGCGCGCGCAATGGCAGCAGCGACAGCGGCTTTCTTTTTATCTTGCGCTGAATCGGTGCTTTGCGCGGTATTATCTAAGGATTCTTTTTCGCTATCGGCAGAACTTTGGTTAGCTTTCTTCGCTTTACGTTCTCTTGCTAGGCGTTTACGTTCTTCGCGTAGCTTCATCATTTCTGAATTGTCTGGGGTGGCTTGGCTTGTTTGACTGGCGGCTGCTTGCCTCGCTTTGGCTTTGGCAATCGCGGCAGCGACGGCAGGCTTCACCGCAGGAGCGTCAGTTGATGAAGTTTTCTGCGCTTTAACTCTGGTGATAGCAGCCGCTACCGCATCATTAGAGTTATTATCAGGTTTTGCCATCTCTTTGCGTCGGTTTTCAGCAGCTTGTTTAAAGCGGTTTTCTCGTTCCGCTTTGTCTCTTTCTAAGCGGGCCTTACGCTCTTCAAAACGTAATTTTGCCCGTTCGGCTGCTTCGGCTTCTTCTGTGTTAATACGTATTTCTGCTTTAGCTTGACGATAGTAATGGACAAGTGGGATCTCACTTGGGCAGACATACGCACAAGCTCCGCACTCAATGCAGTCGGCTAAATGAAGCTCTTCGCATTTATCGAAATTTTTATCTTTTGCGTACCAAAATAGCTGTTGTGGTAATAAAGAGGCAGGGCAAACTTCGGCGCATTGGCCACAACGAATACAGGCAATTTCATTTTGTTTATGGGCAATTTCTTTCTTAGTCGGAGCCAGTAAGCAGTTAGTGGTTTTAGTTATAGGCACATCTGTAGAGGGTAAGGTGAAACCCATCATTGGGCCACCCATTATAATTCTAGGTAGTTTTTTGTCTGGTTGACAATGAAATTCATTTAATAGTGCTTGTACCGGTGTACCTAGTCTCGCGTTGACATTTTGCGGTTGCTTAAATGCATTTCCGGTTAGAGTAACGATTCTTTCGATTAGAGGTTTACCATCAATAACGGCTTTTTTGATGGCATGCACGGTACCGATATTTTGAACTAATATTCCAATATCAGCAGGAATACCTTTCTGTGGCACCTCTTTATTCGTCAATATCTTAATTAACTGCTTTTCGCCTCCAGAAGGGTACTTGGTTGGGATAGCTCGAATTAGGAGATCAACGTTGAGCGCCGCCACTTCTAACGCCTTGATCGCTTCAGGTTTATTATCTTCTACGGCAATGATGATAAGTTCAGGGTTTAGCATGTGCTTGAGCACATCAATACCTTGAACTATTTCGTCTGCGTGTTCTCGCATCAACATATCATCGGCAGTAATATAAGGTTCGCATTCCGCTGCGTTGATGATAAGGATTTCTGTTTTGGCAATACCTGATTGTATCTTACGCCCAGTTGGAAAACCGGCGCCACCAAGCCCTGAAATACCAGCTTGACGAATGGTGTTTATTAATTTTTCTGGCGAGAGATTTTGAAAATCAGGATGTGGATTTAGCGATATCCATGCATCTTCATTGTCTGGTTTTAAAACAATGCAGGTTTCAGTTAGGCCTGATGGATGAGCGGTTTGTCTTGGTTCTATCGCAATAATTTTGCCCGATGTTGGCGCATGGACAGGTAGCATAAAACTCGCGGTAAATTTAGTCAGCGGTTGGCCTTTTAATACTTTGTCGCCAACCTTGACCAATAGGTCGCCAGGTCGCCCAATATGCTGTTTAACCGGTAGGACCAATTCTTCCGGTAAGCTAGCATTGACTATATCGGTTTGCGTTGATTGTATTTTATTCTCAGGTGGATGAATTCCTCCGGGAAAACTCCAGAGTGCACCATGGCGAATTTGTTCAACTAGCGATACCATCTTTTTCCTTTAACCTATTGATTTCGATTTTTCTGTAACATCAACGACTGGTATGGAGTCGAGTTTCCATTTCCAGGTAGCAGTAGTGGTTTCGATTGGAATCATTTCAATACAATCGGTTGGGCATGGTGCAACACATAAATCACAACCTGTACATTCACTTTTAATCACAGTATGCAGTGCTTTGGTTCCACCTACTATGGCGTCAACTGGGCATGCTTGAATGCACTTAGTGCATCCAATACACATATCTTCATGAATAAAGGCGACCTTTTTGATTGGTTCTGCGCCGTCCTGAGGTTCAAGATCAGGTTCTACCCCCATAAGCTCGGCTATTTTTTCTATAGCGGCTTGTCCTCCAGGAGTACATTTATTAATACTGTCTCCATTGGCGACAGCTTCTGCATAAGGACGACAACCAGGATAGCCACACTGCCCACATTGCGTTTGTGGTAATACAGCATCAATTTGTTCGACAATTGGATCCGCTTCTACTTTAAAGCGAATAGATGCAAAACCGAGAAATGCACCAAAGATTCCAGCAAGTACAGCAATAGCAACTATAGCGATAAGGATGGAAGTCATTACAATTTCACCAAACCAGTAAAGCCCATAAACGCCAACGACATTAATCCAGCGGTGATCATAGCGATAGATGCCCCTCTAAATGGACTAGGAACATCTGCTGCCGCGATTCTTTCTCGCATAGAGGCGAAAAGAATTAAAACAAGAGAAAAACCGACCGCTGCGCCGAACCCATAAATAATGGATTCTATGAAATTGTGGTTCTCGTTGATGTTAAGCAATGCTACACCGAGCACCGCGCAGTTTGTTGTTATTAGAGGCAAAAATATTCCTAGCAACCGATAAAGGGTAGGACTAGTTTTATGCACTAACATTTCGGTAAATTGTACCACAAACGCGATGACCAATATAAAGCTCATCGTTCTCAAGTATTCTATTCCCAATGGTGAAAGTATATAAGTTTCAACCAAATAGGCGCAGACAGAGGCGAGTGTTAAAACAAACGTCGTGGCTAGGCCCATGCCAATCGCTGTTTCCAGCTTCTTGGACACACCCATAAATGGGCACAAACCCAGAAATTTAACCAGCACAAAGTTGTTCACTAGCACAGTGCCGACTAGTAGTAGTAAGTAGTCAGTCATGATGATACGTATTAGGAGATCGTGAATTTTATATTATCTCGTTTTGAGTCACTAATAACAACCGAGAATCTTAAGGGTTTTTAATCAAATGCGTGATTTTTTGTCTTGTAGTGTTTTTTTTACCAATTACGGTGACTGCTAATGCAAAAAAAGCCACATTAGCTAAGCTAAGTGGCTTTTTTTGTCTAATTTGGCTCCCCCTGCAAGACTTGAACTTGCGACATACGGATTAACAGTCCGCCGTTCTACCAACTGAACTAAGGGGGAATAGTTTGAGCACCGAATATTAGCGATGCCAATGAAAACTGTCAACCACAGAATTAAAATCTTTATCAAAAAAAAACAATGATTTTTCTTGATTTTTCTATAAGCCTTATCAATAAAAGGCTAGGCTTACTTATCCACTAAATTTGTGGATAAGTCTGTTAATTAAAATGGGATAAAAAAATAGCAGTAAGATTGAGTTGGCTAAAATAATACTAAATTTCCCCATAACTTTTTGAAATATAAGTTTTTTTATCAAATATTATTTGATTTTTTATTTTTAGCAGAAGTTATTAATAGGTCGTTAAAGCAGCGAATTGATACTAAATTGGGGACAACAAGTGGATGAAATAAATGAAAGGTAATGAGTTAATTCGTGAAAGGGGAGCGATATTATCAAAAATAATTGCTTTGATCTACTGCCAAGAGAGTATTTATTCTATTTTTTATAAGATTGTTTACCAATAACCTATTTAGCTAACTAATAGAACAAAATCCTAGCTTGGGGTACCTAAATTTAGCTAATTAGCCATCGCGTTGTTACCTTAAAATCGTTATCTTAGCGAAAAGAGAGATCGAACACATCATGAGTGCTACGATTATCAGCGTCATTTAAGCAAAATATAAGAACCTAGAATATGAGCAAACAATATAACCTTGTCTCCGATTATCAGCCGGCAGGAGATCAGCCAACTGCAATACAGAAATTACTGGATGGATTAGATAATGGCTTAGCCCACCAAACCTTACTTGGTGTAACAGGTTCAGGAAAAACTTTTACTTTAGCAAATGTTATTGCTCAGTCTAAGCGTCCGACTATTCTGCTTGCTCCTAATAAGACACTTGCCGCGCAACTCTATGGTGAGATGAAAGCTTTTTTCCCTAATAATGCGGTTGAATATTTTGTTTCCTATTATGATTATTATCAGCCTGAAGCTTATGTCCCAACTACCGATACTTTTATCGAAAAAGATTCATCGGTTAACAAGCATATTGAACAGATGCGGCTTTCGGCAACCAAAGCACTATTAGAGCGAAAAGACGCCATTATTGTTTCATCAGTATCGGCTATCTATGGCTTAGGAGATCCTGATTCCTATCTGAAAATGATGTTGCATGTGACCAGAGGTGACCATATTGGCCAAAGAGACATTATTCGCCGGCTTGCTGAACTTCAATATACTCGAAATGATGTTACGTTTGAGCGTGGTCAGTTTAGAGTCCGTGGTGAAGTGATTGATGTATTTCCTGCTGAATCGGATCAAGAAGCGGTTCGTATTGAAATGTTTGATGATGAAATAGAGTGCTTAAGCATTTTTGATCCACTAACCGGTGCGGTTAGCCAGAAAGACTTACCTCGCTTTACTATTTATCCCAAAACCCACTATGTTACTCCGAGAGAAAAGATTCTTGAGGCTATAGAACAAATAAAAGTGGAATTAAAGCAACGTACCGCTTATTTATTAGAAAATAATAAATTGCTTGAAGAACAACGAATTTCCCAAAGAACACAGTTTGATTTGGAAATGATGAATGAGCTTGGTTTTTGTTCTGGTATAGAAAATTATTCACGGTATTTAAGTGGTCGTGCAGAGGGTGAGCCACCTCCGACATTATTTGATTACCTACCGAAAGACGGCTTGCTTGTCATTGATGAATCTCACGTTACCGTTCCTCAGATAGGCGCAATGTTTAAAGGCGATCGCTCGCGAAAAGAAACCTTAGTTGAATTTGGCTTTCGTTTGCCTTCTGCGCTAGACAACAGACCCTTGAAATTTGATGAGTTTGAAGCATTGGCCCCGCAAACGATTTTTGTTTCAGCTACACCTGGAAATTATGAATTAGAGAAATCGGCTGACGATATCGCCGATCAAGTCGTTCGTCCCACCGGTTTATTAGATCCAAATATTGAAGTGCGGCCTGTTGCTACTCAAGTCGATGATTTATTGTCTGAAATTCGAATAAGAAGTAACAAAGATGAGCGTGTTCTTGTCACCACTTTGACGAAAAGAATGGCTGAGGATTTAACTGAGTACCTTAGCGAGCATGATGTGAAGGTGCGTTACTTACATTCTGATATTGATACGGTAGAACGTGTAGAAATAATTCGTGATTTACGCTTAGGTGAATTTGACGTTTTAGTTGGAATCAACTTATTGCGAGAAGGCCTTGATATGCCGGAAGTGTCTTTGGTTGCTATTTTAGACGCTGATAAAGAAGGCTTTTTACGATCAGAACGTTCATTAATTCAAACAATTGGTCGAGCGGCGAGGAATTTAGAGGGTAAGGCTATTCTATATGGCGACCGAATTACTAAATCTATGCAAAAAGCGATAGATGAAACAGAAAGAAGAAGAGGTAAACAGCAACAATATAATGCTGAGAATAATATCGTGCCTCAGGCGCTGAAGAAAAATATCAAAGATATTATGGAAATTGGTGATATCGCTAAAACCCGCAATCAAAGGGCATCAAAACAAGTCCCATTATCTAAAGTTGCCGAACCGTCTAAGAATTATCAAGTTCTCACTCCTCAGCAATTGGAGAAAGAAATAATTAAATTAGAAACAGAAATGTTCCAGCATGCACAAAATTTGGAATTTGAGCTTGCGGCGGAAAAGAGAGATCAAATCGAGTCACTAAGAAAGCAATTTATCGCTAATAGCTGATTTACTTTTTATTTAGTGGAGTCGTTAGTTTTACAAATTAACGTGAGCCCATTGGTTGTTTATGGTTGGCTCATAGAGATGAAAATTAGATAAAAAAATAGCCAACTGGAATCACTCCGGTTGGCTTCACTTTGTGGAAACTTTATCCACTAACAACGTCAGTTGGCTAGGGACCCAATAGGGTCTCTTTTTATTTAGCAGTAATCATG
Source organism: Vibrio sp. TH_r3 (assembly GCF_033101115.1). Taxonomy (NCBI): domain Bacteria; kingdom Pseudomonadati; phylum Pseudomonadota; class Gammaproteobacteria; order Vibrionales; family Vibrionaceae; genus Vibrio; species Vibrio sp. TH_r3. The sequence continues at coordinate 399,732 of NZ_JAWMPW010000001.1, read as the reverse complement.
CCAACTTAAAAATCCTTTCATATCGTAATTTAGTATTGATGAAGTAAATATATTTTTTATTTTAAATTGCATTTTGCATATCAGAATGCAATTATTTCTTATATTGCAACATGATTGACAGCTGACTATGAAGTCGATTGATGTGAAAATGCCAGTTCAGCCAAAATAATTTAGAATATAACGTATCAGCCAAAGGCGACTTCATGAATAAATTAGATCTGACTCCCAAGACAAAATACATATTGATGGTTGAAGATACAGCTTCAGTTGCAGCTTTATATAAGTCTTTTCTAACGCCACTAGGAGTAGAAGTAAAGATAGTCGGCACGGGAAAAGAAGCTCTAGAAATGTTAACCGAGCGCATACCAGACTTAATCTTATTAGACCTAAGGTTACCCGATATGACAGGAATGGATGTGCTTCATACTGTCAGTCATTTATATCCGGCAGTACCTATCATTTTTATGACGGCACATGGCTCGATTGATATCGCGGTTGATGCGATGCGACATGGTGCACAGGACTTTCTTATCAAGCCTTGTGAGGCCGATAGGTTAAGAGTGACAGTAAACAATGCTATTCGCAAAGCCGAAAAAACGAAGAGTATCGGTAATGAAGAAATGGCAAGTGTGCGCAGTCGAAACAACTACCAAGGGTTTATCGGCAGCAGCCAGATGATGCTTTCTGTTTATAAAACCATAGATTCAGCCGCGACCAGTAAAGCCAGTATTTTTATTACTGGCGAAAGTGGCACAGGAAAGGAAGTCTGTGCAGAGGCGATACATGCTGCAAGTAAGCGAAGAGATAAGCCATTTATAGCAATCAACTGTGCTGCAATTCCTAAAGATTTGATTGAAAGTGAACTATTTGGTCATGTGAAGGGCGCATTTACTGGGGCTGCAACTGAGCGCCAAGGCGCGGCTGAAATGGCTAACGGTGGCACTTTATTTTTAGATGAATTGTGTGAAATGGATCTAGACCTGCAAACCAAGCTTCTGCGTTTCATCCAAACCGGTACGTTTCAAAAAGTTGGATCTTCTAAAATGAAAAGCGTTGATGTACGTTTTGTTTGCGCAACTAACCGTGACCCATGGAAAGAAGTTCAACAAGGCCGTTTTAGAGAAGACCTGTATTATCGCTTGTACGTTATACCATTGCATCTGCCACCGCTTAGAGATCGAGGTGAAGATGTTGTTGAGATCGCTTATTCATTATTGGGCTATATTTCGCTAGAGGAAGAAAAGTCATTTATGCGTTTTTCACCTGATGTGATTGCAAGATTTATTTCTTACGAATGGCCGGGAAATGTTCGTCAGTTACAAAATGTGATTAGAAATGCAGTGGTTCTCAACCATGGAAAAGAAATTGAATTAAGTATGTTACCACCGCCACTTAACCAAGTGAGCACAGAAATTGCTTACGACAAAGCAAACGAACAAAATTCAGTAGATAGTTTAGACTTAACAGTTAACTCTGACCAATCATTGTCAGACGTTAAATTAATCTCTCCAGATGAAGTCGTACCGCTTTGGTTGGCAGAAAAGCAAGTCATTGAACAGGCGATTAAAGCGTTTAATGGCAATATACCCAAAGCCTCGAATGCATTAGAAGTAAGTCCATCTACTATTTATAGAAAACGCCAAACGTGGAAATGACGTTGGATGTTGATTTCTAGAGTTGAATAAGTCATAGCTAGGAGAACAAAAACAGTGATTACATATCTGAATTCAGAAAAAATAAATAATTTATGTAATGAAATTGGCCATGACTACTTGCCGACCTTACTCGATATTTTTTTAAGTGAGTTACGTGAATATCAGCTTGTTATTAATAGTGGTGAGGATTTACAGCGAAATTTAAGCGATATTAGCCACGCATTAAAAAGCAGCGCAGCCAGTTTTGGCGCGGATGATTTATGTGATGTAGCAAAACAGATTGATGCAATATCAAAAACTGGCCAGCCAGTATCAACCGAGTACTACCAAAATTTGATATTGACTAGTTTACAAGCAACCATCACTGCGTACGAAGGGCTGTTAAGTTAGTAAAATTTAACTCTCTAACATGCGACTGATGTTGCTTACTGAGGTTCTAAATCGTCAGAATTATTGAAGCTGTAACAATATTGCTTCCGTTAGCTTGTCTCTATCATGCCGCCACTCTCTATTTGGTGATGCTAGATCAGCGGTGACGCATTGCCAATTTTTTTCTAATTCAGGGTGAGGTTGTTCTCCTAACACGATGTCGATTTTACGCCCTCGACATGCCCGTTGACACCACTGTAATTTTTGTTCTAGTGTCATTTTCCCCGCAGGCCCCATTTCTGCTGACAAATTTTCAATAAAAATCACCTTAGCTTGTTTGTTTTTGAAAATAGCCTGACCGATTTCTGGAAGAAGAAGTGGTGGCATTATACTTGTTAAGAAACTTCCAGGCCCAAGAATGATACAATCCGCAGTATCAATAGCGAGTAACGCTTCTTGAGTCGCAGGTACTTCTGGTTCCAAATCGAGACGCTGTAATTCAGTTTGCATTTCGTCAACGTTAGTTTCGCCTACTACCCATTGACCACTTAATGATAGAGCTCTCAAGTCAGATGGGTGTTCAGACATCGGGACAATATTGACATCCACTTTCAACATGTTCCTAATTAAACGTATTGCCTCTAAAGGTCGAACCGACAAGTTATCTAACGCTACTAACATTAAATTACCTAAATTGTGTCCGTTGAGTTCTCCAGCACCTTTAAATCGATATTCAAACATCATTGATTCAACAGATGGGTCGGTAATTAACTGATTGATACAATTTCTGGTATCTCCCCATGCGATGCCACCTTGACAAGATCGCACACGCCCTGTCGATCCGCCATTGTCAGTGGTTGTAACGATTCCTGTTGCATTATCACCAAAGTCTTTAAGCGCAGCGAGCATTCGGCCTAAACCATGTCCACCACCAATTGCGACCACTTTTTTGTTTTTATATACATTCATCAAATATTATTCTTATATTAATTGCTAGACACTTATTTTTTATAGCCAAACTTACTAATAATCGCACATTACCGTTACATAAATTGTGTACCTATGTCGATATTTTACTAACTACACCTTAAGTAGTATATCTTGAATAAAGTGTGCTTAGTGACAAAAAAAATGTGATTATCGGTAGAATTATAAATGGGAATTAAGTATTTTAATGGACAGCAGTTAATCAAACGTAATGATTAGCAGCCATAACTCCGAGCCTTTATTGCTAAGTTTAGTTTTTAATTCGTTTGAGATGTTTTGTTGAACAATTAACTTTTAATAAGCGATCAAGGCCAGTGGCATATTGCCACAAGGGTTCACTTAGAAATGAGTCAGCCTCCCGTGTTTGGAAAGGTGTTCCGTGGCGATACAATTCGAAGATAAATTTAAGCGCAAGTTTTATTACTTGCGCCTTTCTGTTACAGATGTCTGTAACTTCAAATGTACCTATTGTTTGCCTGATGGTTATAAACCATCTGGGCTAAAAAACTCGTCTTTTTTATCTATAGCTGAAATAAAACGAATCGTTAGTGCATTTGCCAATAGTGGTACTTCTAAAGTGCGTATTACTGGCGGAGAGCCAAGTCTACGTCGTGATTTTAATGAAATTATTCAAGTGGTTGCTGATACTCCAGGAATAGAGAAGGTTGCAACCACAACCAATGGTTATCGAATGGAATCACAAGTTGAAAACTGGCAAAAGGCGGGTTTAACGCATATCAATGTTAGTTTAGATAGTCTTGATCCAAGAATGTTCTACCAGATAACCGGTGAAAATAAATTTTCGAAAGTGATATCCGGTATTGATAGGGCGTTTGAAGTGGGATATCAACAAGTCAAAGTCAATGTTGTCTTGATGAAAGACCTTAATAGCGGTGAATTGCCAGCCTTTCTTAATTGGATCAAAGATAGACCGATTCAACTACGTTTTATTGAACTTATGCAAACGGGTGAGATGGATTCATTCTTTAGCAAGTACCACAAGTCAGGCGTGAGTATACAAAATAAACTAATAGCAGAAGGCTGGGTCAGTAAGGTAAGAGAAGCAAATGACGGTCCTGCTAAGGTGTTTATTCATCCTGATTATCAGGGCGAAATTGGCTTAATTATGCCTTACGAAAAACATTTCTGCGAAAGCTGTAATCGATTAAGAGTGTCTGCCTTGGGTAAATTACACCTTTGTCTTTTTGGTGATCAAGGTGTTGAGCTTAGAGACCTGTTACAACAAGATGAGCAAGCTGACGCGTTAATGGAGCGTATTCAAACGCAACTTCAAAGTAAATCCGTAAGCCACTTCTTACAAGATGGCAACACGGGAATGACACCACACCTCGCTTCAATTGGCGGATAAAAATCGAACATAGGTGAAAAAATGGGACACGCAGTTAGTGAATTTAAACCTGCAAATATCGCCGTTTTAACGGTTTCTGATACTCGAACTGAAGACAATGATACCTCTGGCCAATATTATGCCGATCAACTTAAAGATGCAGGCCATAATCTTGCGGAGAAAAAAATAGTTATTGATGATAAATATAAAATTCGTGCCATTGTTTCTCAATGGATCGCGGATGAAAATGTACAGGTGGTACTTATTACCGGCGGTACAGGTTTTACTTCAAGAGATAACACCCCGGAAGCATTATTGCCTCTTTTTGACAAGCAAGTTGAAGGTTTTGGTGAGTTATTTCGTTATGTGTCTTATCAAGAGATAGGGACCTCCACCATTCAATCTAGAGCGGTAGCCGGATTTGCTAACCATACTGTGATATTTGCAACGCCTGGTTCGACAGGAGCGTGTAAAACAGCCTGGACTAAAATTATTAAACAACAGCTAGATGCAAGTCATCGTCCCTGTAACTTCATGCCTCATTTAGCGGTTTAAATTCTATTCGGTTAAGGACCGTCAAATACTATGCAAAAATTTACACATATTAGTGCTTCTGGTGAAGCTAACATGGTAGACGTGTCGGCGAAAGCCGAGACAGTACGCGAAGCAAGAGCGGAAGCTTTTATTCATATGGCGCCTGAAACTTTGCAATTAATTGTGTCTGGCCGTCATCACAAAGGTGATGTGTTTGCCACCGCTCGTATTGCTGGTATTCAAGCGGCAAAGAAGACATGGGACTTGATACCGCTTTGTCATCCATTGCTTTTGTCTAAAGTAGAAGTTCACTTGCATGCTGTTGAGGAAGATAATCTGGTTCGAGTTGAATCACTGTGTAAATTAGCGGGTAAGACAGGCGTGGAAATGGAAGCATTGACTGCCGCATCCGTCGCAGCGTTAACGATTTACGATATGTGCAAAGCAGTGCAAAAAGATATGGTAATAGGTCAAATTCGTTTACTAGAAAAAACCGGTGGTAAATCGGGTCATTTCAAAGTAGAACAATGACCTCGCAGTAGAACGATTACGTCAAGGTGAAATAATGATAAAAGTGCTATTTTTTGCTCAAATTAGAGAAATTGTTGCTGTTGATGAACTGCAAATCGAAGCCAAATACTCAACTGCAGAACAGCTTAGAGCGGATTTATGTAAAAAAGGCGACAAATGGGCACTTGCATTGGATGCAGGAAAGCTATTGGTCGCGATTAACCAGACGATTTGTGCTTTAGACAGCGAAATAAAAGAGGGTGATGAAGTCGCTTTCTTCCCGCCAGTGACTGGGGGTTAATATGAACTACTCTGTTTCAGTGATTACCGAAGATTTTTCTGTTGCTGATGAATATGCTCAATTAGCTGAAGGCACATCGGCAGGAGCCGTTGCCATGTTTTCCGGAAAAGTCAGAGACATGAATCTTGGTAATAGTGTGATAGGGCTTACGCTTGAACATTACCCAGGAATGACAGAAAAATCACTCAATGATATTTGTGATCAAGCATTTCAGCGCTGGCCATTATTAAACATTCGCGTAATACACCGATTTGGCGAATTGGATATTGGTGATCAAATTGTTTTTGTTGGCGTAACGAGTGCGCATAGAGAAGCCGCGTTTAATGCGTGTGAATTCATTATGGATTTTTTAAAAACAAAAGCGCCTTTTTGGAAAAAAGAGCGGACCAGTGAAAAAAATCGTTGGATAGAAGCAAAAGAATCCGATCAAAATGCTGCATCTCGATGGGAGAAATAACCTCGTCTGTCTGTTTTTATACCAATCTGTTTATTTTATACACTTTTTTTAAATCCTCGCTAATCCCATTATTTTCTATAAAAAAACCAAATCGACTAATCGCTTGGTTTTTTTACGTTTTTACTCTAAACGTGTAAAATTTAATTTACATTATAAAAAATAAAATAATTATGATGACTAAAATATAAACAGCAGATTAATAATGTGTTTTCTTTATTAAATATCTTGTGATATTTGAATAAATACGCAGAAAGTAAATCCGTTTTCACCTATAACTTTATGTTAAATAATTTATTGATTGCTAGTGTCCCATTATTTTTGAATATTTATAGCTATTATTCCGCATAAATAGTAAGTGTTTGATAGTTAGTGATGTAAGTACGTTTTTGAAGCAACTTATCAGAAAAATTGATGTAATCGAGAAAATAAAGCGTTAGTTCTCACGTTTTATGGATAATAATTTTTATTATTGCTACCTTATTCCGCAATCTTTTTTAGGGCTTTGGGATTTTTACAGTAACTAGTTGACCCAAATTGCCGATCGTTCGAGTCCCCTAATTAAGACGTCATGGATGCAAAATAAAATTATTTGGAGTTAATTGCATGTTTAAAAATAAAATTACACAAGCCCTTTTACTGGGTGCTAGCTTAACTGTTGCCGCGACTTCTTTTTCATCGCTTGCAGCTAACGTTCCTGAAGGAACTAAACTTGCTAAGAGCCAAGAGCTAGTTCGTGGTAACGGCACTGAAGTGGCGTCGATTGACCCACATAAAACAGAAGGTGTGCCAGAATCTCACGTTATTCGTGATCTTCTAGAAGGTCTTGTGAACCAAGATGCAGATGGCAATACAATTCCTGGTGTTGCTGAATCATGGGAAACTGAAGACAACAAAACGTTTATTTTCCATTTACGTAACAATGCAAAATGGTCTAATGGCGATCCAGTAACAGCGGAAGATTTTGTCTATAGCTTTAAGCGTGCTGTTGATCCAGCGACTGCGTCTCCATACTCTTGGTATTTAGAAATGACCAATATGGTGAATGCAGCAGAAATTATTGCTGGCGAAGCTGATAAAGAAACACTTGGTGTAAAAGCGATTGACCCGTATACGTTGGAAGTAAAACTAACAACTGCTGTACCTTATTTTGTAATGATGATGGGCCACACTACGGTGAAACCTGTCCATAAAGCGACAGTAGAAAAATTTGGTGACCAGTGGACCAAACCAGAAAACTTTGTTGGTAACGGTGCGTTCGTTATGAGCAAGTGGGTTGTGAACGAACGTATTGAAATGGTTCCGAACGAAAATTACTGGGACAATGCTCATACAGTGTTAACCAAAGTCACGTATCTTCCTATCGAAAACCAAGTTGCGGAAATGAACCGTTTTCTTTCTGGTGAGATTAACGTTACCAATGAATTACCAAACGAGCACTTTAAGCGTTTACAGAAAGATCACCCAGAATCAGTGTCTATTCAAGGTAACTTGTGTTCGTATTATTATGGCTTTAACAACGTAAAAGCGCCGTTTGACGATGTTCGTGTTCGTAAAGCATTATCCTATGCTATTGATCGTGACGTTATTACTAAGTTCTTACTCGGCCAAGGTCAAAAACCTGCTTATTTCCTAACGCCTGAAATTATTGCTGGCTTTAACCCTGAGCTTCCAGCTTACGGTAAAATGACTCAAGCAGAACGTAACGAAGAAGCAAAACGTCTTCTTGCTGAGGCGGGTTTCACAGATAACAATCCACTTGAGTTTACGCTTCTGTATAACACGTCTGAAAACCATAAGAAAATTGCAGCAGCAATTCAATCTATGTGGAAAAAATCTTTAGGTGTTAAAGTTGAATTAGAAAACCAAGAGTGGAAAACGTACTTAGATACGCGTCGTCAAGGTGACTTTGATGTAACTCGTGCAGGTTGGTGTGGCGATTACAATGAAGCATCAACGTTCCTTTCTTTGATGCAAAGTAACAACAGCTCTAACGATCCTAAGTACAATAGCGCAGCTTATGATGAAACAATGCAAAAAGCACTGCTTTCAACAAATGATAGTGAGCGCAATGCATTGTACGCTGAAGCGGAAGTGTTACTGGCAAAAGACATGCCTATCGCACCTATCTATCAATATGTGAAGGCACGTTTAGTTAGCCCGAATGTTGGTGGTTTCCCAGTAAATAATGCTGAAGATAAAATTTACTCGAAAGATCTTTATATCAAAGAGTAAGCCCTCTATATAAAAATAATAATTATTGGACACTGCATGTGAAGCCACATGCAGCGTCTTTTTGTTTACTACTATAAATATTGTCACAGACTAAAAAGAGTGAGTTTATGTTTAAATTCATCGCAAAAAGAGTGTTTGAAGCAATTCCAACCTTATTGGTATTGATTACAATCTCTTTTTTTCTCATGCGCTTTGCTCCCGGTAACCCGTTCTCTACAGAACGTCCATTACCGCCGGAAGTAATGGCAAATATTAATGCTAAGTACGGCTTAGATAAGCCTGTATTTGAACAATACACCACGTATTTGACCAACGTATTACAAGGTGATTTTGGACCGTCATTCAAGTATAAAGACTTTACAGTTAATGAACTGGTAGCCGGTGCATTACCTGTATCAGCTAAAGTTGGTTTTGCTGCCTTTCTTTTCACTCTAGTTATGGGTGTGAGCGTAGGTACCATTGCTGCACTGCGGCAAAATACTTGGGTAGATTATATGATCATGTCCACGGCCATGATTGGGGTTGTCATGCCGTCCTTTGTGTTAGCTCCCGCACTTATTTATTTGTTTTCAATAAATTTAGGTTGGTTTCCTGCGGGTGGGTGGCTAGATGGGTCATTCCAATATATGTTTTTGCCAGTCATAGGTATGTCACTGCTCTATGTAGCCACATTTGCCCGTATTACTCGAGGCAGTATGATTGAGACATTAAATAGTAACTTTATCCGTACCGCTCGTGCAAAAGGCTTGAGCTATCGATACATCGTTATTAAGCATGCCTTAAAGCCAGCTATGTTACCGGTTGTTTCTTATATGGGACCTGCTTTTGTTGGTATTATTACCGGTTCGGTTGTTATTGAAACCATTTTTGGTTTGCCAGGTATCGGTAAGCTATTTGTCAATGCTGCATTTAACCGAGATTATTCGCTAGTAATGGGAGTCACTATTTTAATCGGCTTCTTATTTATCTTATTCAACACTGTTGTTGATATTTTGCTTGCGGCTATTGATCCGAAGATTCGTTATTAATTAGGTACGGATATTATGTTAACGAAAAAAGAAAACCTTGATGCGATCGAAAAGTTCTCTGAAAATTTAGAAATTGAAGGTCGCAGTTTATGGAAAGACGCACGGATTCGCTTTATGCGCAATAGAGCAGCCATGGTGAGTCTCGCTATTCTAACCGTAATGATTTTAGCGGTAATATTTTTACCTATGATCGCTGAGTTTACTTATGACGATACCGATTGGTATGCGTTGCATCAGCCACCTTCCGCTGCTCATCTTTTTGGCACGGATAGTTTGGGTCGTGACCTTTATGTTCGAACTCTAATTGGTGGTCGAATATCGCTAATGGTTGGAGTGCTTGGAGCGTTTGTAGCTGTACTTATTGGTACATTATATGGGGCGACATCTGGTTATATCGGGGGCAGAACTGACCGCGTTATGATGCGTATTCTTGAAATATTGTACGCCGTTCCATTTATGTTTTTGGTGATTGTATTGGTAACGTTCTTTGGTCGCAATATCGTACTTATATTTGTTGCCATTGGTGCGATTGCTTGGCTTGATATGGCGCGAATTGTACGTGGTCAGACACTAAGTTTGCGTAGTAAAGAGTTTATTGAAGCAGCGCACGTTAGTGGGGTGAGTAATTGGAAAATTATCACCCGTCATATTGTTCCTAATGTTCTTGGTATTGTTGCTGTTTATTCAACACTATTAATCCCAAGCATGATTTTAACCGAATCATTTCTATCTTTCTTAGGTCTTGGTGTTCAAGAGCCAATGACAAGTTGGGGCGCATTGTTGCAAGAAGGTTCCCAAACCATGGAAGTGGCGATTTGGCAGTTAGTATTCCCAGCCTGCTTTATGGTTGTGACTCTTTTCTGCTTTAACTATGTTGGCGACGGTCTTCGTGACGCGTTGGATCCTAAAGACAGATAAGCATAGCGCTTAAAAATATACTGGAAAGAAAAATGAGTTTATTAGATGTCAAAGACCTGCGTGTCGAATTTACCACTCAAGATGGTATTGTTACCGCAGTTAATGATTTAAATTTCACTTTAGAACAAGGTGAGACCTTAGGTATTGTGGGTGAATCTGGTTCAGGTAAATCTCAAACTGTGTTTGCCATTATGGGTTTACTGGCGAAAAACGGCATTATCAAAGGTAAAGCGGAATTTGAAGGAAAAGATATTCTTAATCTGCCAGAAGTCGAACTGAATAAAGTTCGTGCTGAACAGATCGCAATGATCTTCCAAGATCCCATGACTTCACTAAACCCGTATATGAAAGTTAGCGACCAGCTAATGGAAGTATTAATGCTGCATAAAGGCATGGGCAAGGCAGAAGCATTCGAAGAATCGGTTCGTATGTTAGAAGCGGTTAAAATTCCTGAAGCGCGTAAACGTATTACCATGTATCCACATGAGTTTTCTGGAGGTATGCGTCAGCGCGTAATGATAGCGATGGCACTGCTGTGTCGTCCTAAGCTACTCATTGCCGATGAACCAACTACCGCATTAGATGTTACAGTTCAGGCGCAAATCATGGACCTGCTTAATGAACTCAAAAAAGAGTTCAACACCGCTATTATTATGATTACGCATGATTTGGGTGTTGTGGCTGGTTCATGTGACAAAGTGTTAGTGATGTATGCTGGTCGAACTATGGAATATGGTTCAGTTGATGAAATATTTTACAAACCAAGTCATCCATACACCGAAGGATTACTGAGAGCGATTCCCCGTTTAGATACAGAAGGCGAGGTGTTACCGACTATTCCTGGCAATCCGCCAAACTTACTTCGACTACCTCCTGGCTGCCCGTATCAAGAGCGTTGCCACCGTGTAACCGAGCGTTGTATGACCGAAGCACCTAAATTGCTGCCATTTGGTCATGATCGTCAACGTGCCTGTTTTTCTGAATGGGAGACTTGGGAAAAATGAGTAACCAAACGAATACAGAGAAAAAATTACTGCTAGATGTCAATAATCTAAAAGTTCATTTCAGCATTGCTTCTAAATCAGCGTGGCCATGGTCTAAACCGTCAAATCTAAAAGCGGTAGATGGTGTTAATGTTCGCCTATATGAAGGTGAAACGTTGGGCGTGGTGGGTGAATCGGGTTGTGGTAAATCGACATTCGCACGTGCAATTATCGGCCTTGTTGAAGCAACCGATGGTGAGGTATTGTGGCTAGGTCAAGACTTGACCAAAATGCAAGATGTTCAACGTCGTGAAACACGTAAAGATATTCAAATGATTTTCCAAGATCCGTTGGCATCATTGAATCCACGTATGAATATTGGCGATATCATTGCTGAGCCCTTGCAAACTTTCTATCCTAAACTGACTAAACAAGAAGTAAAACTTCGCGTGAAAGAAATGATGGATAAAGTGGGGCTGTTACCAAACTTAGTCAACCGGTATCCACATGAGTTTTCTGGCGGTCAGTGTCAGCGTATAGGTATCGCACGTGCGCTTATTCTTAAGCCTAAGATGATTATCTGTGATGAGCCTGTATCGGCTTTGGATGTTTCCATCCAAGCGCAAGTTGTTAACTTATTAAAAGAGCTACAACAAGAATTAGGGTTAAGTCTAGTCTTTATTGCTCACGATTTGTCGGTAGTAAAACACATTTCTGATCGTGTCTTGGTGATGTATTTAGGTAATGCAGTTGAGCTTGCTGAAGGAAAAGAGTTATTTGCTGCGCCAAAACACCCTTATACTAAAGCGTTAATGTCAGCGGTGCCTATCCCTGATCCAAAGTTAGAACGTGAGAAAGTCATTCAAATGCTTGAAGGTGATCTTCCATCACCTATTAGTCCGCCATCTGGTTGTGTTTTTCGCACACGTTGCCCAATAGCAACGGACGAATGCGCCAAACAAAAACCACAGCTTAAAGGGACAGACCAGCATGCTGTGTCGTGTATCCATGTAAGCTAAGTTGCGAATATAATATCGGTGATTTAGTCAGTTACAAACTCAAACGCAGCGTTTCATCGCTGCGTTTTTTTATGTGTGGAGATAAATGTTTTAAGGACAGGCACCACTTTCAGTCGTTTTTTATCGGGACAGGCACCGATTCAGGATGCTATTTTTTGTGGCAGGCTCCCGTTTAAAGTACTTTTCTTGTAGAAGTGTTATAGGGACAGTCGCCTAAATAGTAGAGTAAAAAAAAGACCAACTCCGAAGAATTGGTCTTTTAATATATGGTGGAGGGGGACGGATTCGAACCATCGAAGGCGGAGCCGGCAGATTTACAGTCTGCTCCCTTTGGCCACTCGGGAACCCCTCCAGGGTGTTTTAGATTTTTTAAAATCTACGGTTACTCCCAAATGTAACCTTAAAGCTAGTTGACCTTCATAGGTCAATTACAAAATCCGTCGTTTAGCGAAATTTGTAGTATAAATATGGTGGAGGGGGACGGATTCGAACCATCGAAGGCGGAGCCGGCAGATTTACAGTCTGCTCCCTTTGGCCACTCGGGAACCCCTCCAGGGTGTTTTAGATTTTTTACAATCTACGGTTACTCCCAAATGTAACCTTAAAATTAGTTGACCGTAAACAGGTCAATTACAAAATTCGCCGCTTAGCGAAATTTATAATATAAATATGGTGGAGGGGGACGGATTCGAACCATCGAAGGCGGAGCCGGCAGATTTACAGTCTGCTCCCTTTGGCCACTCGGGAACCCCTCCAGGGTATTTTAGGTACTAAATAATCTCTTTTAGTGCCTTGGTTAGTCCCAATACTAACCGTTTGGTATTAAAAGCAAAGTAAAATAAGATTTCTCTATTTTGGCCTTAATACCGCCTCTAACCGAGGAGCTGCATAATAGCAAACTCGTTAAAGCTGTAAAGTATTTTATTAGATTTTTAGTTCGATTGATGCCTTTTTCAACAAAGATGCTAGAAAATCGACATTCTGTGCTTTTTTGTAGCGTATATATGGTTGTGTTTTAAGTGAGTTGTTTTACTTCAAGCACATATAATACGGGTTTCTTTGTTAACATTTACATTACTTTACGTTGCTATGATAAATTACTTGCTAGAATCAAACTTTACGACGTCTATGAGTTATGTACATGAAAAATATCAAACTAGTGGCCTTTATTGTTTCATTTATTGTCTCGACCACGACTGCCAGTTATGCGGCAGGGCCTGAACGCTCTTCTAAACCTAAGAGTATATTAGTGGTTACCGAACAAGTTGCGACTCATCAAATCGCGCAAACGTTAACGTTAGTTGGTAAGTTAGAAGCAGAAGAATCGGTAGTTATCTCCTCAGAGGTTTCTGGGAAAATCGATGCGATTAATGTCAAAGCTAACCAAAAAGTAAGACAAGGTGATCTGCTTGTTCAGTTGAATGAGGATAAAGCTAAAGCGGCCATTTCAGAGGCCAGTGCTTATTTGCGAGATGAAAAAAGAAAACTCACCGAATATCAACGACTAGCCAAAAAAGGCGCGATTACTCAAACCGAAATAGACGCTCAAAAAGCGAGTGTAGATATCGCCAACGCTCGTTTAGATGCCGTTTACGCACAATTGAAAGATTTACATATTTCAGCTCCTTTCGCAGGCACTATCGGCTTTATCGATTTCAGCCGCGGAAAAATGGTTAACTCAGGTACCGAATTGCTTACGTTGGATAACTTATCCAGTATGCGCTTAGATCTTCAGGTTCCAGAACGTTTTCTTTCCATGTTATCTAACGGGATGATTGTTGATGCAACTAGTAGTGCATGGCAAGGCGTAACTTTTGAAGGTGAAGTTACCGGCATTGATACCCGCATTAACAGTGAAACGTTGAATCTTCGTGTTCGTATTAAATTTGACAATGCAAATAATCAATTGAAACCTGGCATGCTTATGTCAGCGACAATTGAGTTCCCAGCAATTGATGCACCAATTATCCCAGTTCAAGCGCTGCAATATTCAGGTACCAAGCGTTACGTTTACGTTGTCGACTCGGAAAATAAAGCCAAGAAAACCGAAGTTGTTCTTGGTGCTCGTATTGAAAATGAAGTGGTTATCACTAAAGGCTTACAGATAGGTGAACGTATCGTTGTTCAAGGTATCGTTAACATGCGAGATGGTTCTTTAGTTGAAGAACAAGCAACTAGAGCGGCCAAAGGCAGCATAGACAAAAGTAATAAAGAAAAAGACAGCACGGAAGAAGATAAAACAGCAAAGGAAGCTAAATAATGTGGTTATCTGATGTTTCGGTTAAAAGACCTGTAGCAGCGGTGGTACTTAGCTTGCTACTGGTGGTGTTTGGTATTGTATCGTTTGACCGGCTGGCAGTAAGAGAAATGCCAGACGTTGAAAATCCGGTTGTTTCCGTCACAACGCGTTATGAGGGAGCATCGGCCACTATTATTGAGAGCCAAATTACCTCTGTTATTGAGGATCAATTATCCGGTATTAGCGGTATAGATGAAATTACGTCCACTACGCGAAATAGCTCTTCACGTATAACCATTACTTTTAATCTGGGTTACGACTTAGATAGCGGTGTGAGTGATGTTCGAGATGCAGTAGCACGAGCACAAAGTCGTTTACCTGATGAAGCTGATGAACCATTGGTTTACAAAAACAATGGCAGTGGAGAAGCGTCGGTTTATATTAATTTAAGTTCTACTGAAATGGATAGAACCCAACTTACCGATTATATTGAACGAGCACTGATTGATAGGTTTAGTTTAATTACCGGCGTAAGCTCTGTTGATATTACCGGTGGTTTGTACAAAGTTATGTACGTAAAGCTTAAACCTGATCTTATGGCTGGGCGTGGGGTTACTGTTTCGGACATCACTTCTGCACTTCGAGAAGAAAACTTAGAAAGTCCTGGTGGTGAAGTGAGAAACGACGCCGTTGTGATGTCAGTAAGAACGGCAAGAAGTTACACACAAACCAGTGATTT
This sequence comes from Vibrio sp. TH_r3, assembly GCF_033101115.1. Taxonomy (NCBI): domain Bacteria; kingdom Pseudomonadati; phylum Pseudomonadota; class Gammaproteobacteria; order Vibrionales; family Vibrionaceae; genus Vibrio; species Vibrio sp. TH_r3. The sequence goes on along the minus strand of NZ_JAWMPW010000001.1, from coordinate 384,413 downwards.
TGAATACTTAGTGGTTAGGCGCGCAAGCGATGGAACGCCGATCTATTTAAAGGATATTGCTGATGTGTTCATTGGTGCTGAGAATGAAAACTCGACCTTTAAAAGTGACGGTATAGTCAACGTTAGTATGGGGATTGTGCCGCAATCGGATGCTAACCCGCTAGAGGTAGCGCAATTAGTACATAAACAAGTAGAAGATATACAAAAGTTTTTACCAGATGGAACTCGATTAGCGATAGATTACGACTCTACCGTGTTTATCGATAGATCGATCTCAGAAGTTTACAATACACTGTTTATTACCGGTGGATTGGTTATTCTGGTGTTATATATATTCATCGGTCAAGCACGTGCCACATTAATTCCAGCCATTACCGTTCCAGTCTCCCTTATTTCTGCGTTTATTTCGGCTTATTTCTTTGGTTTTTCTATTAACCTTATCACCTTAATGGCACTGATTCTGTCTATTGGTTTAGTGGTGGATGATGCCATTGTAGTGGTTGAGAACATCTTTCATCATATCGAACAAGGCGAATCCCCGTTGGTTGCGGCATTTAAAGGGACTCGTGAAGTAGGTTTTGCGGTTGTCGCCACGACATTAGTGTTAGTGATGGTGTTTTTGCCTATTTCCTTTATGGATGGCATGGTTGGGTTATTGTTTACCGAGTTCTCGGTACTGTTGTCGATGTCGGTGATTTTTTCTTCTTTAATTGCATTGACACTCACGCCAGTTCTAGCCAGTAAGTTTTTAAAAAATCAGGGGAAGCCGAATGGTTTTAACCGATTGGTAGAGTGGTTGTTTACGAAATTAGAAAATGGCTACAAATTTTTACTGCGCAAAGCGATGAGAATTAGATTGGTTGCTCCGATAATTATTCTTGGTTGCATTGGAGGCAGCTATTATTTAATGGACAATATTCCTCAACAGCTTGCGCCACAAGAAGATAGAGGGGTGCTGTTTGCGTTTGTGCGTGGTGCTGACGCCACGAGTTACAATCGTATGGCGGCAAATATGGATCTTGTTGAGGAAAAATTAATCCCGTTATTAGGGAAAGGTGTATTGAAATCATTTAGTATTCAAACCCCTGCTTTTGGTGGTAATGCTGGTGATGAAACGGGCTTTGTTATTATGATTTTAGAAGATTGGAATGTAAGAGAAGAATCTTCTAGTGAAGCGTTAGCTATTATTCGTAAAGCTCTTTCTGGTATTCCTGATGCGAGAGTTTTCCCTTTTGTGCCTGGTTTTAGAGGCGGGTCTAGTGAACCAGTGAAGTTTGTTTTGGGTGGTTCAGAATATGCCGAATTACAGAAATGGGCTGAGCTGTTGAAAAATGCTGCCGAAGAAAGTCCGATGATGGAAGGGGCTGAAATAAATTATTCGGAAAAAACGCCAGAGTTAGTAATTACTGTAGATAAACAGCGAGCAGCTGAACTTGACATTAAGGTGACGGATATCTCTGATACATTGGAAATAATGTTAGGAGGGAAAAGTGAGACTACTTTTGTTGAGAGAGGCGAAGAGTATGATGTTTACTTGCGTGGAGACGAGAATAGTTTTAATAACGCCAACGATCTGAGTCAGATATACATGCGTACAGATTCTGGAGAATTGGTGACGTTAGATGCGGTTACCAAAATTGAGGAGATAGCCTCAGCCACGCGTCTTTCTCACTATAACAAGAAGAAAGCAGTGACGGTTTCTGCAAACTTAGTGGAAGGTTACACATTGGGTGACGCATTAGATTTTCTTGATGCCAAAGCGATAGAGCTTATCCCGGGTGATATTTCTGTCGACTATTCTGGTGAATCTAAAGATTATAAAGAGAACCAAGCAGGAGTATTAATTGTCTTTGCTTTAGCTCTACTAGTTGCCTATTTAGTTTTGGCGGCTCAGTTTGAGAGTTTCATTAACCCATTGGTGGTTATGTTTACTGTCCCTATGGGGGTTTTTGGCGGGTTTTTAGGTCTTTTCATCATGCAGCAAGGACTTAATATTTACAGCCAAATAGGTATGATCATGCTTATTGGTATGGTGACCAAAAATGGCATCTTAATCGTTGAGTTTGCCAACCAGTTGCGAGATAAGGGCATCGAATTTGAAAAAGCGATCATTGATGCTTCGGCTCGACGCTTGCGCCCAATTTTAATGACAGCGTTTACAACATTAGCTGGTTCTATTCCGCTTATTATTTCAACAGGCGCAGGATATGAAAGTCGTATTGCTGTAGGTACGGTTATTTTCTTTGGTATGGCGTTTGCCACATTAGTGACATTGTTTGTTATTCCTGCCATGTATCGATTGATTTCTGCTTCCACACAATCTCCAGGACATGTTGAAGATGTGCTAAATAAGCAACTTTCAATGGAAACATTGACGAGAAAAAATCACGGTTAGAGATCAAGCACGTTGGTGGTGTTTCTATTCGCATCAGTAGTAGGAACACTCGCCATTCGCTTGCTGTTATCTTTCTCGTTACAATGTTCTAAATAAAATTATTTTTTGAAAAATAGTTTTTATAGGAAAAATTTTCCTCTAAAGAGAAAAGCAGACAATGAACTTAGATAAAACCGACAAAACGTTATTATCGATGCTACAGGAAGATAGTACGATCTCTTTAAATGAACTGGCAGAAGCGGTTAACTTAACGACGACTCCTTGCTGGAAACGGTTAAAACGACTAGAAGAAAAAGGAGTGATTAGTAAGCGTGTTGCGTTACTCAATCCAGAGAAGTTAGGGCTGCTTTTTACCGCATTTGTGCTGATAAAAACGGCTAATCATTCACATGAATGGTACAACCATTTTGTTGAAACGGTCGCACCATTTCCTGAAATCATGGAGTTTTATCGTATGGCTGGTGAATACGACTACATGATGAAAGTACAAGTCGAAGATATGAAACGCTTCGACCAGTTTTATAAAAAATTGGTCAATAGCGTAGAAGGCATATCTAATGTTACGTCGACTTTCGCGATGGAACCTCTTAAATATACCACCGCATTGCCGTTACCAAGCTAATTATTTGTTCACCATGATGTCGAGTATTTGAGTGTCAGTTTGCTTCATTGAACCATTAACTAGAGCAGAAAGGTTCTTAATAGATTCCTCTACATCGTTTGCAACGATGCCATCGTTGCCACTCACTCTTACACCATCAATAGCCATTAACGCCGCTTTAACAGCGGCGCCAGCGGATGAAGATACTTTCATCGCGCAGCTCGGTTTCGCCCCATCACAGATAATGCCAGAAACATCACCGATCATGTTTGAGATAGCGTAACCAATTTGTACGAAATTTCCGCCTAAGAGCCAAGTCATACCTGACACTGCCCCCATTCCAGCCGTTGTTGTTGCACACAGCGCCGACAGTTTATCTTGTTGGCTTTTGATATAGATAGCCATTAAGTTAGCTAACATTAATGAGCGAATAGTTTGTTCCCTGCTTGCCTTTAAAAACTGGGCGGTAACATAGACAGGCATTGAAGCCGCGATCCCTTGATTACCCGATCCTGAGTTGCTCATCGCTGCAAACATTGCACCGTCCATTCTAGCGTCAGCGGCGGAAGAGGTACGAGTCAATACTTCAGTTAACAGACCTCCAGAAAGCAATCCTCTCTCTACGTTGCGTTGAAACGTCGCCCCGATTTGTAAGCCATAATCATTGGTTAATCCCTCAACCGATAATTTATCATTCAATGTACCGGCGGCTTCAATAAACTCGATATCGCTCAGCGGTGCGTGGGTAGCAAAATCAAAAATATCTTTCGCATTGGCATACTCAAAGGGATTGATTGATTTTTGATGACTTTGGTCATGATCGATATTGAGCGAAGGAACGTAAATAGAGATACCATTTTCTTCTACAGAAACGACATTAGTATGGCCATCGGCGATCGTCACTGAAACGGTCTTATTGCCATCATAAGCGGTGACTTTGGAATATAAAATATTATCTACATCGGCCACGTCAACAGTAACCGAACCGTTATCGAGCAACGTTTTTGCAGCTTGGACATCAGCCAAAGTTACATCTTCAAGGACTTCTAAACCAGCATTTGGGTTGCCTGCAATCGCACCGATTGCCGCCGCTATTGGTAGACCAACCATCCCCGTACCGGGCACACCGACGCCTATACCGTTTTTCATTACATTGGGTGAGACTTTTGCCGATATTTTTATAGGCTGTCCCGATAATTTTTGTCGAGCGATTGAAGCCGCTAAAGCTATCGCTATCGGTTCCGTACAACCTAAAGCAGGTGTAACTTCTTGTTGTACGATCTTTATAAAATCATTCCATAAATGCTTGTTCATAACGGTCCCTATTCTAAATCAATCAAGTATGTGTATAGAATAAGGATAAGGCTTTTGTGAGAGTAATAATTTGCTTTGTCGTATAAAAATAACGACAAAAGTGGAATTATTTTCTATTTTTATTTTAATTAAGAGATTATTTTTATCTATGTAGTCCATATAATAAAAATAAGATAAAAATATTGAGATAGTAAGGAAACAGAGCAATCGAAAAAAGTGAATGCTCTGTCGGTTCTAATGGTCGTCAAGTGATTAAAAAGCGCTACTCATTAATGAGTTTATTTAGTAAATCTCATTACGCCTTCTTGTATTGCAGAAGCAACTAAATGGCCTTGTTGGTTATATATTTCTCCACGAACTAACCCACGAGCATTACTCGCAGTTGGACTTTCAATGGCATACAGTAACCAATCATCCATTTTAAACGGTCGATGAAACCACATGGAATGATCAATGGTTGCTACTTGAAAATTTGGTGTCATTAGCGTGGTTTTATGTGGATGCATTGCTGTAACAAGAAATCCCCAATCAGAAGCGTAGGCGAGTAAATACTGATGAATAAGTTGGTCATCTGGTACGCTACCGTTGGCCTTGATCCATAAGTATTGTTTTGGCTCTGCCCGAACCGGCTTAAGAGGATTGATTACTGTTACAGGCCGCACTTCAATTGGCTTTTCACCACAAAAAATTTGTTTAATTTTCTCTGGTAAAAAGTCGGCAATTTGGCTAGCTAGTTCTGATTCTGAAGCATAGTTTTCAGGGCCAAGAATATCTGGCATGCTATTTTGATGTTCAAAGCCTTCTGCGTCACCATGATACGATGCGGTTAGATAAAAAATAGGCCTTCCGTTCTGTACTGCTTTTACTCGTCTGGTACTTAAGCTTTTTCCATCTCTCAAATTTTCCACATCATAAATAATGGGTTTTTCTGGGTTGCCGGGTAGTAAAAAGTAACTGTGGAATGAATGGACTTTTCTGTCACTCGGCACGGTATATCTGGCAGCAGATAAGGCCTGTCCTATCACCTGACCACCGTAGACTTGTGGTAAACCTAAGTGTTCACTTTGACCTCTAAAAAGTCCTTGTTCTAATCGTTCTAACTGTAACAGCTGCAGAAGTTCATTTAGCGGCTTACTCATATCATCTCCGTCAATGTTTTGTTAATTATATGCAATTAACAGGATTTTATTCTAAGTTATTCTTATACTTACTCGCAACTAGATAACGAAAAGAGACAAATGTTATGAAAAAAATAATAATGCTGATGGTGGCCGTTATAATGGCATCTACCGTTCTTGGTTGTACTACCACAGACTCTGTAGAGAAAGCGATAGATCAAAAAGGCGTTATGATGAGCGCCATCAAAGGCAATATTGCTTACCGAGAAAGAATAGCACTACCCCCAACAGCGATCATTACTGTTACGTTAGAAGATGTGTCTAAGATGGATGCGGCAGCCAAAAAAATTGCCGAGCAAACTTTTACGTCCGATGGAGAACAAGTGCCATTCGATTTTGAATTGAGTTATGACGCTAATATGATAGAACTGAATCACCGTTACAGCGTGAGAGCAACGATCCATGTTGACGGTAAATTGCGCTTTACCACCGATACGGTTAATTCAGTGATAACTGATGATAACCGTACCCAGCAATTAAATTTACAGTTGGTTTCTGTTAAATAACAATTTAATTGTTATTTGAAACACTGCAATCAATGGCAGCGTTAAAGTTGCCATTTAAATTTTCTTAAATTGACTCTTCCTGTTTCACTCACAACAACGCCTTCTTTAACAAGGCGAATTTTTTGTCTGTTAAAATTTTCACCGGTCAATGATATTTTTCCTGCGCTGTTGATAACTCGAAACCAAGGCAAAGTGGAATCTTTAGGTAAGTTTGCTAATGCTTTACCTACGTGCCTTGCATAGCCGGGATAGCCCGCCATCTTGGCTATGTCACCATAAGTCGATACTTTTCCATGTGGAATTTGGTGAATAACCACAAAGATTTGTGCCAAAAATTGATTCATACTGTTTAAATCTAGTCTTGCTATAGGAAATAGGTTTTCATGTGTGAAGTTATTCTATTTGATTTAGGAAGAGTTGTCGTGGATTTGGGGCCGTCTCCGATACCGAAGAGTTGGTTAAGTAAGCATAATTATGCACAAGTAGAACCGTGGTTAAGTTCGCAGGTTGGACGGCAGTTCGAGAAAGGGCAGATAACAGCATTTGAGTTTGTTACTCAACTTAAGCAGCAGTTTATGTTAAGCCAGAGCAATGAAGAGATCATAGACGCTTTTATTCAATGGCCTATCGGTATATACCCTAATTTAATTAATGTCTTAATCCAGCTACGGGAAAATTATCATTTGGCGGTATTGAGTAATACCAATGAGCTTCACTTTCCTCGGTTGATAGAAGAGTTCGCAATAGCGGAGTATTTCGATACCATCTTTGTTTCCCACCACATGCATAAAGCAAAGCCGGATATCGAAGCATTTGAGTATGTTTTACAAGTACTTGATGTTAGTGCAGATAACGTCTTGTTTTTAGATGATAATCAACAAAATATTCAAGCAGCGAAGTCGTTAGGCATTAACAGTGTTCAGGTTTGTGGTGAAATTGAAGTACTTGAAGTACTTCAAGTGCTTAAAGAGAAAAACTTGTGGTGATCCATTTATCCCACTGAGCGTTGCCGTGCAATAAATGAACACTTAACAAATAAAGGTAATAATTCAGATACAGATGACTTGCAAAGCATTATTAGATAGTCGATAATCCTCCGCACTCGTTGGCCAATGTGTTAACGAAACAAAATCTATGGAGGCCCTGGTCCTCCCGCAACAATACCTTGTTTAATTGGTCAGGTCCGGAAGGAAGCAGCCAGGGCGAGCGACTTGTGTGCCGGGATGTGGCTGGGGCTTCCACCCATCTTGTTGTTGAAACCGTAAGATGTCCAAAGAAACCATAACCTGTCCTTTTAAAACCCAAAAAGTGTCCTATCCTTATTTTAGTTGTTTATTTACAACGAATGGGGACCTCAATGTATATTCGTAAGTTAAGAGTAGTCCGAAATGTTTCAGAAAGCATAGTCCCAGCAACAGAGTTAACTAATGTGTAAAACATGCACATTGCTTATCAAGCAACTACCGATGAATCCTCAGTAGTTGAGAAATCTATAACAATTCCAGAACGACTTGTTTCGTAGGTTATTTCTTCTCCTTTCTAATTTAGCTCTGCTTTCTATGGCGGTTTTTACTTATCATCATTGTCTAAATGTCGGTAATGCGATAAACCTAAACGTACTACTGATTTAGTTTGAGTGAATGTATCTGTATGCGAGTGAAAATTACTTCTTGATACCTGCAGAGTTACAAAAAGAATTTTTATGGAATCAGGGTGATACTATCCAGTGGATTGATAACAGCGATGGCAGTTGGACTTTAAAAAAGTTGAGCAAACTTGACGCTTTAAAACTGAAGGTATTTGAAGATCCTAAAGTAAAAGCAGAATATGACGGAATAGAAAATTGCCCTAGTGATGAACTGAGAGGAGAAGAAAGTGAACTGCAGGAATGGTTGGGTGCCAAGCCTGTTGGAAAAGAGATCATCTAAGAAGCTTTTGCCCCATTTCATGCTGGCGAGATCTCTGACCGATAAATTTCGTCCCTCGACTTATAGGTATTGTCTGAACGAATTGAGAAGGGGTTGTGCGCGGAATCTCTCATTTTCTTCCAGCCATTAATATTGCTAGCGTGCAGCTGTACTAGCATAATCATGCAAACTGACTTGAGGTCAGAACGGAAAAACAGACAAAAGCGTCTACCGTCATGGTGATGCGTGGATTGGCTGTACTCTTAAGTGGGGGTAGCTGCTTCGAGCGTCTTATTAGACTGAGCATAGTATTTTAAGTGAGCCAATCTCATATATAATACTGCTTGAGCGCTAACTATAAAGTATATTGCAATGTGGTTTTATGAACTTGATTAGTGTGCTATTCACATTATTATGTTCTTGTGGTTAGGTAATATAAGAAAAGTGAACTGTAATGAAAAGCAAAGAAGAAAAAATAATAACTGTGGAAAGTATTAGAGGTTTTGCCTGCCTCATGGTATTAATGTCTCATTTAAGTTTGACTTTTTTCCCATTCCTACATTCGTTTGGAATTGAAGGAACTTCCTCAAATAACCCAATTCAGGTTTTTATACATGAATCTCCATTTGGCTTTTTTTTCTCAGGAACATCAGCAGTTTTTATATTTTTTGTGTTGAGTGGCTACATACTGACAAAAGTTGGGCTAAGGAATAATGATAGTAAATATATATTAATAATGAGCTTGAAGAGATACCCTAGGCTAATGATTCCAGCACTAGTTTCATGTATTCTATGTTGGCTATCATTTATAATTTTTGACCTAAATAATCCACTGATACCTTGGATTAGTAATTATTCATCAAGTGTGAAACCGAATATATTAGATGCACTATACAATGGCGCTGTTGAAGTATTTTTCACCACAGGGGAAAGTGCTTACAATCCTGTACTTTGGACTATGAAAGTAGAATTAATAGGGTCATTTTTAGTTTTCTTTCTTTGTTATACGAGCTTGAAAAAAACGTTACCTTATATGTCTTTAGTTTTCTTTTTTGTTATTCTGTCATGTGTGTTGTTTAAGTTTATACCATTGTTATTTGGCTTAGGTTTATTCTCTTTTCTGGTTGGCTATTTATATTGTTTATATGGAAGAGAGATCTCTTCTAAGTTGGCTATAGTGTTAATGGTACTAGGCCTATACTTAGCAGGTGTACATAATAACAGTACATCATACGAATTAATTCACTCATACTTAAGTTCGCACACATATATATTATGTAATTTTTTATCAGGATTTTTTATTGTATACGCAATTTTGTTTAACAAAAAATTTAGTACATTATTTTCTAGTAAGTTGGGGCTTTTTCTAGGGAAGTTGTCATTCTCAGTTTATCTAATTCATCTCTCAGTGCTATCCACTTTTGGTGTTTTTGCTTTTAGCTCAATATTAAGTATGACTGAAAATTATACGGTATCCGCATTAGTTACAAGTGCACTGACAGTAATATTAGTTTACTTTTTATCCATTTACTTCGAAAGATTCGTCGACCAAAAAGGTATGATAATTTCAAACGCTTTTTCTAAGTATATAGTTAATAAGTTTAGTCGACCTTGAGTTAATATGCATAAATACACAAAGATAAGATTATTTGGCAAGAGATGATACTCACTTTTGAGTATTTTCTGTCACGCCCTTTTTGCGGGTAATCATGAACAAAACTACGGTAATTTCAGTGGCACGATCTACCAGTAAGTAATTACGTTAACGCAGAATGGCGGAGAAGTGTTTCTGTGGTTGACGGGGTAATGCATACAGTTCGAAAATTACTGCATAAAGTCGATCAATCTCGACAATTAACTAATGGCAGGTTATGTCCATTTTCGAGCACGGACGGCATCACCTAGTGTGGGGCCGTTCTGCTGTTTGGGATGTAAAAAAACTCTCTGATGGGTAGATTTTGTCCGAAGCTTCAAACACATTTGTCCAAAAGTGTGTTTTAGCGGGTTCTCTATATGTGTGGCGTTACATTTAGTGCCAATATGTAAGTCAATTTCTTTCACAATAGATGTTAGCGTAGAACTTAAAAAAGAAAAAGGACACCTTATGGTGTCAGCGACAAAGGCATTGTAACGTCTGATAATGCTAAAGGTAAGACGGGGTTACGCTTGAGGATAACTAAATTGGCAGTGTCCAATATGGTGAAAATTTTTAGGCTAATGAACTTAAACATGACAAGATTTAAAACTCTATTCTTAAGTACTCTCTCTATCCAATTGAATTGTAACGATTTTAAAATAACTGTCTTTTTGGTCAGGTTTTTGCTTAACTTTGTTTTAACATTTAGATAATGAGCTCACCACAATAAGGCGGTGAAGTTCATCCTTGCAAAGGAACATGCATGACCCTACCTATTATAGATATTTCTCCCTTACAGTCCGACGACCGTGAAGATTGGCAACCTGTTATTAAACAAATAGATGCCGCGTGTCGAGATCTTGGTTTCTTTTATGTGGTAGGGCATGGTATTCCTCAAGAGCAATTTGATCATATTGAATATACCGCTGACCAATTTTTTGGATTGCCAGTAAAAGAAAAACAAAAAATATCTATCGAAAATAGTAAAAATCATAGAGGGTGGGGGAGACTTGCTGCTGAAAAGCTAGACCCAAATGGACAAGCAGATTGCAAAGAAACGTTTGATATGGCGCTTGACCTTTCACCCTTTCATTCTCAGGTAAAACGTTGTCCTAAGCTGTATGGTCCAAATCAATATCCTGAACTTTCAGGTTTTGTCCAATCTGTTAATCAGCATTATACCTTGACGTTAGATGTGGGCATGAGAGTACTTAAAGCAATGGCCTTAGCACTTCACGAACCAGAAGACTTCTTTACGAAGTACTTTCGACTTTCAGTTTCGGTATTGAGACTATTGCACTATCCGAGTCAGAGTCAAGTCACAAACGGGGCAGGGGCACATACTGACTATGGATGTATTACATTACTTTACCAAGATAATAGTGGTGGATTACAGCTACTAAATAAACAAAACCAGTGGATTGATGCACCACCTGTACCCGGTAGTTTTGTCGTAAATATTGGAGATCTAATGCAACGTTGGACCAACGACATCTATCGGTCGACTCAACATCGAGTTTCAAACCCTATATCCGGAAAATCAAGGTTTTCTATGCCATTTTTTGTTGAACCAGACTTTGATACGCCAGTTGAAACGTTAACTTCTTGTATAGAGCAAAAATCAGGTGAAGGTGGTTACCCATCGATTACTGCTGGTGAATGGATTATCTCCTGTTTTGAGGGAACCTATGAATATTTACGTGAGCCTGAAAATGATTAGTGTGATTATAAAATAAATAGTCATATTTTAAGTGTTATTGCTGTTGAGGTGACTGATACCTTGATATGGTTTTAGGGACAGGCACTTTATGAAGCAAATTACATTTTGCTAATAAAGTGAACTATAAGGTGTGTGTCCTTATTAAATTTCTTATTAAATTAAGATGCCTGTCCTGATTAGATGTCAGCTTAAGAGCTTGATATGAGAAGCTATATCTTGAATCATTTCTTGACCTGAGTCTCCTCGCTGTTTTACTAAGCTAATGAACAGTGCATCCGTTATTACGTTTTGTGCGGTACGCGCAATCATTGACGATGCTCGATGTTGCAGTTCATCTGCAATAGTGTCTAAACAAATGTCGGCAAGGCTACGTAGTTCACTAGGAATGGGAGAGGTTAAAGCAATTACCTGCACACCTCTTTCTTTAGCCGCTTCTACTGCGGCATTTATCTCTTTGGTTTCCCCCATAAAAGAAATGACAATTTGTACATCGTTTGCAGAAAGAGTCCGTGCAATACCAATTTGAACATGACTATCAAATTCCGATGTTACCGCTATGCCTAGTTTTAGTAATTTATAAGCAAGGTCTTTTCCAGTTAAAGCAGACCCTCCCATCCCCACAATATGAACGCGTTGAGCTTTATTTATTAAATCTACTACGAGATCAAATTCTCCGTTAGCTAGAGCATTACTCGTTTGAAAAATAGCTTCAGATTTTGCTTTGATGAGTTTTTGAAGCATAGTGGAGGTTGAGTCACTGGTGGAAATATTAGTATGCAGAGGCGTATGTTGTATGGCACTTTTTCTACTTAACTCCTCTATTAAGCTTCGTTTAAACTGGCTAAATCCATCAAAACCAAGTTTTTGGCTAAATTTTATAATGCTCGATTGGCTAACATTAATTTGTTTGGCGAGTTCTTGACTGGTCAATGGAATTACCTTGCTTGGATCAGTAACTATCCAATCGGCAATTTTTTTTCCGTTAGGTGATAATTTCTCTCGACTAAGTAAAACCTTATGTGTGACCGACATCACGTTTCTCTCTATATTCTCACGGTAACTATTCCATTTGAGTAGCTCATTATTCAGTTCACCTGTTCTTGTAGGGTAGACATACTTTAATTTACTCTCTAATAAAATACTCCTAGTAATTAAATTATTCCATTATTTTGTATTTTTGGAATAATTTATAGTGTGATTTTGATCACTATTTGTGTGCACTTTATGCCATAAGGTTGGTGTCAAATATTATGTTAGGGGAACAACATGAAGCTAAATATCGACCATTTAGTCACCGAAATGCGTAACTCATCTAGTGAAAAAATTGATACTTTATCGACGATTGATATGTTGAAGGTGATAAACAATGAAGATAAAACCATAGCACATGCAGTCGAAGCAACCTTGAATGAAATTGCGATAGTAGTTGATGCAATTAAAGCTGCTTTTGAAAAGAATGGTCGTCTTATTTATTTAGGGGCGGGAACATCTGGTCGATTGGGTATTCTAGATGCTAGTGAATGCCCGCCAACTTATGGTACTCCTGCTACTCAAGTTGTTGGTCTTATTGCCGGTGGGCATAAAGCAATTTTTCAAGCAGTAGAAAATGCTGAAGATTCGCCAATTCTTGCGGTAGATGATTTAAAAAACCTCAGTGTTAATCAAAATGATGTTGTGGTGGGAATCGCCTCAAGTGGACGCACGCCTTATGTTTTAGGGGGGATGGAGTATGCAAAAACGCAGGGTGCATTTGTTGCCTCTATTGTGTGTAACCCCCAATGTCCAATGATCGACGCAGCAGACGTTGCAATTGTTCCGGTTGTTGGTCCAGAAGTTGTTACTGGTTCATCCAGAATGAAAGCAGGGACAGCACAAAAAATGGTGCTGAATATGCTAACTACAGGAGCAATGATTCGTTCAGGGAAAGTGTTTGGCAATTTGATGGTTGATGTCGAAGCAACCAATGCAAAGTTGGTTCAGCGCCAAGTGAATATTGTGGTAGACGCAACCGAATGCACTGAAGCAGAGGCAGAGCAAGCACTCCAAGCATGTGGACGTCATTGTAAGACAGCCATTTTAATGTTGCTAGCCAGTTTAACAGCTGATCAAGCATCAAAGCTATTAATTGAAAAAGATGGATTCATTCGTGCTGCATTAAACAGTGATGCAGCTAAAAAATAGTTGTTAAGGACATTACTATGGCGAAAATTAACAAAAGCATAATTAGCGATATTCTCACCGCTGTTGGTGGACATTCAAATATTGTTAAAGCGGGTAATTGCATGACGCGATTACGTTTAACTCTCACTGATTTTGATAAAGTTGATAAAGCAACATTGAATGCGATGCCCTCGGTAATGGGTATTGTAGAGTCAGATGAACAACTACAAATTGTTATGGGGCCGGGCAAAGCTCAACAAGCCTCTGAGTTAATGAATGAACTATTAAGTGATAGTACGCTGGAAGTTTCTGCGCCATCACAAGATCTAGAAGCAATAGCGAAACAGAAAAAATCTCAAGTTAAGAGTAAACAAACAAGTTCGGTACAACGTTTTTTAAGTAAGTTTGCTACCATATTTACGCCGCTTATTCCTGGCTTTATCGCTGCTGGTCTACTACTTGGATTGGCTACTCTGATAGAGCAAACCATGATTGTAGGGCAAGATCCAAGCGAGTTCATGGTTAGCTTAGTTGCCTACATGAAAATATTTGGTAAAGGGTTGTTTGCATTTTTAAGTATCTTAATTGGCTATAATGCTCAACAAGCCTTCGGTGGCTCTGGAGTTAATGGGGCGATACTCGCATCGCTATTTGTGTTGGGCTACGATGCTAATGCTACTTCTGGTATCTATTCGGGTATGAGTGATTTCTTCGGCTTTGCTATTGACCCCCGTGGTAACATTATTGGTGTATTACTTGCGGCAATAATTGGAGCGAAAGTCGAACGTCTGGTACGTCAATATATGCCTGATGATCTCGACATGATACTGACTTCAGTAGTAACACTACTTATTATGGGAGCCATCACTTTCATCGTTATTATGCCTGTTGGTGGTGTGTTGTTCAAAGGTATGTCTTGGTTATTCCTAAACTTAAATGATAATCCTTTAGGTGCTGCAGTGTTGGCTGGACTATTCCTCATTTCAGTTGTATTTGGTATTCATCAAGGCTTTGTTCCTGTGTATTTTGCTTTGATGGAAACACAAGGGTTTAATTCTTTATTCCCTATATTAGCAATGGCAGGAGCGGGGCAGGTTGGTGCGTCTCTAGCGCTTTATTGGAAATCAGAAAAATCATCAATACTACGCACCCAAATTCGCGGCGCTATTATTCCTGGGATTCTTGGTATAGGTGAGCCTTTGATTTACGGAGTTACCTTACCTCGGGTTAAACCATTTGTTACCGCTTGTATTGGCGGGGCAGCGGGCGGTTTCTTTATTGGTTTGATTTCTTTACTTGGTTTTCCCGTTGGTTTAAATACGGTGTTTGGTCCTTCAGGAATAGTGGCTATACCTCTAATGACTTCTCATGAAGGTATTTTCTTAGGCATGGCTGTCTTCATTTGCGGATTGATCATTTCTTATATTGTAGGTTTTTTTGCAACTTTAGTCTTTGGTACCAAAGATATCGACTTGAGTTAAGATTATAATTATTCGATAGTAAATTTAAGCGAAAGCGTCAAGATACGTATCTTTAAAGAAAGAAGATGTATTCAGTATAAATAAAAACCCACAGCGCAATACTGTGGGTTTGTTCTGTAAAGATTACGACTCTTTTTAATATTATTAAACTGTTTTGCTTACAATTTACCAACCGTAGCCCAAACCGCGGCTAACATATCATGGCCAAATGCTGCACTTCGCTCTGGTGACCATCCATAAAGTTCATCGGCATGACTGATATGATCCTTAAATGGCATTTCGACAGTGTAAGATAAGCATTTGAATTGTTCTGCCACCCATTTTGACCCCACAGTTAAGTTTGCTTTGCCTGGTTCATCTTTGTCGTAACCGACTGAATCTTGGAATTCAGGTGTTATGGTGAGCAAGGATTGTTTAAAGTGATTTTCTAACTGCGCTATTCGAGTATCGTAAGAAGGAATACCTTCACTACCTGCAACAAAATTGTATGGAATGGCTTCATCTCCGTGGATATCAAGGAACATATCAACACCTGATTCCAGCATGCGCTCTCTTACAAGATAAACTTCGGGGCTGCGTTCCATCGAAGGAGTCTGCCATTCCCTATTTAGGTTTACGCCAATGCCATTGGTTCGTAAGTGCCCGCGAATACTACCATCTGGGTTCATATTAGGTACAACATAAATCATTACTTTATCGAGTAATGAACGACCAACTGTATCGGTTTCATCAAGTAATCTCTGTAAAAGCCCCTCGATAAACCATTCTGCCATGGTTTCCCCTGGATGCTGGCGGCCAATTATCCAAATATTTTTCTTTTCAGCACTGGGTTCCCCGATGGTTAACAAGCTAATATCATTATTATCTAGTGTCTGTCCCAATGTTTCTAATTTGCACGAAGGATGTATTTGCGCACTGTGCAAAAGGTCTTGATGCCTATCGTATGAATAGGGTGCGAAATAAGCAAAGTACACTGAATCTTGTTCAGGAATGAGCTCAAATGTCAGTGAATTGCCATCAAATTTAGCCGGAATACGAATCCACTCCTCGCGATCATAAGACGCGACAATATCGTAATCCTCCCAGCCTTCAGGATAAGCCGAAGTGGCTAGATCACTAATAGTGAAATGGTGTGGTTTGTTAGCCTCGGTTTCTAAGCGAAAGTGAAACCATTGTGAAATGTCGGTTTGGTTATCTGCAGGAATAGTCAGTTGAATATTTTGTGGTGAATCTGCTGAAACCACGTGAATGTTGCCGCTTTCGAAGTTACTGAAAATTTTCATTGTCATTAATATCTTGTGGTTGAGTAAGTATAAGACTATCACACTTTTTTATTGATGAACTATTCGCAAGCTTTTTCCCATCGGTTATGTACATGTTGAATTGGTATTGCGAGAGCGGTTAGAAAAATCACTTTAATTTGGAGTGTTATTTATTTTGTGAATGAATGCGTACCACAGTGGAAGATAAACAAATAAATTAGTATATTGAGGGCCTTGTCACTATTGAGTTTATTGTTAGTATAAAGTGCAAAATAAAACTAATAAAAAGTCTAGCTTAGCCGATATAGAGTAATGCTTAGCATTATTGGTAATGTTTAAAGTAGAACTTAACTCGGTTTATATTACCGAATGCTTGCGACTGGGAGTAGCGCATGAATTTTTTATCACAACTGAAAGTAAAAACCCGCTTAGCTATTGGCTTTGGCATATTAGTATTTTTAATGGTGTTGTTAACTATATTGGGTATTCAAAAAGTTAATTTCATTGATGCTACATTGTCAGAAGTGACCGATGTCAATTCAGTGAAACAACGATATGCAATTAACTACCGAGGTAGTGTTCATGATAGAGCGATTGCCATTCGAGATATAGCTATTGCGCGCAACCCGCAAGAGATAAATGAATTAGAGAGAGAAATTTATCGCTTGGAGCAATTCTATACTCAGTCAGAACAGTTAATGCAAAAGATGCTCAATAATAATATTTATTTTTCAGAACAAGAACTGACAATTCTCAACAAAATTAATCAAGTAAAACAATCTACTCAACCTTTGATTGAAAGGATTATAGAGCAAAAAAAACAACAACATCTGATGGTTGAAACCGTTCTTGACCAAGCTCGTCCTGCTTTTATATCGTGGCTTAATAGCATCAACGAATTTATTGATTATCAAGAAATGTTAAATCAACAGTTAACTCCAGAAGCTAGAGCGATGGCAGGGGGATTCCAAAACTTAATGCTTGTTTTGAGTTCGATAGCGTTGGTTATTTCCGTTATTGTTGGCGTTATAATTGAAAAGAGCTTCCGTCGAACCCTTGGTGGTGAACCTCACGAAGCGCAGCAAGCTATTCAAATTATGGCTAATGGAGATTTAACTCGTCAATATGCTGATCGTTCACCAGGCAGTATTTTGGATTCTTTATCAGCAATGTCGACTAAGTTGGTCAATATTGTAAACAATATTTGTGGAGCCTCGAATCAGTTAGCTCAACAGGTGGATAAAGTGTCGTCTGGCTCTAGCCAAGTACTAAATACTGCAAAGCATCAAGCCTCGTTAACACAAGAAATGGTGCTTAAATTAGAAGGGATGAGGGCAAGTATTGCAGAGATAGAGCATATTGTTAATTTGTCGGAGCAGAATTCTGTAGCAACCTCAGAGCATTCTGTAACAGGACGAGAGTTAATTATGTCTGTAGTCGATCAGATGGAAGATGTAACCGCAGCGGTAAATGGTACGGTGTCTCAGGTTAAGGAGCTCGAAGCGAAAACTGCTGATATTGGTGGAATCGTCAATATGATCAGTGAAATCTCAGATCAGACTAATTTACTCGCGTTAAATGCGGCAATTGAGGCGGCTCGTGCTGGTGAAACTGGCCGTGGTTTTGCTGTTGTAGCCGATGAAGTTCGTAATTTAGCCCAAAGAACTGGAGCAGCAACAACCCAAATTGAAACTTTGTTGAAAGAAGTGCAAACTCAAACAGTGGTAAGTGTTTCTGCAATGGAAAATACTCAGCCAAAGGTCGCGCAATGTAAACAAAATACTTCAGACGCAAGCGATATTCTTGTTGGTATAGAGCAACAAGCGCAAGATACATTAAATGGGGTTAGAGATATTGTTGCGGCAACGCATGAGCAAGTTACGGTTGTAAGTGAAGTTGTTACAGCAATGAATTCCATATCAGATATGTCTGATGAATCAATTCAGTTGAGTGAGAATAACGAACTTGCAGCAAAAGAATTAGATCGATTGTCCAGTCATTTAAAACAAGAAGTATCTTACTTTAAAATTTGATCTTAACTAAACCTAAAATAGCCAAAGCAAATACATTCTCGTTAAGATAGAAAGTCTATTAAAACCAGAATTTATTTGCTTATTTTGCTGTGTTCTTATTGGGACAGGCACTTTATGGAAGGTATTAATTCAACGCCAACATATTATTGCAGACAATTTGTACTTTATTAAGATGCCTGTCCCAATAAGGTAAAGCACAAAAGGAGCCTGTCTTATAAGGTACCTCTTTTAAAATAAAGAACTAATTGGCGGTAAAGGTGATGTCGCCGTAATAGGCAGTGACGGTTTGATGGCTATTATCGGTATCCGTCATAATGGCGGTGACGTCGATATAACGGTAGGCTTTTTCATTCTTTTCGGCGCTGCCTTTGTCACCGAAATTAGTTATTAGATCCTGATATACGTTGCGCTTTTCAGTATACCAATGCTTCGGTGTGGCGTTTTTACCTCGTACAGCAAGCATTTTTGCATTATCTACATAAGCATTATTCCATTGGGTTTGCTGTGTTTGGTTGGAAGACCAGACGTAGTTTAAGGCTTGAGTTTTCCATACTGTCCAGCCACCATCTATAATTAGGTAAATTCTTGCAGCGTAATCATCGCCTTGTTTTGTTTGCTCATCTAGACCGGTTAATTTATTTTCAATACGCCAAGACCAGTTAATATAAGGCGTTTGAAAAAGATCTATTCGCTTTTCTAACGCTAATCCAGAAGCACTATCAACACTTGTTGCTTTAAGTACGGTACGCGTTTGCTCTTTAACGAGTTGATAATCTGTATTTCCACTGAAAGACTTCGATTGCCAATCGGATAAATCACGATTGGAAAATTCGGTAACGTTGTTTTCGGTGGTTTCAGCTTGTAAATTTGACAAGCTAAAAAGTGTGATCATAGCCGTCAGCGTGAAGTTTTTTTTCATTTTTTGAGTATGCCGAGACTAGATTTCTTTCATCGCAGACACTACAGAAGGGTCGTTAATCAGATTAAAAAGCATGCTCTTGGCCGAGGCTCTTTGTGCATCAGACAGTACTTTATTTGGATTTTCTCTGCATTGGGTAAGGATATTTTTGATGAACTTGCTATTAGTACCAGATAGCTCATAAACAAATCGAAGTGTATCGAGCAATTCCGTTTGGGATAAGCTGTAAACTGCCATTTCGCACTCTAATTTGTCCATCGCAAGAAGGTTATCGACGACTATTTTTCGTTCTGCTTTAAATTTTTCACTGGCTTCATAGCTATTGATTAGGGCTTGGACTCGTTCTGCTATAGCGACTGGTACTTCCATTGTTGTTGTTTTATATGTCATTTGGTGTCCTTGTGGATTTTGCTGATATTGCCTGCGCTATTGCTGCATACTTTATACTGAGTGTATTAGAGTTAACATTTTATGGCTAGGTTTGATGTTTGTATTGTAGCAGTCTTATTGCAACAGGTGAGCCTTGTGGACAACTTTTTTTCGACAGACGATTAGAACGGTGAGTAAAATTACGCTGTAGAAAGAGAGACTGCCACCACTTGAAGATGATGAATCAACAGTACTGATACTATCGCTATTATCATTGTCTACGCTGTTATAATAATATTGATCTCTGTCCTCACTTGTTACTGTGTAATTTGGGGCTTCATTTCCTTGTAACACACTGGTTATCCAACTTTCATAATCGGTAACTTCAGTAAAAACCGATGTGTCATCACTTGATGCGTTATAGCATCCTGTCCATCCATAGCTGGTTATGCCCACTTGAACGTAGTTGCTGTTTGAATCTGAATCGCTTGTGGTTGAGTTAGCATCCCAGTATAAAGGCCCCCCAGAATCACCCGAGCAGGTTGAATTTCTTACATTGGTGGTGCTGTCGTAGCGTCCAGACATACAAAGCTGAGAATCATTTAGGTTATCAAAATCGCAGTAGTCTTCAGATTGATATTCTAGTGTCGTTTGCAATAGTGTTTCTTCGTCACCGGTTTCGGTTAACCCGTGTCCAACTGCAATAAATTCTGTTCCATCAACACGATAGTCTATTGCATTAGTTTGCGATGCACGCGTGGCATAATCGCTTGAGTTAATGTTCATTTCTTCTGCTAGTTTTATTATCGCGATATCGTTGGGCCAAGAGGTACTATCGTCAGATGACGAGTCAATATAACCGCTGTGTACATAGAATTCAGACGCTCTAATTACGTCAACAGTGCCATCTAGAAACTCACTTTCATCTTCCATTTGAGGGACGACAGATGTGTAAATAAGATAATCTTCATTTAAATTACCTTCACCATCATATAAGCAGTGAGCGGCGGTAAGAACATGCTGACTATCAAGAATCGACGCGCCACAATACAGTGAATAAATACCTGAGTAATCCACAGCATCGTAATAGAGTGTCGCAATTGATGGCCAATCTCCATTGCTACCGGTACTGGTGGTTTCGCCATTGTATATTAAAGAAGAAATATTAGAGGATGCTAAAGCTACTTGATTGACATTACACCAAACAAGCACGGCAGTAGTTACAATAAACAATGTGCGCATATAATCTTGATTAACTCACCTGAATAAAATTATGACTCTTCATCATAGAATGAAATTGTGAAGTAAATTTGGAGAAAATTCCCAATGGACTTTTGCTAAGCGTATTGGTTGTTATCAAACTATCGACGATTGAGAGATAGAAGAAAGACCTAATCTGACGGATAAGAGGAGCTCTGAGTCACAGCTATGGTGGCCAGTTCTTCATCGGCACAGGATATGGTGATGCTTTTAAAGTTAGCCAAAGGCGTTTCTAATTGATAATGCACCTTAGTCGGTGAAATAACTTGTATTGAGGCTTGGTTGTGAGAACGTTCTGTCGTCAGGCTTAGGCGCAAGTTCGGTGGCATGGCTCTGTCGGTAATCCCCTCAGTCCAGTTCACTTGATAGGCAGGAGAAGGAAGATCAACTTCTCCCGTGATGCTTAATTGATAACGATTGTTTACGTTAGTAGATGGAGTAATTATGGCACTCCAGTCCCTACTGGCATAAACCGAACACTGCGTTTTTTCCTGAAGTGAAGGCGTAGTCGTTGTTGGCGCCGCGATCGGGTTACTTTGCTCGACGCTATTTTTACTTGAAATATTTTGGCAACCCATAAGGCAGAAAGTTAAAAATGTGATTGGTGTATAGTTCATTCTATTCGCCTTAGATCTGAAATTAAACAAGCGTGCGTAGCAATTACATACTGCTGTACAAGTAAAAATATCAGCGTTAATGATGATATCGTCCAAATAAGAGACTCAATACCGTTACTATCATAACAATTAGTAATGATAGTAACTAATACTTATAGCAATTCATAACCCAAGCAATCTATAACTCGACCAGTTAATAATAACAGCTAGTTGCTTTGTTTTATGTCTAATTTTGTTATGGTATGGCATTACTCATGGATATACCTCATACGAGGTCATTTAAAGGAAAATTGATGGATTCATTACCGTTAGACAACTCTGTGGTGGAGGTAGAGTGGCTCAAAACACATATAGATCACCCAGATTTAGTCGTGCTGGATGCAAGTTGGTTTATGCCAGGCATACAGCGAGATGCGAAAGCCGAATGGCAGACAGTGCGTATCCCAAATGCGTTGTTTTTTGATTTTGATACTCTGATATGTGATTTAGATTCTGATTTACCACATATGTTGCCTTCTGAAGACCATTTTTCTCAACAAGTCGCTAAAATGGGCATCAATAATAACCATAAGGTTGTTGTTTATGACTCACATGGCTTATTTTCTGCACCGCGTGTTTGGTGGATGTTTAAAGTGATGGGCCATGAACATGTTGCTGTTTTAAATGGTGGGCTACCTGCATGGGTAACAAACTCTGGTGTTGTAGAAAATGGACCAACTAAAACGCGCTTACCAAGTACCTACCAAGCGAAATTTTGCTCAAATTGGATAGTTGATAGTGACACTTTACTTGGACAAATAGAGGATTCAAATATAGCCATCTTAGATGCTCGAGCGCCTGAGCGTTTTAATGGGCAACAGATAGAACCAAGGCCAAATGTAAGAAGAGGGCGTATACCTAATTCGAAAAATTTACCGTTCGTTGAACTAGTTGAAGATGGATACCTGAAACCTGCCGCACAATTGAAGACGAAATTTGATCAAGTTTGTACTTCAGAACAATCGTTAAGTTTTTCATGTGGTTCTGGTGTCACGGCGTGTATTTTGGCATTGGCGGCAACTCAATGTGGAAAAAGCAATCTTGCTGTTTATGACGGCTCGTGGACAGAGTGGGGAGCTCGCCACGATTTACCTATTATTTAACTCAATGTTTTTGCTTAAATAAACGTTATAAGGCTCTGGTTAACATTTAACCAGAGCCTTAAGTCAAATAGACTGCTTATCCTTCAAATAAGTAGGAATAATCTGCGTATCCTTGTTGCGCTAATTGTTCTGCAGGAACAAAACGAAGAGAGGCTGAATTCATACAGTAGCGTAATCCTGTTGGCGCTGGACCATCCTCAAATACGTGGCCAAGGTGCGAATCACCAAAACGACTGCGCACTTCTGTTCGTGGGTAAAAGAGTTTGTAATCTGTCGTTGTGACAACGTAATCTTCAGACAATGGCTTGGTAAAACTTGGCCATCCAGTACCAGATTTATATTTATCAGTAGAGGAAAATAGCGGTTCACCTGTCACTATATCAACATAAATACCTTCTGCTTTATTGTCCCAATATTCATTGTGAAAAGGACGCTCAGTTTCGTCATTTTGAGTGACGGCATATTGTAAAGACGTTAGGTTTTTACGAATTTCACTATCGCTCGGCTTGCTGTATTGCTTAATGCCAACTTTTTGCGTCTTAGCATCGATCATTTGGCGTAAAGTCACTGGGTTTTTGGTTCGATCTTCGCCAAATAGTGCATCTAAGTATTGATCACGACCCGACGCATGACGGTAATAGCCATAACGAATGTTGCTCTTTTTGTAATAATCTTGGTGATACTCTTCTGCTGGGAAGAACTTAGTATATTCAATTAGCTCAGTTGCGATTGGTTGTGGGTAAATGTTGGCTTCATCCACCTCTTGAATAAACTGCTCGGCTATTGCTTTCTGTTCTTGAGTATGGAAGAAAATAGCAGGACGATATTGAGGGCCTCTATCAACGAATGAGCCTTTATTATCGGTTGGATCCATGTGTCTAAATAGATAATCAATTATTTGTTCATAGCTCAATACATCGCCGTCATAAGTCACTTGAACGACTTCAATATGACCTGATGTGCCAGATGAGACTTGTTGATAAGTTGGATTATCAAGTTCACCACCAGCATAACCAGAAACAACGTCAACTACGCCATCCAGTTTTTCAAAATCAGATTCAGTACACCAGAAGCAACCGCCTGCGAGTGTGGCGACTTGGCTATTTTTTGGCATAGTATGGGTATTTTCTGCCTTAGCAGAATGTTCTGGCATGATACTCAATACCAATACTGGTAATAGCACGGCAAAAGAGAGTAACCATTTCGATAATCGCTTCATGTCTTTCCCTTTAAAAGGTTAATAAATTTGTGTAGTTATATAGACAGGAACAACAGTAAAAAACTTTCAATTTTTTTTAAATAGAGGTATGTGCAGAGATAATACGTCATAGCGATAAGTAAATAGAGGATATGGTTACATACTGGTCACGCTTGGTTGTGATTTATTGCTAAGGACTTTGTTAGTTGATGACGATGGTTTTTTTTAGTCAAATAGAACATAGAAGGACAGCCATCCCTATTAAAACAGAGATGGCTCGATTGAATTACAGCTTGCTATATTCGATGGCAATTTGAGCGCCTAAACGGGCGTTATTTAATACCAATTGAATATTAGAATCTAAGCTGTTTCCACCGGTTAACTCGCATACACGAGCCAATAAAAATGGAGTAGACTCTTTACCAAAAATACCTTGTTGATCGGCTTCTTTAAGTGCGGTTTCAATCGCTTGATTAATAGTGTCGGTAGGCATGGCGTATTCAACAGGGATTGGATTCGCAATAACTGCACCACCATTTAAGTCCATCTCCCATTTGGCTTTTAACGCTGCCGCAATTTGGTTAGCGGTATCGAGACGATAATCAATACCATGTTCACTTTCGCGAGTATAGAAGGCAGGTAAACTGTCGGTTTGATAGCCGATAATAGGAACACCTTGAGTCTCTAAATATTCACGAGTTAGAGATAAATCAAGTATTGATTTTGCCCCGGCACAGACAACAGCAACGTCAGTATTAGCCAACTCTTGTAGATCAGCAGAGATATCCATAGTTTCTTGTGCGCCACGGTGTACGCCACCAATTCCACCCGTAGCAAAGATTTTTATGCCAGCCATCGCAGCAAGAATCATTGTGGCCGCAACAGTAGTCGCTCCATCTTTTTGGCTAGCGACGATAAATGGGATATCTCGGCGACTTACTTTAGCAACCTCTGATCCTGCTTTACCTAAGTAATTGATTTGTTCTTCAGTTAAGCCTACTTTTAAACGTCCTTCAATAATCGCAATAGTAGCCGGAACCGCGCCCTGCTCACGAATGGTATTTTCTACTAACAGTGCCGTTTCAACATTTCTAGGGAAAGGCATACCGTGAGAAATAATGGTGGATTCGAGAGCAACAACAGGTTGATTGTTTGCTAATGCTTGGGCAACTTCTGGTTGAATATCTAGGTATTTCTCTAACATGTGATGGTTTCCTTTAATAAGCGTTTAACCGCTTTTTCAGACATGGTTGAATTAATCGTATTATCGGCAGTAAGTGCTAATCGTGCGGCACCTAGAGCAAATTCGACAGTGTCGGACCACTGCCATTGTTTTAAGTGACCGTGCGCTAGTCCTGCCATTAAAGCATCTCCCGCACCGGTAACATTGTTAACTTGTGTTTGTGCTGGAGAGATAAAGTTCGCGCCCTGATGATTACTTGAATACGCGCCTTTACTGCCAAGGCTAATTAAAAGCTGCTTTATTCCTTTGTTATGTAATATATCGGTGATCTTTTCTAAATCAGATGGTTGTTGCATCGTGACTCCAGAAAGTAATTCAGCTTCTATCAAATTAGGTTTAAGAGTGTGCACTCTATCTAAAAAAGGCAGTAATTTAGGGGCTTTTACCGATGACACCGGATCGACAAAAATGGCAGTGTCGCTATGTATATCAAATAAGTAATCTAGCGCGTCTGGGCTTATATTTGCATCAAGAACAATGGTTGAAGCACGGTTGATAACCCCTTCTCTCTGGCGAAGTTGATCGGAACTCAGGTTGTCAATTAACTTCATGTCATTGAGAGCCAGTTGCATTTCTCCATCGCTATCATGAATGGATAAATAACTGCTAGACGTCGCTCCGGCAATGGTTAGGCAGTTATCAACGTTGACGCCTGCTTCTCTGCAAGCGTTTTTTAACTGCTCTCCCCAGACATCATCGCCCATCACACCAATAAATTGGACAGAGCTACCTAAGCGACTAAGGTTGTCGGCAATATTGCGAGCAACGCCACCTGCACTGCTAATTAATTCACCAGGATTAGAATCGCCTTGAATTAAGTTGGATGTTGAGCGACCGCATAAGTCCATATTGGCGCCGCCTATTACAACGGCATACTGATCGGGGCTAATAATATATCCTTTGCCCTGAATAAACCCTTTTTTGGTTAAATTCATTATATGCCCAGCGACGGCACTTCGGCTTAGCCCCAATTTAGTCGCAAGATCTTGCTGAGCGATCATAGGTTCATTGCGTAAAATATCGAGTATTTGTTGTTCTCTTTTTGTCATAAACATATGTCCGTCATGCAAACTTAAGTTTGTATAATAGCGCTAGTTTTGGATGTATGTAAAGAAAAACGCAAACGTTTGGCATTGATCACGAAATGCTATGTAACAGATTTTTTCTTTGCACAAAGGAGATGTCATTTATTCGGGTTTGAGATCTATGCTATATCGCTGAGATGAAGAACTGAATAAGGCTTGTAATGAAGGGAGTCAAAATAAGTGGAGAATTTCTACTCGTTTACTTGGTTAGTGAAACGAGTAGAAATAGGAGAATAAAGCGCTTTTTTACGGTTTTTATCTGATAAAAATCAGCAGAAAAAATCTGTTTACGCTGTGACAGAAGAAGCAGCATTAGATGACAAATAGCTTTCTAATATTGCACTTTCTTCTTGGCTAAACTCAAGGCCCAGTTTACTTCTACGCCACAAGATATCGTCGACTGACACCGCCCATTCATGTTCAACCAAGTAATCCACTTCAGCCTGATATAAGCCATGTCCGAAATGACGTCCGAGTGACGTTATATCGCTCTTCTCGGCTAATATTGTTAACGCAATAGTACCGTAGGCTTTTACATAGCGTTGTGCAACTTTGTCTTCTAACCAAGGGTATTGAGCACGTAAAATAGAGGTCAGTTTCTCTCTACTGGTAAAATCTCCGCCAGGTAACGTGGCGTTTTTGGTCCATGCTGGGTCCATGTCTGGGAAAAATGGTTCAAGTTTATCAACTGCCGCTTGGCCTAATTTTCTATAAGTGGTGAGCTTGCCTCCGAAAATAGACAGTAGCGGGGCATTTGGCAGAGTTTCATCAAGCTCAATTGTATAATCTCTCGTTACAGCTTGAGCATCAGATGATTCATCTTCACATAGAGGGCGAACACCAGACCAAGTTGAAATAACATCATCAGGAGAAACTTGTTTAACAAAATGTTGGTTAACAATATCGCACAGATAATTGATTTCATCTTGATCAATTTCGACTTTAGATGGGTCGCCAGTATATTCGACATCGGTGGTACCGATGACAGAATAATCATCAAGATAAGGCAGGACAAACACAATGCGATTATCTTGGTTTTGCAATATAAACGCGTGGTGTTCTGGGTACATTTTCGGCACGATAACATGGCTTCCTTTTACTAAACGGATGCCACGAGGTGAAGCCATTTTTAATTGCTTATCGAAGAATTTATCTACCCAAGGGCCTGCTGCGTTAACTAAGGCTTTGGTTTTAACTTGACTTACTTCGCCAGTTAAGGTGTTTTCTATGTCGACGATCCAACCATCCGCTTGGCGTTGAGCACCAATACATTTAGAGCGAGTATGAATTTCTGCACCTTTTTGTTCGGCTAATTTGGCATTAATCACCACTAAACGAGCATCGTCAACTGCGCAATCTGAGTATTCAAAGCCTTTTTTCATTTCTGGCTTTAACGGTCCTTTAGCAGAGAACTTTAAGCCATGGCTCGCAGGTAATGACACTCTTTTACCAATGTTATCATACAGAAAAAGACCAATACGAATCATCCATGCAGGACGAAGATGAGGACGATGAGGGAGCTGAAAACGCAAAGGAGAAACTAAATGAGGAGCGTTTTTTAGTAAGACTTCTCGTTCGGCTAAGGCTTCACTGACAAGACGAAATTCGTAATGTTCTAAATATCGTAAACCACCGTGGATCAACTTACTGCTGGCTGAAGAGGTAGCAGAAGCGAGATCGTTCATTTCATACAATGCAACATTTAAACCTCTACCGGCAGCATCACTTGCTACAGCGGCTCCATTAATACCACCACCAATAACGATTAGATCATGAGTTTTTTCAATTTTCAACATTACCTAGACTCCAAAATGTTCGAACGAGCAATTATGGTCGTATAAGAACATAAAGTCGCAATAAAATCGACCATTAAATGATAAAATTATGTTAAATTTTGTTGTGGTTAACACTTTTACTCACTATTAATCCATGCGAAACATAAGGTTAAAGGGTTGTAGAAGCCAGGTTTGCTGGGGTGATAAGCACAAATTGTTAAATTTGTGTTTTTGTTTAAATGGTTTTGTTCGAACGAACTTAATTGGTGTGGTGGTAAAAACTAAACGATTGTAGTGAATGATAATGCCGTCGCGTAAGAGGGGGATTGAATCGTTATTGGTGAAAGGATCCGCAGTTGGACAATGCAACTGCGGGTACAGAGTGTTATCAGTAGGTGATGATTTAACCAACAAGCTGGCCATAAGGAAGATAAATAAGATTACATATTACAAGCATCACTTGACTCAGTAGGGTAATGATCATACCGAATTTTCTTTTTGCCATGTTCTCTTTTAAAATGCCTGTGCCGTGTAAAGTACGTCCGACAAGAAGTAATAATCCTGCTATATGGATTAGATAGATTGAACCGTCATTGAATTCTAGCAACATCATTAAAATAAGTGAAATAGGGATGGTTTCTATTGCATTACCATGTGCTGAACGGGCAATTTGGAGGGCTTTTACTCCGCCATCTGCGTAGGCAACTTGGCCACTTCTACGTTGTTTGATTACTTCAAATGTTAACCATATTATTAACAACATAAGAAGTGATGCATACAAAGCCGTAATCATTATTAACTCCACTATTTAACCATTGAATAGGAGGCTAGAATAAACGAGTTTGTTTATCATTTCCCTTTTATTTTTGTTTTTCCGATTTTCCTTTTGTTATATTCCTTCTCTATAATGTTTGGGTGCGAGATTAAATGTTTTATGGAATTGATTAGAAAATTCGTATTGGGATGCATAGCCAAGTTCGATTGAAATAACTGAGATACGTTTTTTTGTGGATCTTAACAATCGACAAGCTTGGTCCATTCTTTTTCGGATAAGGTAGTCTTTCGGAGATACACCAAGCTGTTTTTTGAAGGCTTTCCTAAATTTTTCATATCCCCAACCTTTATCTGCGCAGTACTGTTTTAAGTCGAATCGAATGGCATAGAGCCGATCAAAATCAGCGATACTTTCCGCGATCATATCATTTGGAACAGCACTCTCATCTTGGAATGTAAGTAAATGTCTAATGATGTTAAGGAAAATCAAATAAGCATCAAAGACCTCCTCTTGATTGGCGTTTTGTAATCGATCCATTAAAGATTCAATATGTTGTTGGGCATCGGGATAAGAGACATTGTTGTAAACGGCGATATGTTTATTGATTAAGCCCATATTACATAAATGTTCATATAACTCACTATTACAGTCCAAATAATACTCTTGCCAATCACTTGCGGGTTTGACCACCGTGGTGTGTTTCATTTTAGGTCTACGTTGAAAAACACATCCGGCACTGAGCGGGAAGTGTTTGCCTTTTTCATCGGTATAACTTCCTTCACCTTTAATGACATAAACCAGAGAATAGAATGGAAATTCGACGTTGATGTGTTCTGTTTCTATCCCCGGTTTATGGATGTATCCGCAACCAATCCAGTTTTGAGATACCCCTAATGTACGAGAGTAATTGAGTGGAGCGTTAACGCCGGAACACTGTTTTGCTAGTTGTTCGCTTGCAAATAAATTTTCTTTTGCCTGAAATTTATGCTGGTTTTTCTCAATCATTATTCTATCCAAATAAAATGTATCATTTCCATTTAGCATATTATATATACCAGAACTGGTATTTAGTTTTGTGACTGTCCCAATATAATTGGCTTTATATTGAGGTTAAGGAGCAAGAATAATGAGCCAATCAATTAAGCCAAGACTGTCTATTGAAAGTAGCTTCCATACTAATAATAACGTGTGTTCGGTAAACCGAACGTATGCAAAAAATTGTTCGAATAGAGTAAGCGAGAGTTTTACCAATAAGCATATCAAATTGACCAAGAAACATATCAATCCACAATTGATACTGAATCGCGATCGAATGTTGGTTGAATTTGGAATTAAGTTGGCAATGTTAACCAAAGGGATATATGCAAGATTGGTTGAGCGTGGTTTAGAGGCTTATTTGCTTATTATTCCATTAATACTGTTGTTTTTGGCTCTTTAGATTTTATTTAAGGGTTGGTCCCCTTTGAGGATGCTTAGTTAGCATCCTCTTTTTTATCTGCTAATTAACCGCTATTTTTCGATAGTTGTTTTCATGGCTATTATCTGTATGGCACTTATCTGTGTAGCAAATGTTTACGTGGGAATTATTTACGCGACAGCTGCTTTTGCGAAAGAAATACCAGGGCGATACCACCTAGAATACAAGCCGTTGATAGAATAATATTCATAGATAACGGTTCTGATACGATAAACAACCCTCCAACTAAAGCGATTGCAGGTACCGATAATTGCACAATAGACGCAGACAATACCGTTAATCCTCGTAGAGCACTGTACCAAATGACATAACCTAAAGCTGAAGTTACTGCACCCGATATGACGGCTAACCACATGCCGGTTTGGTTGATGGATTCAAGATCAATTAACCAAGGTAAACAAATAACAGACAGTGCAGCACTGCCCATAAAACCTTGAGTGGTGGAGCGTAAAGGTTCGCCAGAACGTTTACCTTGTAAGGTAAATATTGCCCAACTTAGGCCAGAGATTCCCATCAATAATGCTGAAAATAAATCAGGTCGAGTAGCTGATGGTAGCAGTAAAATAAGAAATCCAGTGACAGCAACGGCGATTCCTACCCATTCAAAAAAGGTTAAGCGATTCCCTTTGACAATATGGAAAGTGAGCATACTTAATTGCACAATACCGAATAAGATAAGTGCGCCCGTGCCCGTGCCTAGTTTGATATAAGCGAATGAAAACAACAGCGCATAAATGAAGAGAGATATTGATGAGGTCAGGAATGATTTTTTATCGCTGATCAGCTTTGTTTCACTGGGTTTTTTAGCGATCAGCCAAATAGCTATTAAAGTAATGGCACCCGAAACTATACGTATAATAGTAAATGAACCTGCATCAATCTGCCCTTCAAGTAGTGCGATACGACATAAGATAGAATTTGCCGCAAAGGCACACATTGCGATTATGGTATAAATAATGGTTGTCACGTTGAGTACTTTATAAATAGGAAGTAACGCAATACTACGTGTTTTGAGATGTCTATCTAGTTTAAGGTGTTCCAATATATATGATTTAGATATATGCAGTCGGTATTACGTACTGTTTATGGCTGCATTTGACCAATGTTGTTACTCCTTTCTAATATAGCGATACTTTTCATAACGGTTATATTTCTAGTTATAGCGGCACTTCCAATATGACGAGTTAGTCAATGATTTTCACAGGTAAACCAACCTCTCTTTTTTGAAAACTCACCTCTACTAATACGCTCAGTAATTGACCATCTCCACAAAAATTTTTTGTCATCGGGTCTATAGTGACTACTGCTAACAGGTAAAAAACCTGAAATTAAAGTCAATAAAAACAAAGACTAATATGGGAATGAGAAGTATTCTTGATGGTTTTCGTTTTTAATTGTACGCGACAACACCTTAACTAAAAAAGTAGTGACACCTCTATCATTTTACTCGACTGAAATAGATAGCATTTTTACTTGATAGATAAAAATAGCACTTTTATTCAACTGATTAAGATAGCGTTTTTACCCAACTCAATAAGGTAGTACAGAATGAGCAACTCATTAAAGGATATGACTCTACCACCTGATCTTACGGTTAAAAAAGGATCGGGTCCGGTTCGCACTAAGTTTCCCATCTATTCTAACTCTTTACCCCCTTGCAATCATGCCTGTCCAACGGGTAGTAACATTCAAAAATGGTTATCACTGGCTCAAGAAGAGCGTTATGAAGAAGCGTTTCAGGAATTAGTGTTAAATAATCCACTTCCAGCGATTCATGGTCGAGTCTGTTATCACCCATGTGAAACCGCCTGTAACAGAACGTATGTCGATCAATCTGTGAGTATTCACGCGGTAGAGCGTTATCTTGGGGATCTAGCCATTGAGCAAAAGTGGCCGATTCGATTTGAGGCAAAACCAACCGGAAAAAGAGTATTGGTAGTGGGTGCTGGGCCTAGTGGGTTAGCGACCGCATACCATTTAAAGCGATTTGGCCATGATGTAGAAATCCAAGAAGCGGGGCCGATGGCGGGCGGTATGATGCATTTTGGTATTCCAGCCTATCGATTACCTAGAGAAATATTGAATCAGGAAATTAATCGAATCCAAGCGATGGGAATTAACATTGCTCTGAACAGTAAAGTGGACGATTTGTTAGCAGCCAAGGTGAAAGGTCAGTTTGATGCGGTTTTTCTTGCGATTGGTGCGCATGTTGGTAGGGGAATTGATATACCAAGTGATGATCCAGGCATCGCAATTGATGCTGTTACCTATTTACGCAATATAGAAATGGGCGAACCACCTCAGTTAGGACGGCGGGTAGCAGTGTATGGTGGAGGCAATACTGCAATGGACGCGGCTCGAACCGCTAAGCGTTTAGGTGCAGAAGTAATGATTATTTATCGTCGCAATAGAGAACTAATGCCTGCACACGATTTTGAATGTGTGGAAGCGATGGAAGAAGGGATTAAATTCCACTGGTTGAGAACCATTAACAATATAGATGGTTGTAAATTTACCTTAGAAAAAATGCAAATAGTAGATGGCCGTCCGAGTCCAACAGGGCAATATGAGATGATTGAAGCCGATTCTCTGATTCTAGCGTTAGGGCAAAATATAGATACAAAAATCACGCGTAATATTCCAGGTGTAGAACATAAAGCAGACGGAACATTGATGGTGAATGATCAAATGATGACCGGCTATCCTGGGTTATTTGCTGGTGGCGATATGGTGCCGAGTGACAGAACGGTCACTATTGCGGTTGGCCATGGTAAAAAAGCCGCTGCACATATCAATGGCTTCTTAACTGGACGAGCGTTTTCTAAGGCATCAACCAGTCCATTGATCAAATTTGACCAATTGCATCTTTGGTATAAAACCGATGCAGATCAAAAAGAACAACCTGCGGTAGCACCGGATATTCGAACTCGTTCATTTAACGAGGTAGTAGGTGGACTGACAGAAGCCGAAGCATTATTTGAGTCACAGCGTTGTTACTCCTGTGGTAACTGTTTTGAATGTGATGGCTGTTTAGGTGCTTGCCCTTATGGAGCAATAAGCTCCAATGGTCAGGGAAAAGGCTATTCGATTGATTACAATAAGTGCACGGGTTGCGAAGCCTGCTACACACAATGTCCATGTCATGCGATTGAAATGGTCGCGGCTGAAGTGAAGTAGGGAGTAACCGTATGAATGATAAAAATTTAGTAATGCATACTTGCGATGGTAACGAAGCCGCTGCACATGTTGCATACCGTGTCAGTGAAGTTTGTGCGATTTATCCCATCACTCCATCATCGACAATGGCAGAATTTGCCGATCAGTGGGCGGCAGAGGATAGGCGAAATATTTGGGGTAATATTCCTCTCATTGCAGAAATGCAAAGTGAAGGTGGTGCGGCAGGTACGGTACATGGTGCGCTTCAAAGTGGCGCCTTAACCACAACGTTTACCGCGTCCCAAGGGTTAATGTTGATGTTGCCTAATATGTACAAAATCGCAGGAGAGTTAACCGCCTGTGTATTCCATGTCGCTGCTCGTTCATTAGCCGCGCAAGGGCTATCAATATTTGGCGATCATCAAGATATTATGGCTGCCAGAGGAACAGGGTTTGCTTTACTTGCGGCATCATCGGTACAAGAAGCACATGATATGGCACTTATCGCTCACACTGCTACGTTGTCGGCGAGAGTGCCTTTTATCCATTTCTTTGATGGATTTCGTACCTCCCATGAAGTCAATAAAATCAACCTGATTGCTGATGAAGTTGTAAGAGAAATGATTTCCGATGAACTAGTTCGTGCGCATCGAAATAGAGGGTTAAGTCCTGATACACCTTTTATTCGTGGTACGGCACAAAACCCCGATGTGTATTTTCAAGCACGAGAAACCGTCAATCCATTTTATGCCGCAACGCCTGCTATCGTACAACAATGCATGGATAAGTTTGGCGAATTAACTGGACGTCACTATAAATTATTGGAGCTATATGGTTCGCAAGATGCCGAACACGTGGTTATTGCTATGGGGTCTGGAGTAGAAACACTCAAAGAAACCGTCGATTATCTAGTAGCAAGAGGCCAAAAGGTCGCGGTATTGCAAGTACGACTGTATCGTCCTTTATCAACTCAACACCTATTAGCAGAGTTGCCTGACTCAGTGAAGGTTATTACTGTGCTGGATCGAACCAAAGAGCCAAGCGCAACGGCGGATCCACTGTATCAAGATATTATCACTGCCTTAATGGAACAAGTAGACAACTTAGCGGGAATGCCTAAGGTATTAGCGGGTCGATATGGCTTATCTAGTAAGGAATTTACTCCTGCAATGGCAAAAGCGGTATTCGATAATCCTCAACGTGAACAAAAAAATCACTTTACGGTCGGTATTGTTGACGATGTTGGTTTTTCTAATCTTCAAGTCGACCACAGCTTTGACATAGAGCCGAGTGAAGTGGTTCGAGCCATGTTTTATGGATTAGGATCGGACGGAACCGTAGGTGCGAATAAGAATACCATTAAGATTATTGGTGATGATCCAGATTATTTTGCGCAAGGATATTTTGTCTATGATTCTAAAAAATCAGGATCACAAACTGAATCTCATTTGAGGTTTGGTCACCATGAAATTAACAGCCCATATTTGATTCAATCAGCCAACTTTATTGCTTGCCATCAACAAACCTTTGTTGAAAAAACCGATATGTTGGCTAAGGCAGCAGAAAATTCGACTTTCTTACTAAACTCATCTGTTGACAAAGAAAAGGTATGGGATTCGTTGCCCGCTAGAATGCAACAACAACTTATTAATAATAAGATGAAATTCTATGTCATTGATGGGTATAAAGTTGCGCGCCAAACCGGAATGGGCAACCGAACTAATACCATCATGCAAACCTGCTTTTTTGCTTTATCTGGTGTTTTGGAAAAACAGCAAGCGATTGAAAAAATCAAGAAAGCGATTGAGAAAACATATGCTAAGAAAGGGCCAGAATTAGTTAAGAAAAACTTCTTAGCGGTTGATCAGGCGTTGGCTAATTTGCACCGAATTGATGTTCCCGACAAAGTCAGCGCAACAGAATCTGAAATTACATTTGTCTCTGATAAAGCTCCTGATTTTGTGAAACACGTAACGGCGAAAATGATGGCAGGAGAAGGGGATTTAATTCCTGTGTCACAATTGCCAAATGACGGGACGTACCCTTCTGGTACCACTCAGTGGGAGAAACGGAATATCGCGCAAAAAATTCCAATTTGGCAAGCCGATCAGTGTATTCAATGTGGTAACTGCAGCATAGTCTGCCCACATGCCGCTATTCGCGCCAAATTTTATGATAAATCGATGCTTGAGCAAGCACCAGAAGGGTTTAAATCTGCTCATATTAGCGCAAGAGGTTTCCCTGAAATTCGCTATACCTTGCAAGTATATGCCGAAGATTGCACCGGATGTGGCTTATGTGTTGATGCTTGTCCTGCCATTACTGAGCAAAATAAAGAGAGCGAAGTAGAAGCAGAATTGCAACCACGCAAAGCGATTAATATGCAACTAAAAGCACCTTACATGGAACAGGAAGTGGCAAGTTTGTCCTTCTTTGAGAAAATTGCTTACAACGATCGTTCCAGAGTGGATTTCTCCCATGTTCGAGGGGTGCAGTTCTTGCAACCTTTATTTGAGTTCTCCGGTGCTTGTTCTGGTTGTGGTGAAACGCCTTATCTTAAGTTAATGTCTCAACTGTTTGGTGACCGGTTAATGGTAGCGAATGCAACAGGGTGTTCCTCCATTTATGGTGGTAACTTGCCGACGACACCTTGGTCGGTTAACGACAATGGTCGAGGTCCTGCTTGGTCTAATTCATTATTTGAAGATAATGCAGAATTTGGCTTTGGTTTTAGATTGGCAGCGGTTAAGCAGTATGAATTGGCTGAACAACTGTTGATTGAAAACCGACAACACTTGGACCCACTGTTAGTGGACCAATTACTTAACGCTACTCAGCTGACCGAGTCTGATATTCAAGCGCAAATCAAGCGAGTTAATACTCTCAAAAGTGAGCTGCAACAAGTTAATTCAGAATCGGCGCGCAATCTTATTTCTGTCGCCGAGCAGTTGGTGCGTCGATCCATTTGGATTGTGGGCGGAGATGGTTGGGCTTACGATATTGGCTCTGGAGGGCTTGACCATGTATTGGCAAGCGGTACGGACGTTAACGTACTGGTTATGGATACCGAAGTATATTCCAATACGGGTGGACAGATGTCGAAATCGACCCCTCTAGGGGCCGTTGCGAAATTTGCTGCCGCCGGAAAACAAGCCACCAAGAAAGATATCGCAATGCAAGCGATAGCTTATAATAATGTGTACGTGGCGCGTGTCGCACTTGGTGGTGATCCGCAACAAACTTTGTTAGCAATGCGTGAAGCAGAGTCGTATCGTGGTCCATCCATTGTGATCGCATACAGTCACTGTATCGCTCATGGTATTAATATGGAAGATGGATTACGCCAGCAACAACTTGCGGTTCAATCCGGACACTGGCCTTTATTCCGTTATAACCCAGCATTGAGAGACGTGGATATCAATCCATTTTCATTAGATTCTTTACGACCTACAAGGTCGCTCAAAGAATACCGAATGAATGAGGCAAGATACCAAGTATTGCAGCGAAGTGACCCTGAAATGGCAGATAGAATCACTGAACAAGCGCAAGAAGTGGCGCAAAGGAAGTGGCAATTATATGAGGAGCTTGCTACTCGACGTTCAGGTAGCGTAGCTCCGCACGTAGAG
Source organism: Vibrio sp. TH_r3 (assembly GCF_033101115.1). Lineage (NCBI taxonomy): Bacteria > Pseudomonadati > Pseudomonadota > Gammaproteobacteria > Vibrionales > Vibrionaceae > Vibrio > Vibrio sp. TH_r3. The sequence continues at coordinate 347,578 of NZ_JAWMPW010000001.1, read as the reverse complement.
CTCGCCACAAATAAGTGATGAGCCAATTATGCCGAGCTAAATTATTTATTACTAAGGGCCGTAAGGCCCTTTTTTCTAACCTGTTACCGCAATAATGCCTTAAAGTTGATTGGTTGTGTTTTGGTGTTCTTACAATCAAAGCCTTTAAAAAATACCAATTTTAAGTGCAAAAACGTAAACCAGTTCAGGTAGGATCGCTGCGTAAACTGCCAACCAATATAAAGTAAAGATGATAATAACTGATTTTAATAGAGCCGATAAATTAGGGTTCATTACGCTACCTTGCTAACGATGTCATGCACTATAAAAGCAGTATTCGTGCCATACGTTAACTGCTTGATTGTTATTGAAAATCATCCCGTTACATGAAGTTATATTGTCAAATAGACAACAGTTGTAGTCTAATTGACACTTCATGCTTGTCAATTAGACATTTTATACTATAAGTAACCCAATTATATTTTATTATAAGTAATTGAATTTTATATATTAAATTATATTTCTATTGAGTGGTTTTTATTGGCACATATACTGCTGTTACAGCTTAGATGTTTTAAATAGTAAGGTTGTAGCTTGTTAAATATTACCGATAACAGTAAAGAACAGAAAATCACACCATTATTTAGACTGGGTTTTCGTCCATTTTTCCTTTTTGGCTCCATTTACGCCATCTTCTCCATCATCATTTGGGTTAGTGCCTTTCAACATGGCCAACCAGAAGCACTTAATGTTCCCGCTCTATGGTGGCATGTGCATGAAATGTTGTTCGGTTTTGCCATGGCAATAGTGGCGGGTTTCGTTTTAACAGCAGTGCAAACTTGGACTGGAATAAACGGCACGAAAAGTACTCGTTTAGGCATAGTGGTTGCTCTTTGGGCGTTACCCCGAGTGTTATTTTGGACTGAGACACCGTTGTGGGTTATTTCGATAATAGAGGCGATCTTTCTTGCTACCGTGACGTATGAAGTTGGTTTTAGAGTCGTAAAATCAAAAGGATGGAAGAACTTATTTTTCGTTCCGTTGTTTGTTTTGGCTCTTATTGCCAACTTTGCTAGTTATGCCACCATTAAAGGATTACCTCCATTTACAGCCTTAGCCGTGTGGCAAGCCATGTTATGGTGGTTTATATTGCTTTTATCGGTAATGGGCGGGCGAGTGATTCCTTTTTTTACCGCGCGTAAATTTGGTTTTGAAAAAGCACAGCCAAAATTGTGGTTAGATATTGGTGCTAACCTTCCATTGGTGATGTTATTTGTTTTGAGTTTTTTCCCAATAGTAAATCAACAACTTTCACAAGCATTCATGCTTATTGGAGCTTTGTTTCAAACTATTCGATTTGCTCGTTGGAAGCCATGGAGAACGTTAAGTGAGCCGCTTGTCTGGTCTTTGCATGCTGCTTATATCTGTATCCCTATTGGTCTACTGGCCAGCGGGTTAAGTGATGGATTCTTCGAGCATAGTATGATTCATTTGTTTGCAATTGGTGCGCTTGCAGGTTTGATATTGGCGATGATTTGTCGAGTGAGTATGGGGCACACCGGTCGAGCAATATATCAAGGACCTAGAATGTGGCCAGCGTTTTTAGCGTTATTCGTTGCTGGTTTAATACGAAGTTTTGGCGTCGCGCTATCACCAGAACATTTATTATTATTAGTTAATATTACTGCTGTGTTGTGGACGTTTGCCTTTTCAATGTTCGTTTACTATTTTGCTGTTATGTTAATGACACCTCGTGTTGATGGTCATCCAGGGTAAAATACACCGAAGCAATAATAAAAGTACAGTGAATAAATAATTACTCCATCTAGCAAGGTGTTTTGTTATTTAAGCTAGTGATTTTGATAACTTTATGCGAGTCTTACTGTAATAGGTTTCTTGTTGCCAATTTTGGTTGTAGCCATAAAAATTGGTTAGTTTAGGAAGGGCTCAGTTTGCTAGTTAAGTATAAACATACCTTGTTAGGGATTATTGCCATTTTACTTTGGGCATGCTTGGTTGGTTTAACCCGAAGTGTTGCTGAACAGTTCGGTGCTGTTGGTGGTGCGGCTTTAATTTACACTGTGGCTTCAGTATTGCTTTATTTTACCATTGGTATTCCCAAGTTTCGTTTGTTGGGATGGAAAAACATTGTTATTGCTGGTGGGCTATTTGCTGCTTATGAGGTGTGTTTTTCCTTGGCATTAGGGTTTGCCAATGACCGACATCAAACCATTGAAATGGCGGTGATAAATTATCTTTGGCCTTCATTAACCGTATTATTGGCGGTTTTTGTTAGTAACAAGAAAGTAAGCTGGCTAATTTATCCAAGTATTTTACTTTCTTTTGTTGGTGTGGTTTGGAGCTTAACGGGAGACGAAGGGCTTTCTATTAGTCAATTTACCGCCAATGTAGCAACCAATCCGCTTGCTTATACATTGGCATTGGCAGGCGCTTTTATCTGGGCAATATATTGCAATGTGACCAAGAAGCTATCGAATGGCTACAACGGTATTACTCTGTTTTTTATCTTTACTAGCATCGTGCTTTGGGTTCATTATTTTTCTTCAGATCAACCACCATTGATTTTTACTCTTGAATCCTCACTTAACCTACTTGTTACCGCTATTGTGATGGGGAGCGGGTATGCGCTGTGGAATATTGCTATTATCGGCGGCAACATGCTGTTTTTAGCTACGCTGTCTTACTTCACGCCAATTTTATCAACCGTCTTTTCAATCATTATTTTAGGGATCGCTATCACTGCTACTTTTTGGCAAGGCGTTGTTTTGGTGACAATTGGTTCTTTTATGTGTTGGTGGGTAACCAAGGAAAACAATTAGTCAATCAAAGACTGACTAATACAGATAAGGTTATTTGTGTCAGGGAATAGTTCCGCATCAGCCGGATTGTAAGACTAACCACGACCAATATTACTTCCTTGTACCTTGGTCGTATCTGTTGTTGATAAAAATATTCTTCGCTTGTAGAAAAATCGTATGTTGGTAGATAAAATTTATCTTGGTAGAAAGTAGTACGCACCATGGAATAGAAGGAGTTATTCCATGGATAATGTATATATTCCCGCCGTTATGCCTATCGCGATAATTAACACAATAATAGCTCGACGGTTTGATTTTAATGTTACCGTAATATTGTTTTCTGCTTGATAGCCAGTAATCATTGCTTTCACTAGTGGCTTGTTACGTAATTTATAAACAATAATGGCAAAAATATGTAAGCCAACAAGAATAAACAGGCCGTCAATCAAATTTTCATGGATAAAAACACAGACGTCGAAGATGTCATCATTAAGCCAAACGGTTGAACCCGGAAGAGGATCGAGATAACCCGCTAAAGCCAGTCCGGTTAAGCACTGAAGTAATAATGCTAAGATCATAACCAGAGCCATGTAGCCGCCAGCTGGATTGTGACCAGGTTTCTCTACATAATTCCCTTTAAAGTACTCTATTACAGCCAATGGAGAACGTATAAAAGTGGAGAAACGGCTGGTGTCGCTGCCAACTGCTCCCCAACATAGTCGCCAAATTAATAGAGTAAACAGAGATAAACCTAAGTAAACATGAGGGCCTTCTCCAGTGATACCAGTATAAGCGAGTCCAGAAAAGAGTAGCGCTTGGATCCAGTGATAGAGCCTTGTTGGTAAATCCCACACTTTCATCTTATATTCCTTATATAGGTAAATTTAAGTAAATTATACTTGGAAAGCTGTCTTATGCTTTGACAATTGTATAACATTTCAAATGCTATCTAATGGTCTGAAAACTATACATTAGCTTGAAAATTGTCTAATGTTATTAACATAAAGGTAAAACGTACAGTTTCCTTACACATATTTACACAAACCGCAGAATTGTGTCACTATGTATAAATAATAAACAGCTTATTGTTCCTGTTTTTACTTGAAGCGCAGCAGTGTTGGTTGGCACTTTTTCATCTCAGTATTGCACTTTTGCTGAGAGGTTAGTTTGCTAGTTTGCAGATACAAGTGATAATGGACCAGTCAGCAACATGGAGGAAGTCAATGTGAAGAAACAATTATTAAGCCTTATCATGCTCGTTTCTGTCTCAGCGAGTGCTGCAAATTTTGATACTGAAATTGCTGCTCGTCAAGATGCTTATAATGGAATTCAAGACAACGTAAAAGCCGCTGGTGGTATGTTAAAAAGCGGTGAATTTGATTATACAAAATTGGAAATGTTGGGTGAAACATTATCCATGCACTCATCTAGCCTAAAAACATTATTTCCAGAAGGTAGTCAAGAAGGCAGTAATGCTAAGAAAGCCGTTTGGACCAATATGGATGATTTTACTGAGCGACTAAATAAACTCGACCAAGGCTTCCAAGATTTTTATGCTGGAGCTAAAGCACAAGATCAAGCCATGTTGGTGGCAGGATTTAAAGATGCAACCAGTACCTGCAAAGGTTGCCATCGTAAATATCGTAATAAAAAATAGTTATATTAGCCCGTTGATTGATTAAATAAGCCGTCAATACCAATTAAATAGTGTATTGACGGCTTATTTGTTTATGGATTAAATGTTAAAAAATCAGTTTCGATAAACTAAAGCAAGGAACAACATGAGTACGATTCTTGAGTGTATTCGCACCGTTGGTAGAGGGGAGAGAGGTAGAAAACCGCTGACTTTCGACCAAGCATATCAGGTGATGGATGAATATTTAGATGGCCAAATTGGTGATGACCAGATGGCAATGTTGATGATGCTAATTAGAGTCCAGAATGAAACCCATGATGAAATTGCTGGTTTCGTAAAAGCTTTTCAAACTAAGATGCCAGATGTGGGTGCCGATATTGATTGGCCTTGCTACGCAGGTAAAAGAGCCAGTGCTGGCAAGCCTTGGCACATTATAGCGGCAAAAATATTGGCTGATAATGGTTATAAAGTGTTGCTACACGGATATTTAGAAGAAAGTTCAACTCGAGAGCATGCCAAAACGTATTTGCATCAACTTGATATTCCTCAGGCTAAAGATGCAGAACACGCAAAAATGTTACTTGCACAACATAATATTGCTTACCTTTCTTTAGAGAATTTTGCGCCACAAGCGGTAGTTATGCTTAATTGGAAAAACCGATATGGCTTAAGAACGCCAATGAATACAGTGGTAAGAGCACTGAACCCAGGCAAGGCTAAATACGGTATCCGTGGAAGTTTTCACCCGGGGTACCAACAATTACACGCAGAAGTAGAACAAAGTGTCGGGTTAAGTAAACACGCTGTTATTTCTTTTAAAGGACAGTCTGGTGAATCTGAATACAACCCTAAAGTGAGTCAAACGGTCTGGAAGAGCGATAGTGATGGTGTGAGTTCGCATTACTGGCCAGAAAGTATGTTGTCTGATATCCCGGTTACGGATCATCCCTTGCTCGATACACCACATAGTGAGAGCAACTTGCTCGCTAATACTGTGGTAGCGACCTTGTCCGCTGTTTTGTTTGCCGAAATCAATGTAAGAGATGAAGCTTATGACAAGGCGTACAACATGTGGTCAGCTTGGGCTGAAATAAAGTAAATCTTACAATGGCTTGGGTGTTTGTTGCTATTACTGCTGTTAGTTAGCTCCTTGTTGTTATTAGAGCTTAAGCCATAGTTAGATTTAATTTAAAGTTGCTAACCAAAATACAAGTAGAGAAAAGTTAGCGAATAAAAAAGGCTAGGATTAGTTTCTGTATTAGCTTGTTATAGGGCGGTTGAATGAATTTGCCACTATTAAACTGCCCTCTTTGTAAGACTGTCTTAGCGTGACTCATGGTCTTAAAACCCTCGATACCATGATAATGTCCCATTCCTGAATCACCTATTCCTCCAAACGGAGCATCTTCCGCAGCAACGTGAAAGACGGTGTCATTGATACATACTCCACCGGAATGAGTTTTTTGTAGTACTTGAGTCTGGGTATTTTTATCGTAGCTCATCAAATAGAGTGCCAATGGTCTTGGGTGACTATTCACGTAGTCAATAGCCTCTGATAATGATTGATAGCTAATGATGGGTAATATTGGTCCAAACACTTCCTGTTGCATAATATGCATATCATCATTTACATTGACTAGTATTTGAGTAGGCCACTTTTTATTAAGGTAGCTTTGGGATTGACTGATGATATCCGTACTGTCCTTGTTGTCCAAAGTAGTTAGAATTTCACCTGTATCGCATTCACCCATTGTATCTGCTGAATATACCTTCGCTCCTTTATCCACTGCATCTTGTAATAATGTACTTAGCCGTTGTGCTTGTTTCATATTGATTATCTGGCTGTAGTCATCATTATTGGCGAAATCTGGGTACAGAATTTGAAATTTATTTTGGTAAGCTTGGATAAATTGCTCCATTTTATCCAATGGACAAAGTACGTAATCTGGCGATACACAAATTTGTCCGGCATTTAAACACTTACCATAAATAATCCTTTCGACGGCGGTTTCTATCGATATATCATCGGCAACAATAACGGGTGATTTACCGCCCAATTCTAAGGTAACTGGGGTGAGATTATTCGCAGCTGCTCGCATTACGTGCTTGCCTACCGTCGTTGAACCAGTAAAAAATAGGTGATCAAAATCAAGCGCGGTAAATGAAGTTGCCACATCAACGTCGCCTTCAACAATCGCAACATGATTGGTTGAAAATACTGAGCCAATTAATGAACTCAATACCTTATTAGTGGCTGGCGTGAATTCAGAAACCTTGATCATAGAGCGATTACCCGCTGCAATCGAAGTGACCAGTGGGCTTAACGCTAACATGATCGGAAAATTCCATGGTGCAATAATACCGATAACCCCTTTGGGCTGATATTCAACCCTGATTTTTGCTGGAGTAAGTAGCAAACCTGCTTTACGTTTGCTTGATTTCATCCATTTTTTGAGGTTTTTTATTGTGTAATTTATCTGGCTGATCACCGGGAAAATATCACCAATTAAGCTGTCAGTCTTAGAACGATGACCAAAATCTTCACTCATTGCTTGGACTAACTCAGCTTTATGTTTAAGGACAGCGCATTTTAACGCTTTTAATTGCTGCAACCTTTGTTGCAAAGAAGGCAAAGGATATTGGTTAAAATGGTTTTTTTGCTGTGTAAATAGATGAATAAGTTGCTTGTTACGGGTATTTGCTATCTCTTTTGAAGATGGAGGCATACGTATTCTCTTTAGCGCTGGAAGTGAGTGATATGTGAACAGGCAACTGGGTTTAACATGAGGACACTAAAAAGGGCTAACTGAGCTAGCCCTACGTTGAAGATTAGTTTTTCTTAGTTGCCGCTTTCCAAAAACGACCACGACAGCGTTTCAGCTGTGCTTTGCGTGTTTTCCTAATCATAACTTCCCTCGTGTTAATTATAATGGAACTTATCTATTTGAAGGTACGTCAAGTCACGTTTTATAAGATATTATCAACAAGATTACATAAGTAAAGAGATTCTAATCACATTAAGATGTTTATTTGACACTGAATAGAATGTTGACGTTGTGTTTTACCGTGAATCGATCTTGTTTCATTAATTGGTCAGTATTAAATACTCATCCCGTTCAATAGTTGCACGAAAATCACTCAAAATATCGAATGTAATGCCCTATTTTTTGCGCTAAAAAGTAGCGGATTTTAGCCATTATTTTGGCCTTTTTTTATTGAAATATTCTACCTACCCAACTACCACTTTAGGATTATAACATTTTGATAACATTGGTGCGTGGTGCACTAATAACATGCGCACAAAAAATCTGAGTTTATTAAAATGTAGATTAATTGACTGATATTAAACAAAAAAATGCACTTGGCATGCTCCTTGATATGTCTAGATTAGAAGCAACAAAATTTAGCACGATTTTCACCAAGATAAATCGATAAACAAAATCATGATATTCGGATGGATTACCAAGTAAAAATACGCAGTGTTTTCCGAACCCAATATAAGCAAGTAGTGAAATGGAGATTTCAAATGTACAACAAATCAGCAATTAGAAAAGCAGTCGGTATTGCAACAGGGATAGCATTGTCGGCATCTTGTATGGTGAGCAGCGCCTGGGCAGAAGTAGGAGAACCTGAAATTGATGAGCTTAAATTTGGTTTTATTAAGCTTACCGACATGGCTCCTTTAGCGGTTGCTTATGAAAAAGGTTTTTTCGAAGATGAAGGGTTGTATGTCACGCTTGAAGCTCAAGCAAATTGGAAAGTGCTGTTAGACCGAGTTATTGATGGTGAACTGGATGGTGCCCATATGTTGGCAGGTCAACCGTTAGGAGCAACCATTGGTATTGGTACTCAAGCAGAAGTTATTACCGCATTTAGTATGGATTTGAATGGTAATGCGATAACAGTATCGAATGATACTTGGGAGCAGATGAAGCCTTATTTAGAAATGCAACCCGATGGAAAACCAGTACATCCTATTAAAGCGGATGCGCTAAAACCGGTAGTAACCAGTTATCAGGATGAAGGAAAGCCTTTTAACATGGGAATGGTATTCCCGGTTTCAACTCATAACTATGAGTTACGTTATTGGTTAGCGGCGGGAGGCATTCATCCTGGCTATTATGCGCCTGAATCGGGGGATAATAGCGGCCAATTAGATGCCGATGTAATGTTATCTGTTACGCCACCACCGCAAATGCCAGCAACGATGGAGGCAGGTACTATACAAGGTTATTGCGTGGGCGAACCATGGAACCAACAAGCTGTATTCAAAAACATTGGTGTTCCGGTTGTTACCGATTATGAAATTTGGAAAAACAACCCAGAAAAAGTGTTCGGTGTATCGAAAACATGGGCGGAAAAATATCCTAATACGCACATTCGTGTAGTAAAAGCATTGATTCGCGCGGCGGCTTGGTTAGATGAGAATGATAATGCCAACCGTGATGAAGCAGTAGAAATGCTGGCTAGAAGTGAGTATGTCGGAGCGGATGTAGAAGTTATTGCAAATAGTATGACTGGAACATTTGAATATGAGAAAGGCGATAAACGCGCTGTACCTGATTTCAACGTATTTTTCCGTTATAACGCAACTTTTCCTTATTACAGTGATGCGATTTGGTATTTAACTCAAATGCGTCGTTGGGGACAAATCCCTGAAGAAAAATCTGACCAATGGTATATGGATATCGCTAAAGAAGTTTATCGCCCAGATGTGTATCAAGATGCAGCAGAAGCGCTTATTGAAGACGGTGTTTTAGAAGCGAAAGACTTTCCAAAGTTTGATTCTGAAGATGGCTTTAGGGCACCACAAACTCACTTTATTGATGATGTAGTGTACGACGGAAGCAAACCAAACGATTACTTACAGAAGTTCTCAATTGGTCTTAAAGGCGCAGATAAAGTCTAACTTTAATTGCAATTTAAATTTAGATGAATTTTAGGCTAAGGAGTCGTTATGTCTAGCAATGTTATTTCTATCTTGCCCAGTAAAAAGTTAATGGCAAATCATTCAAAGTTGGTTGTGTATCCTATATTGGGTTTTATTCTGTTCTTGCTAGTTTGGCATATGTCGGCGAAACAAGTGCAAACGTCATTAGGAGCGCTTCCTGGCCCTGTACAGACGTACACGCAATTCGTGAATCTTATTGATGAACATTTTGCTGAACGAGAAAAAGGCGTGGCGTTTATTGAACGACAAGAGGTTCGTAACGCCGCTAAACTGGCTAAGAACCCCGATGCTAAAGTGAAAATTAGGCCATATACGGGTAAACCGACATTTTTTGACCAGATAGTAACTAGCTTAATTACGGTATCGGCAGGATTCATATTAGCTTCTGTCATAGCGATTCCACTTGGTATTGTGCTTGGGTTAAACCAAGGGCTTTACCAAGCCTTTAATCCAGTGATTCAGCTATTAAAGCCTGTTTCTCCTTTAGCATGGCTCCCTATTGTGACCATGGTGGTTAGTGCCACTTATGTGAGCGCAGACCCTATGGTTCCTAAATCTTTTGTTACTTCGTTATTAACGGTTGCATTATGTAGTTTATGGCCAACGCTTATTAATACTGCGGTAGGGGTAACTAGCGTTGATAAAGACTTAATTAACGTAAGCAAAGTACTTAGGTTATCTTGGTGGCAACATATTCGTACTATTGTTCTACCTTCTGCTATTCCGATGATTTTTACTGGTTTACGTCTTTCACTAGGAATTGCATGGATGGTGCTTATTGCGGCAGAAATGTTGGCGCAAAATCCTGGACTTGGAAAATTCGTTTGGGATGAGTTTCAAAACGGTAGCTCTGCATCATTAGGAAGAATTATGGTTGCGGTAATAACCATTGGCTTTATTGGCTTGCTGTTAGATAGAGGCATGCTAACTATACAGAAAAAACTTTCGTGGGATAAAACCCAAGAGCTCAGATAACTGGGAAAAGGAATGTAATTATGTCGAATGTATTTTTAGAATTAACCCAGTTAGGAATGAGATTCCCAACGCCTAAAGGTGAATTTGTTGCCTTAAAAGATGTCAATTTAGATATTAAGCAAGGGGAGTTTATTTCGTTAATTGGCCATTCAGGTTGTGGTAAGTCGACGGTACTAAACTTGGTCGCTGGTTTGCTTAATGCCACCGATGGCGGTGTGATTTTAGATGGTCGAGAAGTGGATGGTCCAGGACCTGAAAGGGCGGTTGTGTTTCAACATCATTCGTTATTGCCATGGCTGACCGTGTATCAAAACGTTGAATTAGCGGTAAAACAAGTGGCAAAAGGAAAATCAAAAGCGTGGATTAAACAACAAGTAGAACATTACTTAGAATTGATTCAAATGCAGCATGCTTCTGATAAAAAGCCTTCTGAAATTTCCGGTGGTATGAAACAGCGTGTGGGAATCGCAAGGGCGCTAGCGCTTAAACCTAAAGTGCTTTTAATGGATGAACCCTTTGGCGCACTTGATGCGTTGACCCGTGCCCATCTACAAGATTCGTTGATGAAAATTCAAGCTGAGTTAAACAATACCGTAATTATGATCACCCATGATGTGGATGAAGCGGTATTATTGTCTGATAAGATTGTAATGATGACTAATGGTCCCGCTGCAACTATAGGTGAAGTGTTAGATATTGAGCTTGCACGACCCCGTAATCGCGTTGAGTTAGCGGATAATCCAACCTATCAAAAATATCGTCAGTCGGTACTTCGTTTCTTATATGAAAAGCAAGTTAAAGTGGAGCCTCTACCAACGTCATCGGCGTCAGCCAATAAAACACAGCCAGAAGCAAAAACCGCTTAATGCGAATAGAATTCCTGTCATCTTTTGCCCTCGAAAGAGGGCTTTTTTATGTGGGAACTAAGCGTTCTACTACCAGCAGTTTATTACCATAGAAAAAGTAAAAAGAGTACACTTTGTACTCTTTTTACTTTTATTAGTTACAACTAATTAGCTTATTGCAAATCAGCTTACCGTTAATCTGATTACCACCAAGCTTCAAACATCGCACCAATACTTACTGTATCAGTTGTTGTATCTGCAGATTTTTCACCAACGGTTCCGTAGAAACGTAGCATTGGACGACTCCATGGCAGACCACCAAGAGAGATGTTTTGAGAAAGCGTTAGTTTCCAGGCATCACTTGTATCGCCTTCATCAGGGTCAACCATAGCATAGCCAGCTTCTAGCCACGTAGAATGGATATCATCCCAACGATATTGAGGACGAACAATCAGATTGTACTCATTTTGTTCGGTTATATCATCACCAGATTGGTTGTAGAAACCAGCCAAGTAATCAATGTTCCAGTTATCAGCGGGGCTAAATCCACCGTCGTAAGTAACATAAAGAGTTTGGTAATCTGAACCATTTACCCCTAGAACCGAATTAGAAGCACCGTCACCATAACGAATGTGTAGGCTTGATGAAGAAAACTTAATTTGAGTACCGACTAAAAAAGCGGTCGCATCCTCAGCGTCTCCACCTGCGATGTTGCTATCTTTATCAGAGGTAAAACCGAAGTGTGCATAGGCATCAATGGCGGCAAAACCAGCATCAATATCTTTTACTTTACTGGTAATGGCATATTTGCCATTATCATTACCAAGAGATCCTTCGTTATCATCTACGCCACCGACAAAAGCGAGGTCAAAACTTGCACCACCTAAGTCCATATTTTTAAACCCACCACCTTGACCATCTTCAATCGTCACGTAGTAGTCATTTAGACCTTGTTGTAAACGAGCGTGAAAATCGCGACCGGCCCATACATACATATCCGGTTGAGATTCAAAGATATTAGAGGCGCCAGCATAGAATCTTTTCAAATTAACGCCACCAGCAGAGCCCCAATCGTCATTTGACCAGTGTTCAACCATTACGGCTAGATCCCATACTGCATCATTTTCTGCTGTGTATTTTTTTGCAATACCAAATTCACCACCGTTTGCTTCGTTACCCAAGCGACCAACAGTTTTGCCAGTACTACCAATGTCTACATAGCGAGAATCACCAGCTTGATAAACTGCACCGTAACGAGCATAACCAAAGAATCTTACCGCGTTAGTTTGGTCTGCCATTAGTTTTTGTAAATCGGCAATCTGAGCTTCCATAGTAACTGGATTCTCTGATGCCATTTCTTCTGCTACTGTACCAAATGTAGTAAGCGAGGATGCCACTGCTAGGGCAAGAGATAAAACCTTAAAGTTTTTCATTATCAGTCCTTAAAATTTGTAGGTTTTTTTTGTTATTTCAGTAGCGAGTTTATGGAATGAAACATGTGAAAAGCTCTTGTTAGGTCACACACTTTGTTGCAGTGTTAGGGATGAAACAAAATACTATTGATGGAGTTGTTAGTAATTAGCGGATACGCTGTAAAAATCATATATTTGCATAACTATTAGTGAATAATATGAATGTTTGTAATCGCTTTCATTTCATGAGATATATTCGTTTATGTCACATAAATAATGTCAATATATTATCTGGCAATACTAATTTTTTTGAAAGCTTTCATTATTGTGAAAAATTAGCTTGGTTTTCATTGTTGTATATTAAATTTATAATCTAATCATTGCTTTTTAATAATAATCATTTTTATTTTCTGTTTGTTTTAAGTGTGTTTGTTTTGTGGTGTAATTTGGTGATAAAAAATAAACTCTGATTTGTTTTTTTGGATTTTTTACTTTCCCTATATTTTTGTATGGCAAGTTTTCTGTTATTTATTTCCAGTTGATTTTCTTGTTAGATTGTCTGCTTACTTGCATTTTTTTATGAAACAATAACTAATATTAAATGGTGCGTTTTAGGTTTTTAAATTTTAAATTGTATAAAAACAGCAACTTGTATTTCTTTTATTTTTAAAGTATTGAGTTTTAGATTTCATAGAGAATAAAAAGTCAGATGGCGTGATATAACTCACTCTTTGTTTTGAATATTAAATTTATGATTGTTATCCCAGCGTTCTTTTATTTCATTCTATATATGTTAATAACTTGATGGTTTTAATTTAATTAGTGGTTAATCTGTTAGTTATATCTGATGTTTGTAGTTTTGCGGTGGGGTGTGGTATTAATAATCCTATGTTTTATTTTTATTTGATATTGTTCTATTAAACGACATGTCTACTTGTGTTTTTTAGGGTGCTTAGGCACCCTTTTTATTTTTAAATCTTTAGGTTTTCTTTATTTTTCATTGGTTTCTTGTTCTCTTTATTTGTACGAAGAGTTCGAGGTTTTCTACATGTTGAGTTTTATCATGAAACCACAATCCATGAAACAGTTTCACAGCGCTAGTGTTTCCTGTTGGTGTTTTCAAGTTTTTTGAATTTAGCTTCTTGACCTTAATTTCAATGTGAGCAAGTTCACGAATTACTATTTTGATTACTCTATTATTCGCTGCATGAAAGCGGTTTCGAATATGAATTTATTGGTCACGCTAAAGTGCGCAACAAGCAGTTGATAGTGTAAAGCTAACTGATTTTATTACTCCATCTATTTCCACAAAAAGCAACTGAAAGGGGGCAAAAGTAATGACGACGATTAAAGATGTATCAGAGCATGCTGGCGTCTCACAAGCAACAGTGTCCCGAGTTGTGAATGGTTCTTGTCGAGTGAGTCACGACAAAAAACTTTTAGTAGAAAAAGCAATTAAAGCATTGGGCTATCGGCCTAATTCTATTGCTAAAGCATTAGCGTCAAGTCGAACAGGTAGTATTGGTGTGGTTGTACCTGAGTTGTCGGCGTTTTACTCAAGAATGCTACAAGCTATAGAAGATCAACTGCGCCGTTTGGGCTATCACCTAGTGGTGACTTCAGGCTCAAATGATGAGCAAGGCCAACTAGAAGCGATCGACTTTTTATTAAGTCGTCGAGTCGATGCGGTCATTTTACATACTCAGCATGTTTCAGACGATTACTTGATCAATTTAGATAATGAAGGGATCAATTTAGTTTTGATGAATCGCTTTATTCCTGAACTTGCCACCAGTTGTATCGAATTAGATAACGAGTTAGGAGCCAATATTGCGACTAAGTATTTAATTGATATGGGACATACAGAAATTGCTTGTATTACTGGGCCGCTTTCTAAATCTGATGCTAGAGGTCGTCTGCAAGGTTACCGTGATGCACTGGAAAATGCTGGGTTGGAGTATTGCGAATCACGCGTAGTGGAAGCAGGATTCACTGAAGAAACTGGCGCAAGTGCTATGTACAAACTTCTAAACCGTGATTGCCGTTTTAGTGCGGTTTTTGCAGCTAATGACCATATGGCCTTTGGCGCATTTGAAGAAATGAAAAAAGCCAATTTATTGGTTCCACAAGATGTATCACTGGTTGGATTCGACAATATTTTATTTGCTCGATACCTTACTCCAGGGTTGACCACCATAGATTTCCCTATTGAACGAATGAGTACTGAAGCGGTGCAACTTATCCTTCAGAAACTTATTAAGAAGAAAACTAAAGTAGATTTTAAACTTTCGCCTGCTCTTGTTATTCGAGACTCGGTGAAGAAACTCGCAACTCATTTATAATAATGAAGGACTATAAGATGAACCTGAAGACTCTTACCTTATCCAGTGCCGTAGCGCTAGGTCTTGCTGCTACTGCAAATGCGGCTGATACGTCAATTCGATTTGACGGCTTTCCAGATTTTGATAGTAGCTTAAAAGTAATTTTGCCTGACTTTGAAAAAGAATCTGGCATTAAAGTTGACTATTTGATGAATAATCATGGTGATCACCATACTAAGCTAACCACCAACTTGGCAACGGGTTCTGGTGCTGGTGATGTTATTGTTGTTGACGTTGAAAAAATTGGTCCTTTTGTTGCTTCTGGTGGTTTAGTAAATTTATCAGAGCAGTATGGCGCTGATAAATATGCGGAGCGATTTGCACCGTATGCATGGACTCAAGGTAAAGGTGGTGACGGTAATGTTTATGGTATTCCGGTTGATTTAGGTCCTGGTGTAATGTACTACCGCACGGATATTCTTGATAAAGAAGGCGTTAAACAAGCAGCAGTAATCAAGGATTGGGACTCTTATATTGAATACGGTAAACAACTAAAACAAGATGGTGTTTATCTTATTGCTTCTGCTGCTGATGTTGCTCAAGCGATCATCTTTACTACCGTACCTGAAGGTGAAGGGCTCTATTTTGATAAAGATGGTAAGCCAGTTGTAACGTCAGAGCGTTTTGTTCATGCATTCGAAGTCGCCAAGCAGATTCGCGATGAGGGCTTAGATGCACGTATTACCGCATGGTCTAACGAATGGTATGAAGGATTTCGTAACGGTACTTTTGCCACTCAACTTTCTGGTGCTTGGTTATTAGGTCACCTGCAAAATTGGATTGCCCCTGAAACCGCTGGCAAATGGGGTGTATCAAACCTTCCTGATGGCATTTATGGCAGCTGGGGTGGGTCTTTCCTTTCAATTCCTAAGCAATCGACTAAGCAAGACGAAGCATGGAAGTTGATCGAATATATGACAACGAATCGCGATGTTCAGCTTAAACACTTTGAAACTATTTCAGCATTTCCTGCTAACACCACAACTTATGATGATGCATTGTTTGACCAAGAAGTTGAGTTCTTAGGTGGTCAAAAAGCGCGTCAATTGTTCGCTGAAGTGGCAAAAAACATCAAACCAGTTCAACCAGGTCGAGGTGACCACGTAGCCAAGTCTATCATCATGGAAAATGCGTTGATGGAAGTATTAGATGAAGGCAAAGATATCAAAACAGCGCTTAGCGAAGCCGAGCGTCTAATTTTACGTCGTACACGTAACCTTAAGTAATATATTTAAGTAAACTATCGAGGTGCCTGTCCCATTAGGACAGCGCCTCATTCTAGTGAGGTCGTTATTATGAGTCAGGCAATGAAGGATACAGGGTTGTCGAATCAGGAGGAACTTTCTGAGAAGAAAGGGTTTCTTTCATGGTTAAATATGAAAGCGCTTACACCGTATGGATTCCTTCTACCTTTTTTAGTTATTTTTTCTGTTTTTGGCATTTTTCCGCTACTTTTTTCAGTCTACTTGTCTTTCCATACATGGAACCCAGTAGAAGGTTTAGCTGCAATGGATTTTGTAGGTTTGGAAAACTACAGCATTGCATTAACAGACCCTTGGCTTTGGCGTTCGCTAAAGAATACTTTTTGGTTAGCGATTACTTCTGGTGTTGCTCAACACTTTGTGGCTATTCCTGTTGCTTATATTTTGGTGTCGCTTGGTGACAGACTTCGTCATTGGTTAACTTCGGCGTATTTCTTGCCTTACATTACCTCTACCGTTGCTGCCTCACTTATCTTTTTCAATATGTACTCACCTAATTCTGGGGTGATTAACCAAGCGTTAATGGGGTTGGCTGACAGCTCATTATTTGGTTGGGCGTTTGCTTGGATTAATGACTATCAGCCTATTCGATGGTTGGATGATGCGTCGTTTATCAAGCCTTCGATTGCTATCGTGGTCTTTTGGAAATACACCGGTTTTAACATTGTGCTATATACCACTGGCCTGATGACTATTCCGAAAGATATTTTAGAAGCAGCGAGAATGGATGGTGCCAATGCACTACATCGTTTCTGGCATGTTTCCTTACCAATGATTCGTCCATTCGTGTTCTTTGCTGTCACTATGACCATTATCGGTAACTTACAACTGTTTGAAGAACCATTTGTATTAACCAAAGGTCTTGGTGGTACGGGACAGGCGGGTTTAACCATCTCTATGTATCTATATAAAGTGGGTTGGGAGTGGCTAGAAATGGGGACAGCGTCTGCTATTTCATGGTTGTTATTCGCACTTATTGCATTCTTTACAACGATTCAATTTGTATTCTTTGGTAAAAAAGGCTTGGGGGAACAATAAGATGAATTTATCTGCACTAAAGCCAAGTTCTGATGTGTCAGAACTGATTACAAAAATTTTATTGGCTGCTTTAGCCGCAATTCTAATCGTATCAGCGTTGATTACCGTGTTCCCATTTTTATGGTCAGCATTACTATCAACAAGAGATCGTTCAGAAATATTCGGAACTGGCATCAGTTTGATGATGGGTGATAGCTTAACGGTTAACTATGAAAAATTGCTGGAAATTATGCCTTTTTGGCAAGCGATGTTTAACAGTATTTATGTGGCTTTTTTAGGTACCACTATCTCATTACTGTTTTGTAGTATGGGCGGTTACGCATTCGCTGTATTTAAATTTAAGGGCAAAAATGTGCTGTTTGGCATGTTAGTAGGGTCAATGATGATACCGCCTGTGTTGAGCCTGATACCTTACTTCATGATCGTTAAATTCTTAGGCTTAATGGATAACCATATGGCGGTATGGCTACCGTTCACAACAACACCATTTGGTATCTTCTTGATGCGTCAACACGTTATTGCATCGATTCCTAAAGAACTTTTAGAAGCGTCGAAGTTAGATGGAGCGGGTGAATTTAGAACTTATTGGAGTGTGGTGTTGCCATTGATGAAATCGGCATTAGCGACTTTAGCTATTGTTCAATTCGTGTTTTTCTGGAACTCATTTATGCAGCCTTTAGTTGTTCTAACCACTCCAGAAAACTACGTGATCACTCAGGCGCTAAGAAGTGTTCAAGGCATACCAAATACGCCATGGGGTGCGGTAATGCTTGGGACTACTATTTCTATATTACCGTTGATCACTGCCTACCTGTTTGCCTCCAAGCAGATGATAAGCGGATTAACCTCAGGTGCGGTGAAAGGCTAAAACGGTCTATAAGTGGTGAGACTTGATCAATTAGATAAGCTCTTATTAATTAACAGAACATGACGATTATTTAATGCGGCGTAAATGGAATGAGTAGTGTTGCTTAACATTTACGAGCGGAGACAAAATTATGGCGAATGTAGTATTTAAAAATGTTAAAAAATCCTTCGGTGATGTCGAAGTAGTGAAGCAGTTTGATTTTGAAGTTCAAGATGGCGAATTTGTCGTGTTTCTTGGACCATCAGGGTGTGGTAAGTCTACCACTCTGCGTATGCTCGCGGGTTTAGAGAGTATTACCGCAGGTGAGATTTACGTTGGCGGCAAGCTAATGAACAAAATTGATGCAAAAGACCGAGATTTGGCAATGGTGTTCCAAAGCTATGCGCTTTACCCTCATATGACGGTATATGAAAATATCGCATTTGCTCTGAAGTTAAAAGGCATGGCAAAAGCGGATATTGATGTTGAAGTTCGAAAAGCCACCAAAATGCTAGAGCTTGATCCATTACTTGATCGTAAACCCAAAGAGTTGTCTGGTGGACAACGTCAAAGGGTGGCAATGGGTCGAGCGATGGTAAGAACGCCGAAAGTGTTTCTGTTCGATGAGCCTTTATCCAACCTAGATGCCAAATTACGTGGCACTATGCGTGAAGAGATAAAACAGCTTCACCGTGAACTAAAAACCACCACTATCTATGTTACTCATGATCAAATCGAAGCCATGACATTAGCGGATCGCATTGTCATCTTAAAAGACGGTTATGTTGAGCAAGTAGGGACGCCTACGGATGTATTCAAACGTCCTGCTAACAAGTTCGTTGCTCAATTTATCGGTAACCCATCAATGAATATGCTTGATGCAAAACTGGTTGATACTAATGGCGATTGGGCGATTGAATTGGGTGATATTTCTATTCCATTACCTGAACGTTTTAAAGCTCACGCTAGTAAAAATTTAGCTTTACATTTAGGTATTCGTCCAACTGATCTGCATTTACGCAGCGAACAAGTAGACCATGACAGAGTATTACCTGTGCCGGTAGCAATTAAAGACAAAGAGCTATTGGGTGCCAGTATTTTGTTGAAAACCGTTGTGGCGAATCAACAAATGATGGTTGAAACGCAAGCAGCAGAAGTGGATGTATCAAGCGCTACTTTGTATATCGACCTCGATGCCATACATTTGTTTGATGCTTTGAGTGGTAAGTCGCTAGCGGTTTAACCAGATAGATAGAATTTAGATTAAGGTTTATTTGTGCTGTTGTTTAGGGCAGCACCTAAGGATTTAAGATGAAATTTGGCTTTTTTGATGATAAGCAAAAAGAGTATGTTGCAACCACTCCAGTCACTCCAATTAAGTGGAGTAACTATGTCGGTACACTTGATTTTGGTGGAATCGTTGATAGTAATGGTGGAGTACTGTTATGCAAGGGAGACCCTGCATTAAATCGTATCACAAAATATATAGCGCAAATGCCCAATTCGGATTTCAAAGGCTCAACCCTATATTTAAAAGTGCGTAACAAAGCTGGACATATAGAGATATTTTCACCATTTTTTACGCCGACTCTTAAGCCATTAGATAAGTTTGAAAATCATACTGGACTTTCATACAGCAAATTTGTTGCTGAAGCGTTTGGTGTGCGTAGCGAAGTTACGTTTTTTGTGCCGAAACATGATCAGGTGCTTTTACAAGATATTAAAATCACCAATATATCAGACCAAGAATTACATGTTGATGTTGTTCCTGTGTATGAATTTACCCATTTTGATGCTTTAAAACAGTTACTCAATGCTGACTGGGTTCCACAAACAATGACATTAAATGCGCATACTGAGCAGTCAGGGCACATTGTGTTAGAACAATATGCGTTTATGAAACGCGATTATGCGGTCAACCTTATGACAGCCGATAGAATTGCTACTTCGTTTGATGGTGATCGTCAACAATTTTTAGGTGATTTTGGTTATGGAAGCTGGGCGGCTCCGATGGCGCTAAACAATCCAGAACTAGGCAATTCTGAATGTATGCGCGGAGATAATATTGGTGCATTGAACTTACGCTTAGGTTGGTTAGATAAGGGGGCAACCGAGAGAACCGTCGTTCAATTGACTCAACAAGAGAGCTTTGCTCAAGCTCAGCCATTAATGGCTAAATATCGCGATCATAATAATGTTGATCAAGCTTTCACTGAACTTGGGCAAGATTGGGATAATTATTTGGACACACTGCAAGTCGACACGCCAGATGATTCGATGAACTCAATGCTTAATGTGCATAATCCACGTCAATGTCACACCACTAAGAATTGGTCTCGTTATTTGTCTTTGTATCAGCTTGGTTATGGCGCACGCGGTATCGGATTTCGTGATTCCTCACAAGATACTCTAGGTGTGATTGCACATATGCCAGAAGAAGCACGAGAACTAATGGAACGCCTTTTATCAGTGCAAAAGCGTGATGGTTCTGCTATGCACCAGTTTTTCCCATCAACAATGGAAGCCAATGAAGGTGATTCTAGGGAAGAAGAAGATCGTCCTAACTATTACGGCGATGATCATTTATGGATCATTTTTGCTGTCACACAGTATGTGAAAGAGACGGGCAATCATCAGTTTTTAGATAAAATCATTCCGTTTTATGAAAAAGGCAGCGATGAGCTACCATTAGAACACGCCAGTGTTTGGCAGCATCTATGCCGTTCAATTGAGTTTACTCGCAGCAATACCGGACCACACGGATTACCATTACTTGGTTTTGCTGATTGGAATGATACGGTTAATTTGCCAACCGGCGCTGAATCCTTGATGGTGGCAAACATGTACGGTAAAGCGCTACTGGATATGCTGGATCTATGTAAGTTACGTCAAGACAGTCAATTAACTGAACAGTTTTCCGCTCAATACAAACATATGCAAGCTATTGTCAACCAACATGGTTGGGACGGGGAATGGTATGTTCGCTATTATGATGAAAGCGGTCATCCCATTGGTTCAGAGCAAAATGAACAAGGTAAAATTTATACTAATGGCCAGAGTTGGCCGGTTATATCAGGTTTTGCAACCAAGCAACGAGCAACACAAGCATTGGATTCAGTGAATAATAAACTGAATACTGACAATGGCATTAAATTATCTACACCTGGTTATAACGGCTTCGAACCTCGATTGGGTGGAGTATCCACTTACCCGCCTGGAGCGAAAGAGAACGGCGGTATATTTTTGCATTCAAACCCATGGGTGATGATAGCAGAAGCAAAAATGGGTAACGGTGAGCGTGCTTATCAATATTACCGCCAGATTAATCCAGCGTCGAAAAACGATCAGCTTGATACCTTTGAGTCGGAACCATATTGTTACCCACAAAATATATTGGGCGACGAACATAAACAATTTGGTCTGGGTAGAAATGCATGGTTATCTGGTACTTCGGCTTGGACGTATGTTGCTGGCACACAATGGATTTTGGGTGTTAGACCAGAAATTGACGGCTTAGTTGTTGATCCTTGCATTCCTGCTAATTGGCCTGAATTTAGCGTAAAACGTAAATTCCGCGGTGCGATTTATCATATTCATGTTGCTAACCCTAATTCAGTTTGTAAGGGAGTAAAAAGCATGTTGGTCAATGGTGAGTCGATAGAAGGTAATAAGGCGCCTATCTTTACTACTGGTGAGCATAAAGTTGAAGTAGTACTGGGCTAAATCCGATAGAGCACTGAGTTTGCAAGGTTGATTTATACATACATAGAAGATAACCGGTGCTCTGTCTAAATAGAATTTACATTAGGTTTTGATGATGAGAAATACAATTCCGTATACGAGTTTTTCTGGAGTCTCAGAACAGATATGCGCACAAGGTAATGCGGTTGAATTTATTCAACCTTGGTATTCCCCTATTTCAACTACGCCGAGCAATACCGGAATGGCGATTGGTGGCATTGGTAGTACATTTACGTTAACGCCTTTGGGTAATACACCAAGTTTTTCTTTTATTCCAGGTATTTACATCGATAACAATGATAACCAATTCAATCTTAATGATTTTTTTGTATCTGTTGCCGATGAAATCAGTACAGAGCATTTAGTGATAGCGGATTTTGCTAAGTTGAGTCAGTTTATCCATTTTTACCCCGCTTTGTTCCAAGGTAGAACACTGGATTTAACCAGTTCGGATACGGCGCTAACAGCCATTAAAAATGCAGCTAATTCGGGTGGTTTTTATGCAGATAACGCGGAATATTTCACTAAATGGAGAATAGAGTTTACTAGCAAGACTCAAGCTGCAATTAAACAAGATGCCCGTTCAATAGATACTCAACTCTTAGTTATGCTAGATTTCTTTAATGGCCATGTAATAAATAAAACGGCTAAAAGTAAATCACTCACGGCTGACTCAAATCTGAAAAGTATCGAGGCAATTGCCGCTACAGATATTGAGTACCAAGCACTTTATCCGATAGCCGAATATCGATATTCGGCATTTGAAGAGATTAGCATTCAAAGAAAAGTGGTTTCACCTATAGTACGTGGCGATAAAAAATTATGCTCATTACCTATGCATTGGAACGAATTTGAAGTAACGAATTTAACCAAGCAAGTTAAAACCGTCACTATAGTTCAATCTTTAAAAAATTTGATAGGGTCGACGTATGCAAAACAACGCCCTGGCGTTCAAGATTCTGCTTGCGTATTGACACAAAACCCAATTAAACAGTCGCATAGCAATTATACCGCTCAAATTACCGATGATGGTTTCTTTTCTGGTGTATTGCTCGCTACCGAATCTCCTTATCAATCGGATATTGAGGGAGAAGTCTTGTTTGGCGTTCAAGTCGACTCTTCGTTGGTAAGTTCGCAAAATATTACCGTTTCAACTAAACCAACCGTTTACAGCGTTAATGAGCAAGATGCAGTGATCGATGCACTTAACAGTGGTCGTGTTAACAGTGCATTTGATACCGGAATTTATAGCGGCAGAGAAGCAATGTCTGCTTTGGTGGTGGTGCAGTTAGAACTTCAACCTAATCAAAGTTTAAACGTTAGATTTGTCCAAGTTATGGACCACAGCAAAATTTTGCTGCAAGACTGGCAAAGTGAAAAAGCTTACGCGCAATTTTACTCTCAAGACAATCGTGCAGTGACTATCTTGCAAGACAACCTGGCTGATTTAGACTCAATAGAGCAACAAATTATCGCTCAGCAACAGCGCTATTTTGAGCAGGCTAAACAAGCAATCGGCGACAACAGGTCTGCTGTCAATTTTTCAACCATGGCAATGAATACGTTGTCTTTCTTAGCTGAATCAACCGTTTGGGATATTGAAGATAAATTTCTAGTTAAAGAGTGTGTTGACTATCCTTTCTTTAACTCACTTGACGTCTATTTTTATGGTTCATTTTCATTATTGTATTTACTGCCTGAATTAGATGGTTGTGTGATGAAAGCGTTTTCAGAGGCAATACTGGCACAAGACCCAACTAAACGTCGTTTTTGGGAATACGAAGATAAACCGAATGCAGAATTAATTGATAGTAAATATCAAGGGGTAAGAGCAATTCGAGGGGCGGTTATTCATGATCTTGGTAGTCCTTTTGACATTAAGCCAGACGCTTATACTTGGCACAATGTAAAGGAATGGAAAGATCTTGCACCAAAATATGTGTTGATGGTTTATCGTCACTATAAGCAAACTGGTGACCTCTCAGTAGTGGAGTCATGCTGGCAAGCAGTAAAAGAAAGCGTCGATTACCTAGTGGATCTTATTGAAGAAGGGGACGCGTTACCACTGACCCGAGGCACTGATGACACCTTTGATAACTTAGCATCGCATGGTATTTCTGTTTATTGTGCCAGCTTGTGGGTCGCAGGTTTGCATGCAGCTAGTGAATTAGCAAAGTTGATGGATGAGACTAATTTAGCCGACGGCTATAGTGAACGGGCTAATGCTTCACTTATGGTTCTCGAACGAGGCTTATGGGATGAAGAAAAAGGTTATTTCCATTTCTATGTAACGCCAGTGCAGGCGAAACATTTGACTGGACAAAATTATCAACCTCTTACATCAATTGGCTTATTGTTAACAGGTAATACGATCGTTGACAAAGAGATTGTAAATGATTATTTAGATCAAGTTCCGCAAACAGATGGTCAGAGTAAAGTCGAAGCTCGTCGTGCTGCTAAAAAACAGCTTTTACAACTTGCACCAAAAGCATTTACGGACGCTTACGGTGCGATTATTGATATGGATTCTGACAACAGTTTTGGCGATGCGTTGTTAGCTGATAGTTATCTTAAATTATTAGGCATGAACGGCCTATTTAGTGAGAAAAAAGTAAGTCGTGCACTAGATTATGTCTACCAAACTAACTTTAAAGTAAATAGTCCAAAACTTGGCGTGGCGAATATGACATTGGCAAATGGTTTGCCGCATGAAGCATTTCAAGCTCAAGATGTATGGATTGGCGTTCAGTTTAGTGTCGCTTCAGCGTTACGGCTTGCAGGGAAAAATGACCAAGCAATAGAATTGATGGATACGGTATATGACGCTCTTTATCACCAGTCAAAAATCCCTTTTGCAGCTCCAGAAGGGTTTAACTGTTCAGTTATTGTTTCCGTTCAAGCATTGTGTGATCAATTTGATATTGATGAAGACATGGCTAAAAAATGGCATGCTAGATTAATCGAAACCGAGTGTTTGCTAAACGACTGTAGAGTGAATCCATATATTTCTGATGATATCAGTGTGTTTTCTAATCAAGTAGACACGGTCATCGATGGTAAGTTTATTGCTAAACTTCATGTGTGGTTACAAAACACAGGTTTGAAATATACCGCAGGCCGTTATTTTAGACCTGGAATGATATTTTCTTATTTGCCTGAGGCGCTGTAACCATTATTTTAAAGTGGAAAATTTTGTTCTTGTGTTAATAAAAAGACCACCGATGAAGGTGGTCTTTTTGTCGATTATTTGTTTAGTTTCTGGGTAGATTGCCGCACGATTAAATTGATCGGGGGCAAGCGACTAGAATGTCTTTCACCACTTAAAAAGTTTAATATTGAGTGCGCTGAAACGGTACCAATCGCTTCTATTGGTTGGCGTAATGTGGTTAATCCAGGCGTAAAATATTCAGACGTTGGTAAATCGTCAAAACCGATAACGGATATATCATCAGGTACTCTTAGACCATTATCATGAATGGCTTTAATCACGCCATAGGCACTGAGATCATTGGCGGCAAAAATAGCGGTAACTTTGGCTTTTTCATCATTCAATAGTTGTACTGTTTGTTGATAAGCGACAGCTGAACTAAAATCGCCTTGCTTTATTAACCTTTGGTTTGGTCTTAACCCTGCTTCTTTTAAGGCTCTTTTATAACCTTCGAACCTATGTAATGAGTCAGGTTGACTTGCGAGCCCTTTAATGTGACCAATATTTGTATGCCCCAACTGAAGTAGGTGTAAAGTAGCCATATACCCCGCTAATTCGTTGTCGATATTAATGCAACGGATTCTGTTTGCCTTTACTTCATAACCAACCGCAATTACCGGTATTTTCTCTGAAAAATCAATTAATTGCTTGTTAGTTAAGTTGCCGGTTACGACTATAAGTCCATCAATATTCTGTTGCGCTAAACTGGTTAAGGCATGAGTCTCTATTTTTTTATCCCAGTGACCAGAGGCAATAGTCAACTGATACCCCTGAGCGATAAGAACTTTCTCCATATCATTCAGTATTTGACTGGTAAAGGGACTGTCCGGATGTTGGACTAAAGCCCCGATTGTCATTGTGCGACGATTTCCAGTTTGAGCTTGTTGGTAAACTGGTTTGTAATCTAGAGTATTAATTGCATTTTCAATTTTTTGACTTTTATCATCAGAAACGTAAGTTGTTCTATTTAAAAAACGAGAAACCGTTGCTGGAGAAACTCCCGCTAGTTTAGCTACATCATATACCGTAGCGGTTTCTTTTTTCTTTCGCATAATTTAATAGCCTGAATAGTCGTTAGATGGACTAGTAGTTAAAAGGACAGTTAGTTAAAAGGACAGTCATCAATTTGTTATCTGGCTTTTATATTATCACAAGTGAGTGATTTTTTAATAAAAATAATTAACTGTTGTTTTTATTAATTATTAATATTGTTATGAAAGGTGTTGTTTTATCTTCTTTATATAGAAATGATTCATAAATTGGATGGGTTCTATTTTTAGTGTAAATGTATAAATTTATCTTTCTATAAAATGCAAATGAAGGATGTTGATTTTAAGTTGTTGTTTTTAATTTTTATTTGTCGTTTTTTGTATTGGTTTATCTGTCTGGTACTTATTGTTTTTATTTAGGTCGATAGTTTTTTTTACGATAATGGAGATTATATATTTAGATGATGAATTCATGGATCTATAATTTAGTGAGTAAGTAAGAAGGAAATAATTTTCTCTTGTATAAATAATTAACATTAGATTGGTTCTATTAATATCAATAATGATTTTCTTTCATGGTTTAGGTTAGGTGTTATCAAAGAGTAGACGAATAAAGTAGCTTGAATAAACAATCATTCTAGCCCATTGATTACTCATCCCAATTAATATCCTCCGTCGTTCCCCAATATAAATAGAAACCAAAGTCGTTATCTATTTTTTGAAATATCGATCAGTTTAATCGTTTGTCTATGGCGAAAAGACGCTACATTAGACAAAAGAGAAACCACATGATTTGAGTGTCAAACTTTAACGTTGGCTTTTAATTTATAATTAAATACAGATAGTTCTGATGTATATAATTATTTGTACAAGTACTGAATTTTAAAGGCTTTCAAGGGATTGACGGTCACTTCTATACCTATTAATAGTTAGTTTTAATCAAACAAATTGGTGGTATCTATTTGTAATATCAGCAAATTAGACAACAATATAGATAAAAGAAATATTATTTATTGATAGTCAAGATACACGTCAATGAATAGTTAGTAACATAACAGGTTTAAGGAGCTTCACCATGGAAACATTGAAAGTTAAAGACTATATGGTTCATCAAGCGGTTAAGTTTAGCCCAGAAATGTCTCTTTCTGCTGCCTTAGATAAGGTTATGAAGTCGCAGCATCTCGGCGGACCTGTTGTCGACTCAGATGGTCATGTTATTGGATTTTTATCAGAACAAGATTTGTTGAGTAATTTGATGAAGGTTGCTTATACAAGTCAAGAGACACATATTGTTGGTGACTGCATGTATAAAGAAGTGCTTTCTGTTAGTCCAGAATTGGGCATATTTGAATTGGCGGATATGATGAAAGTAGGCAAGCCAAAAGTATACCCAGTGGTTAGTAATGGTAAGTTGTTAGGCATTATTACGCGACGAGATGTACTTAAGGCAATAGGTAAAGCACTACAAACTAGTTTTAAAAATCAATTGTAATCATCATGCTGTAATGCAAAAGAAGGTGTTTAGGTGCCTTCTTTGGGTTGGTTTCTTGATTTGAGGACATACACCAAATATTCTTTTTTAGAGAAGCGGAAATAAATAGTATTAAAGGACACACACCATAAAACGCAAAATATAGAAATGAGTTTAAAATAAATGGTGTTGTTACAATCTACATGTAGATGAATAAATAAGTTGATGTTGGAGAGAAAGTCTGTGGTTATTTACATTCCCAAATAGTAAGAAGACTAACCAGTCTTAAACTGGCGTAGGGAGGGGAGATACTATTTTCACTAAGATTTTATTCGAGTTTATATAAGTGAATTTTAGTTCGATCAAATGCCGTTTTTGCTAGGATCAGGCTATTCGCAGAGCCTATGGCTGTTGCTCGTTTTTGTTCCAATCGAGAACAGACATGTAACCAGTTTTGTTGGTTGATATTCAATCGTTGTAGGATCGGGGGCAAGGTTTCACCCATCGATGCTCTGTTCTCTCGGAATTGCCTTGCTGTCCAGTCAACTAATTCTAGATAATCGAGTAATTTGAAAGGCAGACCACTGTGCATTTTGTTGTCTGATTGACCAATGAATGGATGCAAGCACGGTGGGGTAAACTCATCACTGTTGAGTGTCTCTAACCTCAATTTAATGGACGTGTATTCTGACGCCTCAATTGTTTTTGCTACACCAGAACGAATCGGATTTAAGTCAACATACGTCATTGCGGCCGCGAGGGCGTTTTCATCCAACAAAGCCTGACTTTTGAATCGACTTTCCCAAAAGTGCCCAGTGCATTGGTCTTCTTGATTCGCCTTACAGGCAATGTCGTAGTTGAGCTCTTTCATAAACCAACTTAACGACCATAATCGTGTACGCCATACCTCAATGATTTCGTGACACTTTTTTTGCTCTGCTTGGCTGGTTAGCTGATGGTTCAGCCAATGTTGAATTAAATCGGGCAGTTTATGTTGAAACTGCCACCGTTGAACTACGCCTAACTGAGACAGTGCGTTAGCTTTATCGCGATTAATATGTACCACTAAATGATAGTGATTATGCATTACGGCATAGGCACAAATATCGATGCAATAAGTATAAGTCAGCGCTTGTATTTTATGCTCAACCCACTCTCGTCGATGCTCATAGTTGATATTGGAGGCGGTATCAAAACCGCATAAAAAACTGTGCCTGACACATCTAGAGACACAGTGATAATAGGCTGTTGCTTCCAAAGAAATGAGTTGTTTTCGTGCCGTCGTCATGGTGATCCTTATGTGTTTTGTACCACGATAACAAGATGAGTAATGAAAGACAGTTGAGTGTGTAGAAATTGAACAAGCTTGACAGAAAACCAGTCGTTTTCTCAGACTATTTGGTGTGTGTCCTTGTATTTGCTTGTATTTGAGTATCTGCTAACCAGTGGGTGTTTGAAATGGGGCCAATCCCGTTTTTGAACTGTTACTTTTGGTGTGTGTCCTTGTTTGCGGCAATGATGACTGCGCAACTAAACTGATGTGTATCATGGAACACTACTTTTTTAATGGTTTTTATACCTGAGTTAAAAGAAGTTTGATCTATCACTACAAAAACAAGGGTCGAATTATCACATAATGAGGATAGATGGATTGGTAGTCACCAATCTTAATTTTGTCACCTCTAAGATGGAAATATAGCCACATTATGCGACAGTATTTGAAGTATCTTATTCCTTTAGTTATCCCTTTATTCATTCTAGTATTACCTTTGTCTGCTTTCCCATTTGAAGGTATGACACTTATACAACAGCGTGTTATTGCCATATTTTTACTCGCTGCTCTATGTTGGGTATTCGAGCCAATTCCTATTTATGCGACATCGGTTGTGATTATTGTTCTAGAACTGTTGATGCTCTCTGATAAAGGTATTATTTTTTTCAGGCTTGCAGAAGGAACAGCCGAATTTGGAGAGTTGCTTAGCTACAAAGATATAATGGCAACATTTGCTAGTCCGATTATTATGTTGTTTTTAGGTGGTTTTTTTCTTGCAATGGCTGCTACCAAATATCGTCTAGATGTAAATCTTGCTCGGGTATTACTCAAGCCATTTGGTTCGGATCCTAAGTTTGTCATGCTTGGTTTAATGTTGATCACTGGCATTTTCTCTATGTTCATGTCCAATACGGCGACAACAGCAATGATGCTATCTATTTTGACACCTGTACTTGCGGTATTTGGGCGAGGTGATCCTGGGCGTATTGCTTTCGCACTTTGTATTCCAGTAGCCGCTAACATTGGTGGCATAGGTACTCCCATCGGTACTCCACCTAATGCTATTGCACTTAAATATTTGGTTGGTGATAACCTAATTACTTTTGGTGAATGGATGACATTCGGAGTACCGTTTGTGGTGATTATGATGGCGATTGCTTGGGTTCTGATCAACAAGCTATATGGGGCTAACCAAAAAGCGATTAATCTGAATATTAAAGGTAAATTCCTAAAGACACCTAAAGCCATAACAGTCTATATTACCTTTGGGTTAACGATTTTATTATGGCTCATGGGCTCTATTCACGGCATGAACTCTTACACTGTTGCTTTAATTCCTGTCGCAATTTTCTCCATCACTGGCATTATCAATAAAGAGGATCTTAAGAAAATATCTTGGGATGTGTTGTGGCTAGTTTCTGGTGGTATCGCGCTTGGTTTGGCGCTAGATAAAACAGGGTTAGCTAGGCTAATGGTACATAGTATTCCCTTTGATGCTTACTCTCCTTATATCGTTTTGTTTGGTGCGGCTTTCTTGTGCTTGACTATGGCAAACTTTATGTCTCATACCGCTACTGCTAACTTACTTATGCCCATTATGGCAGCTTTAGGTGCTTCTATGACATCTCTTGCTCCTTTAGGGGGTGAAATGACGTTAATCTTAGTGGTTACATTCGCTGCTTCTTTGGGTATGTCTTTACCTATAAGTACACCACCAAATGCACTGGCTCATGCTACGGGTAATGTTGAAAGTAGTCAGATGGCAAAAGTAGGCGTGATTATGGGAGTTATTGGTGTTTTAGGTAGCTTTCTCTTGGTTTGGATATTAAACGTCGTTGGTTTTATCGGATAATTTATGAATGAAAACAAACTCAATCGTTTGGTTCGATGTTACTTTAGCCAAGCCGAAAGAAGGTTAACGGTTACGGCGGGAGAGTCAATTATATTGCAAGGTTCGACTAATGAAAGGCTTTACTATGTGTGGCAAGGGGAGATAGAAGGGTATATTTTTGACCAAGAAACAGAACATCAGATCAAAGTTTTTAATGGAACAGCAGGCAGTTTTTTAGGCGTACACAGCTTTTTTTCTGAAACCCTAGTGGCATCGTCGACAGTGTTAGCTAAAACTGACGTCGATTTAGCTTGGATCGATACCAACACAGTCGCAGTGGAAGCGGAATATTATGGTCCTTTAACCGCTCAATTTACTCCAGTGATTGTTAATGAGTTATCGCGACGCCAGATGAGAGCGATGCGTGAATCGATCGCAAAAGAAGAGGCGTTACAAAAGCTTTATACCGCTGAACAGATGACCACGTTAGGTCAGTTAGCTGCTGGGATTGCTCATGAGCTCAACAATGCAGTTGGAGTGCTTAATAGTAAAACTGAAAGAATGCAATCGGTTATTATTCAGTTATTAGGAGAGTGTCATCCAGAAGCGGATGTTTTTTTACAACAAGGGTTAATTCAAGGACAGATTGCTAGTTCTAGTGACATACGTCAACGAACAAAGGAAATTCAGCAGCAATTTTCTATATCTAAACCGCTGGCTAAATCTATTGCGCGGGCGTTACCTCGCGGAGAAGTGCCACAAAAGTGGCTAGATAATCCAATCCAAGCCGCTCGTTTTTGGGAAATAGGCCGTGATTTGCATGATATGCGTTTAGCAGCCAAACATTCTGTCGGTATTGTTAAGTCGGTTAAACAACTTGGACGTACCGATATCGATACTGATGAATGGCTAGATATTAATGAATCAATAAACAAAGCGCTTGCGTTACTACAAAGTGATTTGAGGAGAGTAACAGTACATTTGAGCCCTGCCAATCTCCCTCAATTCAAAGGGTCATCAACTGAATTAGTGCAGGTGTGGACCAATATAATAAAAAATGCATGTGACGCCATGGAAAATACACCTGAACCGATGATAGATATTGCGACTCGTTGCGTTAATCAACGTATTTTAATCACGATATCGAATAACGGCCCGGAAATGAATGAGTCGACAAGGCGACAGATTTTTCAACCTAATTTTACGACAAAAAAAGGTGGATTATCCTTTGGTTTAGGGCTTGGGCTTTCGATTGTAAGTAGAATTGTTAGTGGCTATAACGGAAGTATTGCGGTTAAAAGCAGTACAGAAAAAACCATTTTTAGAATCAAATTACCTGTCGAGGAATAATATGGACAAGTTAAACCTGATATGTGTAGACGACCAGCGTGAAGTATTAAGCGCAGTATTACAAGACCTTGCTCCATTAGGTACTTGGTTAAACATAGAAGACTGCGAATCAGCTGATGAAGCATTAGAATTGATGGATGAATTTGATTCTGATGGTGAATTTGTCGCTTTGGTTATCTCTGATCATGTGATGCCAGGCAAAACAGGGGTCGAGCTGTTAACGGAAATATCACAAGACCAGCGATTTTCCACCACGAAGAAAATTTTGTTAACCGGGCAAGCCACACATCAAGATACGATTACTGCTATTAATTTAGCAAGAATTGAGAGTTATTTTGAAAAACCTTGGAGTGCAGATGTTTTACGGGAACGTGCGAGAACACTCATTACTGAATTTATTTTTGACCAAGGACTTGATTATACAGATTACCAAGGTGACCTTGACCAGAATGTAGTTTTGGCCCGTTTAAGATAATTTTTGTGTATGCCAAAAACTAAAGCTTGACCTTGGAGTTTACTCCAAGGTTTATGCTTGTGGTATCCATTCAATACCATTTGTTTCAAATGGAATAACGGAGATACCATGGTTAGCAAAAATAAAGATTGTCAAGCAACGACAACGCCGATAAT
This sequence comes from Vibrio sp. TH_r3, assembly GCF_033101115.1. NCBI lineage: Bacteria > Pseudomonadati > Pseudomonadota > Gammaproteobacteria > Vibrionales > Vibrionaceae > Vibrio > Vibrio sp. TH_r3. Next base: position 314,940 of record NZ_JAWMPW010000001.1, on the reverse strand, counting down.
AAATAATATTCACAAGGTTTCTAACCCAATAATTACAGCTGTTAAAGTTGTTCCTAGTGAAACTGATAATTGTTGCACCAATAGTAGTGATGCGTGTTGTGATAGCATTAATGATTCATGTTGCTCTAGTGAACAAAGTAGCAATTGTAGTGTAAAAGATACGGCAAAGACGTCGGATTTCACCAATATAGAGTCACTGTATACGCAAAGTTGGAAAGTGGAAGGAATGGACTGTCCTGCCTGTGCTCGACAAATAGAAAAAGCAGTGATCAGTCTTAGTGGCGTAGTTGAAGTAAAAGTACTTTTTGCTACGGAAAAGTTAGTAGTGAAATACGATAGAACGTCTGTACTTGAACAAGTAGAGGCAGTTGTAAACGACAACGGTTTTATATTACATGATAATAGCGATTATCAGGCTGCTTCCAAAGAGCTTGGCACTCAGTCGCTTCTCAAACAGAATATTACGGTGATTTCCCTTGCGGTCGCTATGGCGTTTTCCTTCGCTGTACAAAGCGTCTTTCCACAATTTAGTCATTGGTCATTCGTAGCCATTTGTCTTTTAGGTCTTATTCCTATTGCTAAAAAATCCTTAGCGTTAGCCAAATCAGGTTCGCCATTTTCGATTGAAACCTTGATGAGTTGCGCTGCAATTGGTGCTTTATATCTTGGTGAAAGTGCCGAAGCTGCAATGGTGCTGTTGCTATTTTTATTAGGTGAAAAATTAGAAGGGTATGCTTCTTCTCGCGCTAGAAGTGGTGTCCAGTCGCTGATGTCGTTAGTTCCCGAACAAGCGATCAAAATTATTGATAATGAAAGAATTGAAGTTTCAGTAAGCTCATTGGTTCCTGGCGATATGATTGAAGTTTCTCCGGGCTCTCGCTTACCTGCAGATGGTGTGATTCAATTTAGTGCCAGTTTTGATGAGAGTGCTTTAACAGGTGAATCACTCCCCGTAGAACATTTTGCAGGTGATCAAGTCATGGCAGGTTCAGTTGTTGTGGATAAAGTGGTTCGTTTGAATGTGACTTCTCAACAAGGTGAAAATGCGATTGACCGTATCTTGCATTTAATTGAAGAAGCAGAATCTCACAAAGCACCACTAGAACGATTTTTAGATAAATTTAGCCGCTGGTACACGCCGGCAATGATGTTGTTGGCTCTTCTCGTGATCATCACCCCTCCGTTAATTTTTTCTCAGCCATGGGATACATGGATATATAGAGGACTGGCTCTGCTATTAATTGCCTGCCCTTGTGCTTTGGTTATCTCAACACCTGCAGCTATTACCTCAGGTTTAGCGGTTGCTGCAAAAAGAGGCGCATTAATCAAAGGTGGAGCGGCACTTGAACAATTAGGTCGAATAAAAACCATTGCTTTTGACAAAACGGGTACCTTAACCAAAGGCGAACCAAATGTAACAGACGTGCTGCCGTATGCTGATATTAATCGTGATGAACTTCTTCAAATATCAGCGTCAATAGAAGTAGGCTCAACTCATCCTCTTGCTCGTTCTTTAGTAAAATATGCAGAGAGTCAAAAGTTGAATTTATTCGATGCGCATGACAAAAGTGCGATTGCTGGTGTTGGGGTGAGCGGAGTTATTGATAGAGTGTCTTATCAGATAGTGGCGCCAAGTAAGGTGACACTGTCTCTTTCTCCTTTTGTTCAGCAACAAATTGAGTCTTTGGAGCAAGCTGGAAAAACGGCGGTTGTCGTGGTCAGAACAGACTTAACACCAATAAGCGAAATAATAGGGCTTATTGCATGGCAAGATACGTTACGTGATGATGCTAAAGAGGGGATTGCTAAGTTACATCAATTAGGAATTCGTACTTTAATGCTCACTGGTGATAATGCTCGAAGTGCCAAAGCTATCGCTGACCTAATTGGTGTTGAATTCAAAGCAGGTTTGTTACCTCAGGATAAAGTTAAACAGATCCAGAAGTTAGCGAAGGAAGATCATGTTGCGATGATTGGAGATGGAATAAATGACGCACCAGCAATGAAAGCCGCATCTATTGGTATAGCAATGGGCAGTGGAACCGATGTTGCTCTGGAAGCTGCAGACTCAGCATTGACGCACAACAGACTGACAGATATTGCAGATATTATTATTTTGTCTCAGGCCACACTTACAAACATTCGGCAGAATATAGCGTTAGCACTAGGTCTAAAACTGGTGTTTTTAATTACTAGTCTTTTAGGGCTCACTGGCTTATGGATGGCAGTATTAGCCGATAGTGGTGCGACATTTTTGGTTACAGTAAATGCATTAAGGTTACTGCGTTCTTAATGCATTTGCTAAGATTAAATATGCAGTAACATACCGTTTATTGATTAAACTTAACAATTAAATGAGATCTAGATCCCATTAATATGTAACGCTTGGTTTGTAATTGTTTATATGTGTGACTTTAATCACTAACTTTATAGTGTTTGTCCGCTACAGTTTAAGGGTAAACGTTGTGTATATTCTGGGTTAGAAAAATGCTAACGCCAATTAAAGGAGCAATTTATGTCCCAACCTGTATTTCATCTTGGTATTACTGCGGCCGATCTTAAGGGCGCAACTGTTGCGATTATTCCCGGTGACCCTGATCGTGTGCCTAAAATCGCAGCTGAAATGGAAAATGCAATCCAATTAGCAAGTCATCGTGAATATAATGTATACCTAGCTGAATTGGATGGTAGCCCTGTTGTGGTGTGTTCAACTGGTATTGGTGGCCCTTCTACATCTATTGCGGTAGAAGAGTTAGCCCAGTGTGGCGTGCGTACATTTTTGCGTGTCGGAACGACTGGAGCTATTCAATCTGATGTAAATGTTGGTGATATGATTGTTTCTACCGGTTCTGTTCGTTTAGATGGTGCCAGTACTCATTTTGCTCCACTAGAGTTTCCTGCCGTAGCTAACTTCGAAGTGGCAACGGCAATGAAAGAAGCGGTAGAAGAGTCTGGTGCAAAAGTACACATGGGCGTTACCGCATCGAGTGATACTTTTTATCCGGGCCAAGAACGTTACGATACGTTTTCAGGTCGAGTGGTCAAGCGTTTCCAAGGTTCAATGCAAGAATGGCAAGATATGGGGGTACTCAACTTTGAAATGGAATCAGCAACGTTATTTACTATGTGTGCCAGTTCTGGTTTAAAAGCAGGTTGTGTCGCTGGTGTTATTATTAATCGAACTCAAAAAGAAATCCCAGACCATGTAACGCTAAAAGAGACAGAAACACGCTCTATTCAAGTGGTGATTTCTGCTGCACGTAAGATGTTATAACGTTGAGTTTTCTGTAAAGATTACTTGCGTACATGATAGGAATATCGCATCGAGACCAAGGATAAGCCTTAGTCTCAATGCGATTAAGTACTATAAATATTATTAAGTACTATAAATATTATTAAGCACGATAAATGTGTGTAGATTCAATTGTGATATTGAATGACATTACTTTCTAGACTTCTTCGTGACCACCAGCATCGCTGAACCAATTGGCTAAATGTGTTTTTAAATCTTTTAATTCGTCTGGGCCAATCAACGCCAACCCTAAATCTTCTGCACGAGTGATATCATTGTGTCTAAGAGGGCGGAAACTGACAAGCATTGCTCTTGCTTGAATTCCACCAAGCAAATCTCGCAACGATTCTAATTTGTATAAAGTGTCGTCACCATCATCGCGCATACCTTTGGTTTTACATTCAATAATATGCAGTTTATTGTTTACTACTGTAGCAACATCGAGTTCATTTCTTACTTCACGCTCGCCTAATTGGCGATATACCTGAACATTTAATGAATGGTCTTGAATGGTAGGGAGTTCGTCTTGAATTTGTTTTACAGTACTGTGAACCAACGTTTCTAACCATTCGCCATTTGAAAAACGTCTAGCATCCTCACTGGCAAACGTTAATACGCCATTTTTATACGTGGCTAGATCTGTATCAACGAGATCTGATAGCAGCATGTTAACCTCACGGTAACCTTGCTGTTTTTCAGTTAATGCTACATCTAACTTTTGTTCTTTTCGACACGTAGTAGCAAGGTAATTTAACGTAGCAAGACCTGGGCCTAATTCTAAAGCGTTGCCAGCCCACCGTTTGCCGAGTTGATAAAGCTGTTGATCTAGATTCTCTGATATTTCTACTTCATTGAATTCTGCTCTAGCACCAAAAACGGTTAAGTAATCTGAGATTGTAATGTGGTCTTGTAGTTGAGCATCTTTATACTCTTCAGGATAAATCCAACATATTTTGTCACTATTTGGTTCTACAACAAAAATCTCCCAGTCATTACGTCGAAACATTTCATACACGGTTAGTAGTCGATGTCTTAATCCACAACTGGCATTAAGTTTAATAATAGATCCTCGTTGAAGTAGATTCTCTTCTAGTTGATGGACCGCCTTGATTATAAGCGGAGTATCAACAATTGAAGGAATTTCAAAGAACTCAGCTTTAATGTCACGCTTATCTAGTACGTATTTTAGGCGTTGGAAAATAGCATGTTGGCTCTTATCACCAATGAATATGATATGTTCGCAAATCGCCCTTTTATCAAAAAGAGGCGTAATTAAGCGAATAGGATCTTTGTCAATTATTCCGACATGAATAGCCATCTAACATCCTTACAAATTTATAAGTAACGGCCTGCATAAACATGAGAGTGAAAAGATTCGCTGGCCTAATATATAACATATGGGATTAACTCGTTAAAAAACAAGGGCGAGACTTGAAGATTTCACCCTCATCTCATTTTCAAATTGCCTTAAAAAATGAGGTGACGAAATCGGTTTTAATATTGTGATTTAATGGGGTATAACGCATACTAAAAAAAATAATTGGTATGAATGGAGTAAAGAATGGCTGAAGAAACCATTTTTAGCAAAATTATCCGCAAAGAAATTCCGGCAGATATTGTTTTTCAAGATGAGCTAGTGACTGCGTTTAGAGATATCAGTCCGCGAGCGCCTAGTCATATTCTTATTATTCCTAATAAGTTAATTCCAACAGTTAACGATATCGAGCACGAAGATGAGTTAACTTTAGGGCGAATGTTTACTGTGGCGAAAAAAATAGCAAAAGACGAAGGAATCGATGAAGATGGATATCGTCTTATTATGAACTGTAATGCTCATGGTGGACAAGAAGTCTATCATATTCACATGCACTTGGTTGGCGGTCATCCATTAGGGCCTCTTCTAATTGGTTAAGTTATTGTTTAATTTAAGCTCATGTATCTAAGTAAGCCTATGCTAAATAAAATGTTTCGATTAGTAAGAGTTGCGGGGTTATCTGCAGTCGTTACGGCTTGTTCTTCTCTTTCTATGGGGAATCTATTTAGCCACTACAGTGTGCAAAATCAACAGGTTTATTCGGCACTGCTTTCTGGACAGTACCAACAAGCAGTTGATAATTTACCCGATTCTATTGCTGGTGATATTCTGGATAATATGGAAAAGGGGCGAGTTAATTTACTTGCTCAAGATTACCCACAAAGCAAGTCTTTTCTCGAGAGCAGTGAATATGCAATTCGAACTCAACAAGAACAAGCGGTTGTTTCTTTGAGTGAAACAGCGTCAAGTGTCGGTTCTTTAGCTGCTAATGATAACGTAACTTCTTACTATCCAGCAGACTATGAAGTTGGCTTTCTACATCTGTATTTGGCGCTAAATTATTTACAAGAAAATTCTTTAGAAGGGGCATTAGTCGAAGTCCGTAAAGCGAATCAGGTGCAAGAGCAAGCGAAGAAAACCAGAGAGGCGGATTTGGCAGCAGCGCAACAGCAAATGAAAGATGATGGTTTGAGCCCGAACCTTGGTTCTATTTTGTCTCAATATCCTGATGCTGGAGAGCAATTACAAGCAGTGCAAAATGGCTATTTACTGTTTATTTCCGCCTTACTTTATGAAACAGCAGGTGAGCTAAATAATGCCTATGTTGACTATAAACGAGCCTTAGCAGTGATGGCTGATAATCGTGAAATTATCACCAGTACTGTGCGAGTAGCTAGAAAACTTGGGATGAGTGATGACTTGGTCCAGTTAGCGGCTCAATATGGTGAGCTTGTTTCTACGCAAAACAAAGCACAGAAACAAAGTACTGGCAGAATTATTGTCATTGATGAGCAAGGAGTTGTTTCAGCTAGACAAGGTTGGAAGCAATCTTTGCCAATTTATACCAGTGGTAACTGGTCTTATTTTAGCCTTTCTTTACCTTATTATCCAAAGCAGGCTAGTCAGTCGTTTGCTACGCTTAAGATAAACGGTCAACCAGTACGTGAATCTCAGCTGGTCGATGTTAATTTAATGGCGCAACAGGATTTGACTGAGAGAATGCCGACTCTTCTGTTTCGTCAGGCACTAAGAGTTGTGGCAAAGGAACAAGTCCGCAGAGAAGCAGCGAAAGCAGATGATGTTGGTAACTTACTAGTTAATGTATGGAACGTGTTAACCGAGCAACCTGATACACGCAGCTGGCAAACGTTACCTGCTGCAGTTTATAGTAGTCAAGAACAATTAAAACCGGGTGAATATGAATTGGAGTTTGGTAAAAATACTTATAAAGTAGAGTTATTCGAAGGCAAAACCGTATTGGTTTGGATCTCAAGACAAGGGACAAACGCAACGGTTTGGCATAAGCAACTAGGGAGTTTGTAATGAAGAAGTTAGCAGTAGTGCTAATCATGGCTATGGCCTTAATTGGTTGCTCTAAAAATTCTGCGGGATTGAGCATTGATGGTCAGTCACAAAACGTTATGTTTGGTGATGCCGTTCTTGGTGGTCGGTTACTTGTCGATAACATCGCAACGAAAGATGCGGAAGGGCATGCACGAGGTATTGTTACCTTAACCAGCCAATATACAGGTGATCAGTATATTCAATATCGTTTTTATTGGTACGATGATGATGGGTTAGAAGTCAATACTAAACAAGCGGCTTGGAAGCAAAAAATTGTCAGAGGCTTTGAGACGCTCTCTATTTCTGAAGTATCGATTAATCCAAATGGTAAACAATTCCGTGTTCAAATACGTGAAGCAAATAAGTAAGGGTAAAAAATGAATAAAGGTGTTATAGCGCTACTTGGGCTGGCGGTTATTTTAGGTGGTTGTTCAAATAAAGTAAGTTATGGTGACGCACAAGAAGCGGAAACAACAACCATTGATTTTGGCTCAACTGATTTGCAGAAAATTGCCGGAGAAATGGTAGATAGCATGTTGATGTCGGGGTCGGTGGCTGCAATTACACAAAATGATCGTCCAATCGTATTCGTCGAACGTATTAACAACAAGACTAGCGAACATATTGATACAGAGTCTATTACCGATTCAGTCAGTACTAAAATGCTTAATTCAGGCAAGTTCCGCTTCGTTGATATGGAGCGTGTTGAGTCAGTTCGTACACAATTGAACTTTCAAAACAATGATGAGTTAGTTGATCAAAGTAGTGCCATTCAGTTTGGTAAAATGGTTGGTGCTCAGTATATGTTATACGGTAATTTAGCTAGTATTGTAAAACAGTCGGGCAATGATAAAGATGTGTACTACAAAATGACCATGCGTTTAATGGATTTAGAAACAGGGTTAATTGAATGGGCTGACGAGACTGAAATTCGTAAAAATGAATCTAAAAGCTTACTCGGATTCTAATTGAGTTACATAATATTTGCGTTTCAAAGCTGTTTTCAGCGATAAATAGCATATCTTCTGTAAAGAATAATCTATTGACGAGCAGCTTATAAAAAACAGTTTGTTGGCAATAGATGCATAGCTAATAAAAAACAGATAGCGTACGGACGTCTGTTGATAAGAGGGCGCTTGGTGAAAATGACATGGAATGAAGCTAAATCGCTTGATGAATCGTTATCTTCACTAGAGCGCTTTTTTGATCTTCCTCCTAAAATAGCGGAAATATTAACAGGAGGGTTAACAAATCGATGTTGGAAAATCACTTCACACCACAACGTACCATATGTTTGGCGCTCGGTTTCTAATCAGTTGTTTTACTTTTCTGTTTCTCGACAGAAAGAGCACCAGGTATTACAAGCGCTTAAAGAGTGTCATTTTGCTCCTGATCCCATTTACCTAAGTGATCAAGGTTTATTGGTTGAGTGGATAGAGGGCAGTGTCGGCGAAAAGTCTTTGACAGAATCACAACTTATTCGAGCACTTTGTACTATTCATGACGTAACACTCGATGATAAATCATTGCCGTTGTTCTCATTTACCGCGAAAGTCGATGGTTATTGGCATAAGCTTAATCCCAAGTTAAAAACCGCTAATCGGGAGAAAATATACAATCAGTTCAGAACATTACCTGCAATAGCCACTGTTGATCCTGTCTTGTGTCATTTTGATTTAGCTGGTTACAACATTGTCACTACAAAACAAGGTCTTAAAATCATTGATTGGGAATATGCTGCGGTAGGTGACCCGCGCATGGATCTAGCCATGGCCATCGAACTGTCCGATCTCAATATAACCACTAGCGTTGCTAGTTATTGTCAAAGAAGACAAATTGGAGCAGTAGACGATTGGATAGATGGCGTAGACCTGTGGATACCGAGAAACAAAATGATGGCGATGCTTTGGTATTTAATTGGCTATCAGCTTTGGCAAGATGTAAACTATTTAAACCAAGCAATGAAAATTGAAACGTCGTTATAGATAATTGATTTACCCTTTGATTTTAGTGGTTTTTTATATAAAAAATGACTAAACTTAATATCATTCGTAGTAGATCTATCATCGAACCGACAAGGAAAGGGGGAGTACAATGATTATTTATTTACACGGTTTTGATTCGACAAGTCCCGGCAATCACGAGAAAGTACTTCAACTCCAATTTATTGATGAAGATGTTCGTTTTATTAGTTACAGTACGCGTCATCCTAAACATGACATGGCACATCTGTTAAAAGAAGTACATAAAGCGATAGAGCAGGCAGATGATCCTCACCCAATTATCTGTGGTGTTGGGCTCGGTGGATATTGGTCTGAACGAATCGGATTTTTATGTGGAATTAAACAAGTTATTTTTAACCCGAATCTCCATCCTGCTAGCAATATGGCTGGGAAAATAGACCGTCCTGAAGAATATGATGATATTGCGACTAAATGCGTCGAAAAATACCGTATAAAAAATAAAAATCGTTGTTTGGTTATTCTTTCTAAATCAGATGAATTACTAAATAGTGAAGCAACGGCAGACGCCTTAAAAGATTATTACGATATTATTTGGGATGAAACTCAAGAGCATAAATTTAAAAAAATCTCCCAACATTTACAAGCAATTAAAGCCTTTAAACAATCTTAGGTAATAATCGTTATTATATAAATAATATTATAAAAATAGCCTCTAATATGAGGCTGTTTTTATATGTGCAATTAGATTTTATTAAGTAGTACAATAATATTAAATATCGTAGCTACAATTTAATATGAATTCGATCTAGTAGCCATTACTTAAATGCGCACCTATCATCATTTTTAATTTATTAGAGCCTGTCCCTTTAGTTGAGAGCCTGTCCCTTTAGTTGTTAAGCCCAAATCATTACTTTTGGTGCCTGTCCCTTTTACTAGTGTCTGACCTTTTATTTTTCCTTTAAAGCTTAGCGTTTGTACTTGTTACATCATAATTGGTGCCTGTCCCGTTAACATGTAAATTCTTAAAATTTTTAGCGCAGGTGTTATTTAATTAAGATGCGAATTTTGTTGTTACAATTGAGTGTTTTATGTTAACTAAAACAGGTGAAAATGTGATCTAATGCAAAAAAATCTTGCGGTCAATTATGACCGATATATAATGCAGCTATTATTTTTTCTTGATGTATATCAATAAAAATAAGTCAAATAAAAGAGTGAGCATAAAATATAGAAGCTTACCGAATATTCATCATACAAATAAAACCAACCCAACGTGGACGGCATACAGAATCCCATAACTTGAATATATTCAGGTTATTTATATTTTTAATTTACAGGAGTGCTTACATGACTCGAATTATTGTTGTCGGCGGTGGTGCTGGCGGGTTGGAGTTAGCGACCAAACTTGGAAACAAACTTGGACGCAAGAATAAAGCTGAAATAATGCTAGTAGATAGAAAAGGTAGCCATTTATGGAAACCTTTGTTGCACGAAGTGGCGACGGGATCACTTGATGAAGGTGTCGATGCCATTAGTTATCGCGCCCATGCAAAGAATCATTATTTTGATTTTCGTCTAGGTAGTTTGGAAAATATTGATCGTGAACGTAAAGTCATTACGTTAGCGGATCTAAAAGATGAGAATGGTGAAATTCTTATCCCTCAGCGAGAACTGGAGTACGACATATTGGTGATGGCTATTGGGTCAACATCTAATGACTTTAATACGCCAGGAGTGAGAGAGAATTGCATATTCTTAGATAGTCCTGAGCAAGCTCACCGCTTCCGTACTCAAATGAACAACGAGTTCTTAAGATTGCATGCAAAGGGTGAAGGTACGGTTGATATTGCTATTGTCGGGGCAGGAGCAACAGGTGTTGAGTTATCTGCTGAGTTGCATAATGCTATCAAAGAATTGAGAACGTATGGATTCGGTGATTTAGATTCAAGTCGATTGAATGTAAATTTAGTTGAAGCCGGCGAACGTATTTTACCAGCGTTACCACCAAGAATCTCATCTTCTGCTCATCAAGAGTTGACTAAGCTTGGTGTTACAGTAAGAACTGCAACAATGGTGACTAAAGCAGAAGCTGATGGGCTGACCACGAAAGATGGTGAAAAAATTCATGCACATATTATGGTTTGGGCTGCTGGAATCAAAGCGCCAGATTTTATTAAAGATATCGCAGGTTTAGAAACTAACCGCATCAATCAACTCGTGGTGACAGATACTTTGCAAACGACGCGCGACGAAAATATTTTTGCTATCGGTGACCTAGCGCAATGTACTCAGGCTGATGGTTCTTTTGTTCCACCAAGAGCACAAGCTGCTCATCAAATGGCTAGCCAAGTGTATTCGAATATTATGGCTAAGTTGAATGGTAAAACGCTTAAGCCTTATGTTTATAAGGATCATGGCTCTTTGGTTTCATTAAGTCGTTTTTCTACTGTTGGTAGTTTAATGGGTAATTTAACTAAAGGTTCGATGATGATAGAAGGGCGTATTGCTCGTGTCGTATATATTTCTTTATATCGTATGCATCAAATGGCTCTGCATGGTATGGTCAAAACGGCATTGATGATGTTGGTTGGTCGGATTAATAGAGTACTTAGACCCAATCTTAAACTTCATTAATGAAGTAATGATTATTAAGCCATGCTTAAAGCGTGGCTTTTTTTGCACTCTAAAGAGGTTATTTTTGATCAGAAAGAGAGAGTAGTAAGCCAGAATTATTTGTTTATACAAATACAAATGGTTTTAGTCAGGAATCACAGAAAAAACCAAGCCATCCTTTGCCATATTATGGTGAATAAAACGGTTTCTTGACAGACCTTCCTTATAAGCGCCACAACTTAATGCAACGTTATGACTAGCGATGTTATCCGGATGACACACTATCTCTAGTCGGGTTAATTGTAGCCTTTCAAAACTGAACGTGATTAATGCATCCAGTGCCTCTTTGGCAAAGCCATTTCGCTGGTAATCATCAGCAATCCAATAACCTAACGTAGCGGAGTTGGATATCAGATGAATCTCTGTGATTGCTACCATGCCGACAAATAAGTGGTTTTCTCGAGCAAATACACCAAAACCATAGGATAAACCTTTACTCCAATTTAGACGATTGGCTCGAATAAACTCTTGCGCATCATATTCGTTAAATTGGCAATGACACCAGTCCATCCATTGATGTAAAGAGATTGAGTGAGAAATGCGTTTGGATAAGATATAACTGTCTTGCTGGCGTAGTATTTTTAAATGCAACCGCTTGGTTAATATTTCAGTATCTGGTGTCATTATCGAGTTATCTTTGAATAAATGAAAGCGCCTTTTTGGCACTTTCATTTATAGATCTATTGCACTTTTCGTACTTGAACAATAATACCTAGCAATGGATGATCTAGGTAATGGGTCTCACTGCTTCTCATACGTCGTTTTTGTTTCATTCGATAGCTTTTAAGAAATTTTTCTTGTTGAACGATAGGCGTTATCTGTTTCATTTCACCAAATTGTACCGTATCGTCTGTTTCTGGCGAACTAACAACAATATCTTGTTCTAGGCTTTCAACCACTACATCTCTGGTTCCTGGTGCTTTTAAATCCAAAGTGGTTTCCAGAAAAAGATAATGTTGAACGTAGACTTGAAGCTCACCATCTAACTCATACAATGGGCTATCGATAGTTAGTTCATTAAACTCACCAAGGTCGCTATTTGATACATTGCGCTTCTCACTTCCATCGGTATTGAAGGAAGTAGAGTAATCTTTACCTGCTCGGATATGGAATTTGGGTGCATAGGCTTTACCTTGATCACCTTGACGCCATACTTTGTGCATTAGCACTTGGTAGCCTGCGTGTTTGTTTAGCCTAGTAACTTGGTTTGACAATTGGTAACTGTTACGAACTGAGACACCTTTGCTTTGTTTGTATGCAGTATCTTCAAAAGAGCCAACGTTAGAAAAGTCAATAGGCGGTAAATGGTTTGGCCATGATTCACTTTGTTGTTCTGGGTCGACTAATCGTTTGAAAATAATCAGCTCTATATCAAACTGCCGCGCTGCCGCAGGTAAAGAGATCAATAAGAGCAATATAGTGACCAGTTTTTTCATTTTGACTCCACAAAATTGGTTCGGTTACGTGAGCATATCTTTCTTGTACGTTTGATATTATAACTATCAAGCGCTTTTAGGCATTCTATTTTGTTGAAATTGTTCAAGCAAATCAGATATAAAGCGAATTCTTTCACGCTTATCCGTTAAAGGGACTGCAAATTTTAGTTTTGTCGGTCCTTCCATACTATATTTTTGTGAGTGTCCTTGTAACAGTTTAACTAAAAACATTGGGTTAATGTCAGCATTAGGGTAAAACTCAATATAGCCACCTTTATCATGTGCTTCGATCTTTTTAATATTAATAGCGGCAGCGTTAAGTTTCACTTCGTTAACAGATAGTAGATTCTTAGCAGCGTCCGGTAAAGAACCAAAACGGTCAATAAGCTCGACTTTCATCTCCATCAGTTGATTATGATCTTTCACGCTGGCAATTCGTTTGTACATGGACAAGCGAGTGTTTACATCCATAATATAATCGTTAGGAAGTAATGCTGGTAACCTTAATTCTACTTCAGTTTGTTCTTTCAATAAGTCATCTAATGAAGGTTCTTTGCCTTCTTTTAATGCTTCTACGGCTTGTTCTAACATTTCCATGTATAGAGTAAAGCCGACAGATTGTATCTGGCCACTCTGTTCATCACCCAGAAGTTCGCCTGCGCCGCGTATTTCAAGATCATGAGTCGCAAGGGTGAAGCCTGCTCCGAGATCTTCCAATGAGGCAATAGCATCAAGACGCTTTATGGCATCTTTGGACATGGCTTTCGGATGAGGGGTGAGTAAGTAAGCGTAAGCTTGATGGTGTGACCGACCAACACGACCACGTAATTGATGAAGCTGTGCTAGACCAAGTTTATCGGCTCTATCCATTATGATGGTATTTGCCGTTGGTACATCAATACCGGTTTCAATAATGGTTGTACAGACTAGCAAATTAAAGCGTTGATGGTAGAAGTCGTTCATTATACGTTCAAGTTCGCGTTCACGCATTTGTCCGTGAGCGGTGACGATTCTGGCCTCTGGTATTAATTTAGCCAGATCTTCTGCCACTTTATCAATTGTTTCTACTTGATTATGTAAGAAGTAAACTTGTCCTCCGCGCATAATTTCACGTAATACCGCTTCGCGTGTAACACTATCTTCGCTTTGTCGTACAAACGTTTTAATCGCTAAGCGGCGTGCGGGTGGCGTTGCAATAATCGACAGATCTCGCATGCCGCTCATTGCCATATTGAGGGTACGAGGAATAGGGGTTGCCGTTAAGGTTAAAATATCAACGTCGGCACGCATCGCTTTTACTTTTTCTTTTTGTCGAACTCCAAACCGATGCTCTTCATCGACAATAAGCAAGCCTAAATCTTTAAAAGTGATGCTATCTTGCAGAAGTTTGTGGGTGCCGATCAGAATATCAACTTTTCCATCTGCAGCATCACTAAGAATTTGTTTTTGTTCTTTAGCGGACTTAAAGCGAGAAAGTACTTCGACTCGAATAGGCAAATTCGCAAATCTATCACGGAAGTTTTCAAAATGTTGCTGTGCTAACAATGTAGTCGGGACAAGCACGGCAACTTGTTTTTCATTATCTGTGCAAACAAAAGCAGCACGCATAGCGACTTCTGTTTTACCAAAACCAACATCGCCGCAAACTAATCTATCCATTGCTTTTGGTTGGCACATATCTGACATTACAGCGTTAATAGCGGTTGCTTGGTCTTCTGTCTCTTCAAATGGGAATGTTGAGGTGAACGTCGCATATTGCCCTCGGTCTAGCTTAAACTTATAACCGGGTTTGAGTTCTCTTTTTGCATAGACGTCCAATAGTTCCGCTGCTACATCACGAACTTTTTCTGCCGCTCGTCGACGAGCCTTGGCCCACGTTTCACTGCCGAGTTTGCTAATTGGTGCGCTATCTTCTGCGCCACCAGAATAGCGACTAATGAGATTTAAAGACGCGACAGGTACATATAATTTGGCGTCATTGAGATATTCTAACGTGACATATTCGGTTTTTAATCCACCAGCCTCTAGCGTTTGTAAGCCAATATAGCGACCAATACCATGATCAATATGTACAACAGGCTGCCCTTCTTTTAGTTCGGCTAAGTGGCGAACAACAGTATCACTGTTGACGGTTTTGCGATCTTTACGGCGTCGTTGAATGACTCTGTCACCTAATAGGTCACTTTCGCAAATAAAAGCAAAGTTGGGAGCGTTATGCACAAAACCATGTTCGGTTAGACCAATGACCATTGTGTACTTTTGATCACTGCTAAGGGCTTCAGTTAGTGACCCCATTTCAATTGGTCTGAGCTTAATTCTTTGCAACAGTTCTAAAAGTGCTTCTCTGCGTCCTTCTGACTCAACAGAAAAAACGATTTGGCCATCATAGCTTTCACTAAATTGTCGCAGAGCAGCTAAAGGTT
This sequence comes from Vibrio sp. TH_r3, assembly GCF_033101115.1. Taxonomy (NCBI): domain Bacteria; kingdom Pseudomonadati; phylum Pseudomonadota; class Gammaproteobacteria; order Vibrionales; family Vibrionaceae; genus Vibrio; species Vibrio sp. TH_r3. Next base: position 299,773 of record NZ_JAWMPW010000001.1, on the reverse strand, counting down.
CTTTATTTTGTTGTTTAGCGTGCAGCTCTGGTAATGATTCAATGTCAGAGTTAGTTCTTCCTGCTCGAGTTTGAATTTTTTCTATCGAAAGTTGTGCGACTGGTTTTTGTTTGAAGTGAGAATAAAGCTCGTCTTTTTTTAACCATAAGTCTCGTGGTTCGAGTAGTGGACGTAATGGATCTATTTTTCTTTGTTCATATCGGTAGTCTACGTCAGCCAAAAACGTATCGATAGCCCCTTCAATATCGCCAACATTAATAAGTAATGTTTGCTCAGAAATATAGTCAAATAACGTTTCTGTATGATCGAAAAACAGAGGTTGCCAATATTCAATACCGGCAGGCCACGTGCCTTTAGTTACTTGCATGTAAATGGACTCAGGCTCGCGTCTGGCTTCAAACTTCTGTCTCCAGCGCCCTCTAAACTCTTCAATCGCTTGTTTAGATGTCGGAAATTCGTGTGCTGGTAATAAACGAATATTATCTATGGTTTCAATTGTACGTTGTGTTTCAGGATCAAAAGTACGGATGGTATCAATTTCATCATCAAAGAAGTCGATTCTATACGGATCGTTACTGCCCATTGGGAAAAGATCGATGATTGAGCCTCGGTTAGCATATTCACCGGGACCGAATACTTGGTCGACATTTCGATAACCTGATTTTTCAAGTTGAATACGGAGTTTGTCTAACGAATAAAGATCACCAGTTTTGACCATTAATGTGTGTTGCATTAGGAAATCTCGTGGAGATTGCCTTTGAAGTAATGTACTTACCGGAACAATAGTGATGCCGTTTGACTGGGTGGGCAGTTGGAAAAGTTTTGCTATACGTTCGGATATAATCTCTTGGTGAGGAGAGAAATTATCATAAGGCAACGTTTCCCAATCAGGGAAAAGACTTACTTGTGAAGGGTAAAATTGCTCTAATTCAGCCAGTAACTTTAATGCTAGTTGCGGATCAGGGACAATCAGCAATGTGTGGCCATTATGCTGCTGAGCCATTTCTGATATAGCTAAAGGTAGAGAGCCACCTATTAGGTTGCCTAGATACTTTTTGTCTCCTGCTTTACTCGGGGAGACAATGGAAAATAGTGATTTATTATTCGACATGGTTATTTATTTTGGCGGTCTATTGAACGTTGACGTAATAGTTTCTGTTGTTGATACAGAGCTGCTTTTATTAGTAGATCTTGGTCTATATCTCGAAGTCGTTGATAGGTTAAAGTGATTTGGTAACCTTGTTCTAGTTCTTCACACTCGATAACTTTAGCATAGCAATATATTGCAGCAGGAGGATGATCTAAGAAAAGTTTTACTCTTACCAATGAAGCCGTCGCTAAGGTTGTATTACTTTTATAGCTAAACTGGCTGGCACCAAAACTGCTGGTGTAGCAACGAAATTCTTCTTTATCTTGCTGCGCAAGCATAAACGTAAGCAGTAAATTTAGCTTGCCATTTTGATGATCAAGCAATTGAACAACATGTTTGAAGTCACTATTTTTTAATTCGTTCATGGCGCTTTCAGTCAAACTGTCCAGTTGACTAAATTCACTAGCAACAATAAACGGTGCAGGAACTTCCGAAATAAACTCATTTTGGCTAGGCAAAATAAAACCGCTTTCCAAAGGTTCGACATTCGCTGTCAGTTTATGGTGGACTGTGAAAAATTCTTGATGATCCATGCCTTGATTCCTTTTTGGTAACCTTTTGATTATCGTCATGTCTGGCAACATAGCAAGGAATGCTAACCATTCATTACAGAATTTTTTACTTTTTGTTTATTTCTATCACTTTGTACTCTATTTCTAGCACTTTCCGCTATAAACTGAGACAAATAATCGTTACATTAATCTCATTCTCAATACTTGGTGTGTTATCCATGTTTCATCCTGTCTCAGTATTTATCGGTTTGCGTTACCTTAGGGGTCGGTCGGGGGATCGTTTTAGTCGCTTTGTCTCTATTATGTCTACTGTCGGTATTACGATTGGTGTTATGTCTCTGGTTACTGTTCTTTCGGTAATGAATGGATTTGAATCACAGCTTAAAAGCCGTATTTTAGGTGTTCTTCCACAAGCGGTTGTTCATCAAGATAAGGAAAAAACGCAGTATAGTTCTTCTCCACCGGAGTTTTTGTCAGCAATTTCACAAGTACAACATATCGCACCGTTAGTTCGGAGTGAGGCGGTCATTCAAAGTCCCGCTCAACTGTCTGCTGGTATATTGCTTGGAATTATGCCACTAGATAATGATCCAATTGCAAATTATCTAATGGGTGGAAAACTAGAGAATTTACAAGCTGGCGACTATAAAATCTTTTTAGGGCATACGCTAGCAAGGAACATGAAAGTATCCATCGGTGATAAAGTGCGCCTGATGGTGACCAGTGCTAGCCAGTTCACTCCTTTAGGACGGATTCCTAGTCAACGTAATTTTACCGTAGCAGGGATGTTTAATACTGGTTCTGATGTTGATAGTCAGTTAATAATTGGGCATATCGAAGATGTTGGACGCTTGATGAAATATAACTCGGAGACTATGTCTGGATGGCGGTTGTTTTTTGATGACCCGTTTATTGTGTCTGAGTTATCGACAACTTCACTTCCTGATGGCTGGTTTTGGAGTGATTGGAGAGAGCAAAGAGGTGAGCTTTTTCAAGCAGTAAGAATGGAAAAAAATATGATGGGATTGATGCTTGGATTAATTATTGGTGTGGCTGCATTTAATATTATATCCGCTCTGATTATGGTAGTGATGGAAAAGCAATCTGAAGTGGCAATTTTGAAAACTCAAGGTATGACAAACAAGCAAATTTTAGCTGTGTTTATGGTGCAAGGTGCGAGTAGTGGTGTAATAGGGGCATTAGTTGGTGGTGGATTAGGTATGTTACTGGCAAGTAATTTGAACTCTATTCTTAGTACTGCGGGTGTCACGTTATTTTCGACCGGTGCCCAATTACCTATTAGTATAGAACCAATTCAAATAGTCATTGTTCTTATATCGGCAATTTTATTGAGTTTATTGGCAACGCTTTACCCTTCTTATAAGGCGTCGTCAGTTAAGCCCGCAGAAGCGTTACGGTATGAGTAGTAGTGAATAAGAACAAATTACAAACAGCGCTATGCATGATCTATTCATAACGCTGTTTGGTTTTTTTACCCTGTAGCCGACAGTTAATGTGCAACGGCCAATTTAGATTTACGCACGTTGATCATAATGGCAAGACATAATGCTCCAATACAAGCAAATGAAATAATAGTGGTGCCAAAGGTGATTCCTACCGCCAAAGCAAGCCATATGAGTCGTTCTAGTGTTGACAGATAATCGGCAAAGTAACCTTCGATACTACCAGCAAATGCAACGACTAATGCTATGGTGTAAATGGTTGCGAGTGCGAAGTCTGGTATTTGGCTACTATCGAAAATCAAGCCAGAAAACGCCATCATCAATGGAATCAAGAAGAAGCCTTGTGCCAGTTTGAATGCTTGAACGGCTGACTTCATTGGTGAAGCCTTAGCTATCCCAGCTCCTGCGAATGCGGCTAATGCGATAGGAGGGGTGACGTTAGATGTTTGGGATAACCAAAATACAATCATATGCGCTGCCAATAAGCCAACACCAAAATCAAGTAGAGTAGGGACTGCCATTATTGACAATACAATGTAAGCCGCAGTAACGGGTAACCCCATGCCTAATATTACTGCAGCTAAGGCTATTAACGCCAAAGCAGCAAATAAATGACCGCCAGAAAGAGCAATAAGGAATTGGGTAAATTGTAGTCCGATACCAGTTTGCCCGACCACACCTACCACGATACCCGCCGTTCCACACGCTAGTGATATTGGTAATGCTAATAAAGCACCTTCTTTCATTCCTTCAAAGAATAATGCCAAATTTATGCGGCTATGTTTTCTGCACAGTGATGCTAATAAAATGGCAGCACAGCCTGAAATACCAACTAGTACTGGTGAATAACTCATTAATAATAATGCGGTGATTAATACTAATGGAACAAGAAAGTGCCACCCTCGCTCAAGAACGACCTTAATCTGTTCTACACTGTCCATGCCTTTTAAGCCAAGTTTACAAGCCATAATATGCACGTAGAGTAGAGTACAAGCGAAGTAAAGAATGGCTGGCATGATTGATACCAACAGTATTTCGCTGTATGGAATCCCAGTGAACTGCGCCATAACAAATGCACCAGCGCCCATTACAGGCGGCATTATTTGCCCTCCAGTCGATGCTGCTGCTTCTATACCTGCGGCTTGCTCTGGTTTGTAGCCTAGCTTTTTCATCATTGGAATGGTGAGCGAGCCAGTTGTGACTGTATTAGCAATAGCCGAGCCAGATATTGAGCCTAATGCTGCCGATGAAATGACACTGGCTTTAGCTGGGCCGCCTCTATATTTTCCGGCAATAGAAAATGCACTATCAATAAAGAACTTTCCCGCTCCTGTTACTTGCAAAAAAGCACCGAATAACACAAAGATAAAGACCACCCCAGCGGCAATCGCTAGCGGTGCACCATAGACTCCATTAGTCGAATAAATATGGAAACGAATAATATCTTCTAACGGAAACCCGTTGCTCGCGATTTGATCTGGTAAATAATTACCAAACATAGCGTAGGCGAGAAAGATTAACGCAATTGCTACCATAATTAGCCCAACGGTACGCCGAGTGGCTTCTAACAGTAGTACGATAATGATGCATCCGGCTAATTTGTCATAACCGATGATCCCGTCTAGTAAAAAGGTAATGTCATCGTAGTCAAAGGATGCAATACGCCATGTGGCCCAAAATGCGAGAACGCAACAGGTTAAGTCGATAATTCGACCAATTAAATATAGTAAAGGACTATATTGTTTGGATACGATTGGGTGAGAGAGAAACACTAGAATAATCACCCAGCTAAGGTGTATGGGACGAAATATTGGTGCAGATATATCAGCAGTTATTCCCTGCCAAATCTGAAATACAGACAAGGCGATAGCCGCAATAGCGGCTATTTTTATGGATGATTCGACCAGAAACTGCTGAATGGATAAAGCTTGTCGCATAAAATACTCCACTCTTTTTATACTTATTTTAAACCAGATGTTAGACCTATAGTGTATCTACTCAGTCATATTTCATGCTAATAAGTGGATAGTCATATAGGTCGGGTATCGGTTTATTTCGACTGTTCGTCGAAATATTTTTGTGCACCAGCATGAATCGGTACACCGCTAAGCTTATGCATGTTTTCTAGCGTTGTATACTGCGTTACTTTGATAGCTTGGCGTATTTGATCTATATTTTCGAACATAGATTTGGTCATTTTATAGATCAGGTCTTCATCAGTGTTTTTGTTTACAACTAATACGTTCCATACTGCTGGAGTATTAAATTTAGGAACATTATTGTAGCTATTAGCAGGGATTTCTAACGGTTGGAAAGATGGGATCTCTTTAGCTATTGCCGCAAGTTGATCTGGTGTAAAAGAGATCATTTTAATATCACGAGTGAGTGCCAATTCTGTCACCGCACCCACACCTAAACTACCAACAATAACTCCAGCATCAATTTGTCCATTGGCTAATGCAGAGGTCGTAGCCGTGTAGTTTAAACTTTGAGATTTTAAGTCACTTTCATCGATGCCTAAAACAGATAAAATACCGATAGCACTGGTTCGAGTACCTGAGCCTGGCGCACCCAGTGATACTTTTTTACCTTTTAGATCTTCAATATTGGTAATGTCTGAATCAGCGGGCACCATGAAGTGCACTACGTTTGGATATAATGCAGAGATAACAGCAACATCCATTTTGCGTGGGAAAGGCTTAATACCTTGGTGGGCTTTTTCCACTACGCTACCCATCGCGATCCCTGCTAACTGTTTAGATGTGGCAACTTTTATGCTGTTTTCTACGGAACCTGCGGTAACTTCCGCTCTCATATTGAAATCAGGAAGAGTTTCGCCCCAAACTTTGGCTAATGTCCCTCCTAATGGATAGTAAGTGCCGCTTTGACTGCCAGTACCAATTGTATAATTTTCAGCAAAAGCAGAGAACGAGAGTATTCCTGAAGCGACAAGCGTTAGAAGCTTTTTATTAATTGCCATCATGTTACATTTCCTTTTGTATCAATAACGAATGATTGAGAGCAGAGAATAGACTGGATTCAACCATTTAACTTATAACACTTTAGTCTATATACCAGCATTTACATAGGTGCAAGTTTTGTGTATTCAAGCGTCTTTATATATCAAAACGCCTCGCAGAATATCTATAATTGGTCAGTCTATCCGTGCTATCATTATTTATAACACTTTGTTTTAACTTGGTCATATATGGCTGCTCTAGATGTGAATTACCTATTAAAATGCGAATCAATTAGTAAGATATACCGAGAAGGCGCGATGGAGACTGAAGTTTTAAAAGGCGTCAGTTTTTCAATGCAGCACGCTGAGCTTGTTTCTATTATTGGTACATCGGGTTCCGGAAAAAGTACTCTATTGCATATTTTAGGTGCGCTTGACGATGCAACTCGAGGTACGGTTGAATTCTTAGGACAAAATTTGGCTAGCCTCAGTGCGAATAAACAAGCAAAAGTCAGAAATCAACATATTGGTTTTGTTTATCAATTTCATCATCTTCTCGCTGATTTTTCAGCTCTGGAAAATGTAGCTATGCCGTTATTAATTGCTGGCGAATCAGCAAATATAGCCAAACAGCAAGCTGCCGAGCTACTGGCTAAAGTAGGCTTGTCACATCGCGTTGAACACAGACCATCTGAACTTTCTGGCGGAGAAAGGCAACGAGTAGCAATCGCTCGAGCCTTAGTTAACAAGCCAAACTTAGTACTAGCGGATGAACCAACTGGTAATTTAGACCACGCTACTGCTCTATCAATTTATGATTTAATGCGTCAGTTAAACCGTGAATCAGGGACTGCTTTTTTAGTGGTTACGCATGATGGCGAATTGGCCGGAAAAATGGATAAACAGCTTCATATGAAAGATGGTTTGTTAACCAATACTGCTCAGACTATGAATACATCGGAGGTTTGATTTGTTTTCTTCCCTCTCTTTCTTGATTGGTCGTCGTTTTAGTGGTGGTAAGCAGCGCAACAAAATGGTGTCATTTATTTCGATTTCTTCCACTCTTGGTATTGCTGTTGGCGTTGCTGTTATTATTATCGGCCTTTCAGCAATGAATGGATTTGAGAGAGAACTGAATAATCGCGTCTTGTCCGTTGTGCCTCATGGTGAATTTGAAGGCGTGAATGGCCATATCGATCAATGGCAACGAGTGATGCAACAGGCACTTTCGCACGACAATGTTACCGGTTCTGCTCCTTACGTTCGATTTACTGCTCTTGCTGAACGTGGGCAAAATATTAAAGCAATAGAAGTAAGAGGGATTGAACCTGCGTTAGAACCAACCGTGTCTAGTTTAGTGGAATTTATACCGACAAAAACATGGCAAAATTTTCAGGCAGGCCAAAGACAAGTAATTTTAGGTAAAGGCGTTGCTGATAACTTGGGACTTACGCAAGGCGATTCGATAACATTGTTGATTCCTTCGTCAACTGCTTCAGTTAATAAAGTACAAGCGCCGAAAAGAGTCAGGGTTAGTGTTGCAGGGTTACTAACACTCGGCGGACAGATTGATCATTCTTTAGCCTTAGTTCCTTTAAAAGACGCGCAAGAGTATGCCAAGTTAGGTACATCGGTTACTGGCGTTGCTATAAAAACAAATGATGTTTTTAATGCACCTTTATATGTTAGGCAAATAGGTAATCAATTAGATAGCTATGTGTACTTAAAGAGCTGGAAGCAAAAATACGGTTTTCTTTATCGAGATATCCAATTAGTTCGTACTATCATGTACTTAGTTATGGTGCTTGTTATTGGGGTTGCTTGCTTTAATATTGTCTCGACCTTGATGATGGCAGTGAAAGATAGAGCGTCAGAAATAGCAATACTGCGTACAATGGGAGCAACAGACGGTTTAATTCGACGTATATTTATTTGGTTAGGCGTATTATCAGGGGTTCTAGGTAGTATTCTCGGTAGTCTTGTTGGAGTGATGGTTGCTTTAAATTTAACCGCGTTAATTACCGGATTAGAGCGCTTAATCGGACATGAGTTCTTATCTGGCGATATCTATTTTGTCGATTTTCTTCCTTCTCAAGTGAGTAGCTTCGATGTTTCAATAGTATCTGGTACCGCCATTGTATTGAGTTTATTAGCGACATGGTACCCTGCAACCAAAGCGAGTCAAATGAATCCTGCCCGAGTACTAAGCTCAAAGTAATAATGAATCAATGCAACGATAAATCATAACCAATGAAGTGATAAAAAAGAGAAGTGACCTTCGGTCAGCTTCTCTTTTTTATATTCAAGTTACTCTTTTTTATCAAACGTTCGTAAAGTGTCTCGCATGAATTGGTTTTTTAGCTACAGCGAAACGTATAAACGGTTATCTTATCTGTCTCTGCTGCCAACTTCTCACAACTGAATAACGCCATAAACCACGTATACCGAAATAACCAATGGTAGCAGCAATCGCACCGCAAATGAGGCAACCTAACAGAAACGGTGGTCCTATGGTGCTCATTTGATTGATTAAAAAGTCCCAAGAGAGTTCAAAGTGAAAACCTTGCCGAGGGACATGCATAATACGGGCACCTACCTTATAACAGCCATAAAACATAATAGGCATAGTAATAGGGTTACTTATCCAAACTAAAGCAACGGCTAATGGGAGATTGACACCTAACAAGATAGCCATTCCAGCTGACATGATCATTTGGCTTGGTAATGGGACAAAAGCAATAAATAGCCCTAGAGCAAACGCCCCCGACGCTGAACGTCTATTTAGGCACCATAAGTTGGGATTATAAAGCACATTGCCGAATATCTTTAACGCCTTTTGGCGTTTGATCACTTCGGGATTTGGCATGAAGCGCTGTATGAACTTTCTTGGCATTGCGACAATGACTCTCTTTAGCTATCACTGGAATATTGTTGTTTTTATTGTGACCACACTGACTTTTCAATACTGGCCATCTCCTCCAGTTATTCACAGTGTTGTCCTACTATTAGTGCTTGTTATAGCAAGTTATCAAACATCGCAGCTGTACTGGTCGCGAGGTCTTTTATTCGCACTAATTTTTGTTTCTATACATAGTTACTATTTTCAGCTGAAGATAGACACTGCTTTCCGTGTTGATAATGATACTACCATAGTTGCACGAGTTGACAGCTTTTTTAGAAAAATAACTCGTGGTAACGAATACATAGTTAGATTTGAATCAATTAATGGAGAGAAAATACCTTTCTTTAGCCAGCCCTCGGTAAAGATAGTTACCCCTGAATCTTTGCAAATGTTATTCGGCGAACGGTGGAAGCTTCAAGTAAAGATTAAGCCAGTATATGGTCGCCTCAACGAAGCTGGCTTTGACCAAGAACGGCATTTTATCAGTCTAGGGTTACATGCAAAAGGACAGGTTTTAGGTCAAGGTTCAGCAACACGTTGGCAACTATCTTCTTCATGGCGATTAAAATTGTATCAAAAAGTACGTCAACATATTAAAGGCACAACGAATCACGCGATATTGTTGGCGCTAAGCTTTGGTGACCGCAGCCTGTTAACAACAGAACATTGGCAACAGCTTAAAAATAGTGGATTGACTCACCTAGTGGCTATATCTGGTTTACACATCGGTATTGCTTTTATTTTAGGCTGGAAAATTGGCATTATAGCTCGTCTTGTCGTGCCTCATTGGTTAAGTGCTCCTCTGGTTTTTGCGTTAGTGACGGCAAGCAGCTATGCATGGTTGGCTGGTTTTAGCTTACCGACATTACGTGCGTTATACATGTGTGGTTTATTTGGTTTTTTTTCTTATTTCCGATTAAAAATTAGTGCAATAAGTGTTTTGTTATTGGTCATGGCTATTTTACTGTTGCTAGATCCTTTTTCTGCGCTTTCAGCGAGTTTTTGGCTCTCTTTTTTGTCCGTTGGTGCCATTTATATTTTATCAACATTTCGCTCTTTATATCAGATGAACTTGTTAAAAAAAGCGATAATCATGCAACTGCTTCTCACCGCAATTATGTTACCTACAAGCGCATTGATTTTTAATGGGTTTAGCCTCAGTTCTTGCTTATATAACTGGATTTTTATCCCTTGGTTTAGTTTGCTCGTTGTCCCATGTATTTTCGTTGCACTTGGATGTTCTCTAGTGCTGCCATTTGCTGCTGCCAATATATGGCAATTGGTTGATTTACTATTGATTCCTGTAAGCTGGAGTATTTCATTGGCCAATATGAGCTGGATAAATATTGGTTATCAGTACGCCTTGTTATTTTCAGCATTAATAGTATTTAGTCTAATGAAGCCTTTGCTTACTGGAGTATCCTCAGTTTTATTAGGTCTAACGTTAACGTTTATTGTCTTAAGTCTAGGGTTAAAATCTGAGTCGGAGTGGCAATTATCTATACTCGATGTTGGACATGGTTTAGCTATCTTGGTTAAAAAGAATCGGTCCTATTTACTCTATGATACTGGAAATAAATGGGAAAATGGTAGTATTGCAGAATCGGTCATTGAGCCAGTTTTAAGATATCGTGGCGTGAATAGATTAGATATGTTTGTTCTAAGTCATACTGATTCGGACCACGCTGGTGGAAAAGACTATATTGAGCAGGTGTTTAACCCTAGTTTAAAACTAAGTAGTCAAGCTATTAGTGGTTACCTTCCTTGTGTCGATGGACAAATATGGAATTGGCAAGGACTGACGATTTCTGCACTATGGCCACCTCGAATAGTTGAACGAGCGTATAACCCACATTCTTGTGTTATTAAAATTTCTGATGGTGTTTCTAGTATTCTGCTTACTGGGGATGTAGAGACTATCGGTGAGTTGCTGTTGGCACAAACTCCTTCCAGAATAAAATCAGATATTATGATCGTTCCACACCATGGCAGTAAAACTTCTTCAACTGCACTATTTCTAGATGCGATAAACCCAAAACTAGCGGTTGCTTCAGTTTCTAAAGGAAATCAATGGAATTTGCCGCACCATAAGATCTTGGAAAGATACGAGAATAGAGAGATTATTTGGTTAGATACAGGAAGTGAAGGTCAAATAACCATCGATTTAAATGATTCGGGTTGGCAAATAACAACGGAAAGGCAAGCACAATCATTGCATTGGTATAGGCAGAAACTCCGTAAAAGAGTAGAATGACAAGTTAATTACCCTAATAAAATAATGTGTTCCTATGTCTGAAAATCATGATGAGACAACCTTACAAACATTCAAACGTTTGTGGGTGTATATTCGAAACTATAAAGCTGGTCTTATCGTTGCTGTTTTTGCGTTAGCTATAAATGCGATAGCTGATACTTATATGATCTCGTTGCTCAAACCACTTTTAGATGAGGGATTTGGTAGCGCAGAATCTGATTTTCTTAAAGTACTGCCCTTAATCATTCTGGGTACTATGGTTGTGCGAGGACTAAGTGGTTTTGTTTCTGATTATTGCTTGAGTTGGGTGTCTGGCAATGTCGTTATGACTATTCGCCGTAAATTATTTAATCACTTTATGCATATGCCTGTCGCCTTTTTCGATCGTGAATCGACAGGTGCTTTATTGTCACGCATTACCTATGATTCTGAACAAGTTTCCGCTGCAACTAGTAAAGCACTAGTGAGTATCGTTCGAGAAGGTGTGAGTATTATTGGTTTATTATTTTTGATGTTTTGGAATAGTTGGCAATTGTCGATTGTACTATTGGCCGTTGCACCGCTAGTTGCTTTTGCTATTAGCATAGTATCTAAGCGTTTTCGTAAAATCTCTAAGAACATGCAATCGGCTATGGGCGTAGTTTCCACTTCTTCTGAACAGATGCTCAAAGGTCATAAAGTAGTATTAAGTTATGGTGGACAAGAGATCGAAAAAAATCGCTTTGATAAAGTCAGTAATTCTATGCGTCAGCAGAGTATGAAGCTGGTCGCTGCACAAGCAATGGCTAATCCTATTATTCAGCTTATCGCTTCGATTGCCATTGTGGTTGTACTTTACCTAGCTAGCATTGATTCGATTAGAAGCGAACTTACTCCAGGTACTTTTGGTGTGGTGTTCTCGGCAATGTTTGGCATGATGAGACCACTTAAAGCTTTAACTAATGTTACCTCGCAATTTCAACGAGGTATGGCGGCTAGTCAAACCTTGTTTGCTCTTATGGACCTAGAACCAGAACTTAATACAGGAACTCGTCGAGTAACACGCGCAGAAGGCAATGTTTCGATTAAAAATGTGTCATTTACTTATCAAGGTAAAGAAAAACCCGCTTTAGATGGTATAACCTTTGATATGCCAAAAGGAAAAACGATTGCTCTTGTTGGGCGTTCGGGTTCAGGTAAAAGTACAATCGCTAATTTGTTTACTCGCTTTTATGATGTAGATGATGGCGTGATTTCACTCGATGGCCATAATATTCAAGAGTACACACTTGGTAATTTGCGTTCTCAATTTGCTCTCGTATCGCAAAATGTGCACCTATTCAATGATACGATTGCCAACAATATAGCCTACGCAGCAGAGAATGATTACAGCCGAGCGCAAATAGAAAAAGCCGCAGAGCAGGCACATGCGATGGAATTTATTAATAGAATGCCAGATGGTTTGGATACGGTTATTGGTGAAAACGGCGCGAGTTTGTCCGGTGGACAACGTCAACGTATAGCAATTGCACGCGCTTTGCTGCGCGATGCGCCTATTTTAATCTTAGATGAAGCAACATCTGCATTAGATACTGAGTCTGAAAAAGCTATTCAAGCTGCATTAGAAGAATTACAGAAAGATAAAACAGTATTGGTTATTGCCCACCGTTTATCGACAATTGAACAAGCCGATCAAATTCTTGTCGTCGATGAAGGTAAAATAATTGAACGAGGTTCACACGCAGAACTCATTGAGAATGATGGGGCGTACGCGCAATTGCATCGTATCCAGTTTGGTGGTTGAGGATGGTGGAAAAAATTTGGTTTGAAAATCATTTTTTAGGTGTACTGTTATGGCCGATTTTGTGGCCTCTAAGTTACTTGTTTAAATGGATTGCCAATTCTAGGCGAGATAAATTCCTTCAAAAGCAAACCAATAGTTATCGTGCACCTGTTCCAGTTGTTGTTGTTGGTAATATTACTGCAGGTGGAAATGGTAAAACTCCAGTTGTTATATGGTTGGTTGAGACGTTATTGCAAGCAGGTTTACGGCCTGCTGTTGTATCAAGAGGGTATGGAGGCAAGACGCAACGATATCCATTACTTGTGGATGAAGATATATCGACTACAGAAAGTGGTGATGAAGCTAATCTGATTTTTCAAAGGACTGGTGTACCCGTCGTGGTTGACCCTATCCGTGCCAACGCGGTAAAAAAAGCACTCAATTACGATATAGACCTTATTATTACTGACGATGGATTACAACATTACGCTTTGGATAGAGATATCGAGATAGTGGTGGTAGACGGTTACCGCCGTTTTGGTAATCAATGCTACATGCCACTTGGCCCTTTAAGAGAAGGGCTAGATAGACTAAACAGTGTCGATTTTATTATTAACAACGGTGGCTCCGCTCAACATGGCGAATTGTCTATGGCCTTAACTCCCGGTTTAGCCGTAAACTTAGTCACGGGAGAACAGCGTGCCGTGAGTTCTTTGTATAAGCTTGTCGCCATTGCTGCTATCGGTAATCCTCGTCGTTTTTTTAATACACTTGATTCATTGGGAGCGCAAGTAATAAAACAACAAAGTTTTATTGATCATCAGGATTTTAAACAATCTGAATTAGATGAATTGGGGCGTTTGGGTAGTCATTTAATTATGACTGAAAAAGATGCGGTAAAATGTTCTTCGTATGCAAAAAATAATTGGTGGTACCTTCCTGTTACTGCTAGCTTTAGTCATCACGAAGAAAAAAATATAATTGATAAAATATTAAAAGTTAGGGAAGAATATGGATCACCGTCTGCTTGAGATTGTCGCTTGTCCTATTTGTAAAGGTAAGCTTATATTTGATGCTGAAAAACAAGAATTAATCTGTAAATTTGATCGCTTAGCTTATCCGATTAAAGAGGGTATACCTGTTTTATTGGAATCAGAGGCTCGTATCATGGAAGTGGAAGAGGCGAGATAATGTCATTTACTGTTATCATTCCTGCTCGTTATCAATCTAGTCGTTTACCTGGCAAACCACTAGCTGATATAGGCGGTAAACCTATGATTCAATGGGTTTATGAGCAAGCTTTAAAGTCTGGTGCCGAGCGAGTTATTATTGCAACAGATGATGAACGAGTTGAGGCTAAGGCGCGAGAGTTTGGTGCCCAGGTGTGTATGACATCCCCGACACACGAGTCTGGTACTGAGCGTTTGGCTGAAGTCATAGATAAAATGAATATTGAGAAAGATCATATTATTGTTAATGTTCAAGGTGATGAACCACTTATTCCTCCAGCTATCATTAGTCAGGTTGCTGATAATTTAGCCAGTAATAATGCTGCTCCAATGGCTACGTTAGCGGTAGAAATAGAGCATGAAGAGGAAGTGTTTAATCCCAATGCTGTTAAGGTAGTGACAGACGCTGATGGTTTTGCTCTCTATTTTAGCCGTGCTTCAATCCCTTGGGACAGAGATAACTTTTCAGCAGAAAACAAACGCATCCTTCAACCATTATTAAGACATGTTGGTATTTATGCGTATCGGGCTGGGTTTATAGATACTTACATTAATTGGCAACCGAGTGTATTAGAAAAAATTGAATGCTTAGAGCAGCTCCGCGTTCTTTGGTATGGCGAAAAAATCCATGTGGCCGTAGCAAAAGAGAACCCAGTTGCTGGTGTTGATACACCAGAGGATTTAGAACAGGTTAGACGTATTGTGGCTAAATCTTGATTGTGTGTTTGGTGCTTATGTTGGTTGTGGCACCAATTTTGAGCACAATATTATGTTGAAAAAACAATAATGTTCTAACAAAAATTAAGTAGGTGTACTATGAATGATATACACAAAACAATTCTGCGATGCACTGTTGTGAGTCTATGTAGTGTGCCTGTTTTTATTAGCCTGGACGCGCTATCCGCTCCCTCACCTTGGTCTGTTGGTGTTGGTGCTGCTTATTCCCCAAAGGTGTATAAAGGTACGCCGAGCAATAGAACGGTTATTCCTATTATAGGATATGAAGGTGAGCACTTTTTCTTTCGAGGGTTTAGTACTGGCTATCGTTTTAACCCTAGAAGGTCTGTCCACAACTTTACCATCCGAGCGATTTATGATCCTAGAACATTTATACCAAGCGATTCTAGTGATACTAATATGAAGTTGTTGGATGAACGTCGCGATACTGTATTGGCTGGAGCAAGTTATCAGTATTCGACTCCACTTGGTGTGCTTGAAGCTGGAGGGGGCGTCGATATTTTAGGAGTCCATAATGGATTTTATGGCGAAGTTAGCTGGAAATTGCCTATTAGGTTTAAACTAGGTGGGATCACTCCTGTTATTGGTTACTCATATAACGATAATAAGCTTAACCAACACTTATATGGTGTCTCTCAGTCTGAATCAGAGAGAACCAGTAATAATATCAGTGAATTTGATATCAATGGCAGTGGCCAATTTTTTGTGGGGCTTTCTGGGTATGTTTCATTAACTCGAAATCTGTTTGTGAGAGGTGGTATCAGATACACTAACCTAGAAGACGATATCGAAGACAGTCCTCTATTAGATTCTACCGTTTCAACCAGTGCTAATATTGGTATCGCTTATCGCTTTTAGTTACACCTTGCTACAAATAAGAAAGGAGACTTTATGTCTCCTTTCTTATTGCCAGTCTTGTTGCTAATTAAATGGTGTTTAGCGTAGCTTAAAGCAGTATTTAAGCATTGAATATTTGAGTGAATTCTGTGGCTGATAAGTGATACTGACGAGGACAGTTACGCCACGTTGTCAACATTCTACGGTATTTGTCTAGCATAGGCATTTGAGCATTAAAGTGATGTTCACTCTTATCAAATTGAGGGTAAAGCCCCTCAGAATCGACTAAGAATCGTACATAATTAACCAATTGATGCTCGCTTGCAATATCAAAGCCTAAGAACTGTAAGCGACGTTGGTCAACGTTACTTCTGTCTGCTTCGCTCAACATTTTATTGGACTCTTGCATAGCGTGATACATTTCCATGATGTTAATGACTTCACGGCACTCTTCTTCGGTAATGTTACCAAAATGTTTATCTAGCTCACGCATTTGCAATCCATAACCTCTTTCTACAATTGTCTGTAATCGGTTATATTTTGCTTCATTTTCTGGTCTAAGCTTTGACATAAGGTAATATTGATTTGAAAGAATTAGACGTTGAGCGTTGGTCATTTCCATTGTAAAAACCTCTGGGCTAAATTAAAAACTGTTATTGTATTAAGATTACCAGTATTTAACTGTTCGGCAACCTCTTCTCGATGTTATTGTCGCAAATGTTACAGTACTTGTCGTAAAGACAAGCAATAGCGATTTATTTTTTTATTTGTTGATAAATATAATGCTTATCAGAAAATAATCTTAACCATTCAGGTCGATAGACAGATAGTATAGCTGCCGTCATACCATTAAGTAATCCTTCAGGAAAGGCTAATAAAGGAAGAAGAACTAGGTAATTATCCTTTATTATGACCCAGTCATATTGATGAGTGAAATATTGCAGCAGAGTGTTCAAAACGAGGTGGACGCTACCTGTAATCGCACCATTCAAAAATCCTGCGATAAAGATAAATATGAATATATTTTTTGGTAAGTAATGAAAACTTACTATAAAGATAGAATAGCTAATAAGAATAGGTAGCAGTGATGAAAATAGTAAGTATTGCCCACTATTTAGAGGTTGAATTTGTCCAGTAATGATCAAGCCAATAATAACAGGAACAGTCAGTATAAAAGCGACCCTAGGGCCAAAAATGAGTGTGATAACTGTCAAGCCCAGAAAATGAACATTTAAACCTTCAATAACACCAGCCTGAGCGGACCAAAGTAAAAATAAGCCCAAAAGTGTTAAAAAAGTGAAGTGTTGAAACGGTGTATCACCAATGAGTTTGGGTAAAAAAAATTTTTTAAAATCATTTAGGCAATAATAGGCGATACATATAATCGTAACGAACGAAACAATTTGTATACCACTCATTATCGCCTCCTGTTCTGTACTTGGCTTAAACGCTGATACAAGAAAAACTGCCGACTCAGGCGGGAAGTTTTGTTAGTATTTTACGTTGTCGACATACTGTTCAAGTATCGCAACCATTTTATCCATAGTTTCTCGGCTTGGCGGGTTTACGCCTTCAAGTGGATAGTTATAGCCTAATGCTTCCCATTTATGCGCGCCTAACTTGTGATACGGCAATAATTCTACTTTTTCTATGTTGTCCATATCTTTAATAAATTCGCCTAGTAAATGTGCCGATTCTTCGTCATCTGTGTAACCAGGAACGATGACGTAACGGATCCATGTTGTTTGACCGATTTTTTGCAGATAACGCGCGAAATCTAAGGTTCGTCTATTTGATACACCTACAAAATCATGATGAATTTCATCTTTCATATGTTTGATATCTAACATTACCAAATCAGATGCTGCTAATACTTCATCAATAACCTCGGTATGCTTGCGGATGTAGCCGTTGGTATCTAAGCAGGTATGCATACCTTCCGCTTGCGCAGCGCGGAAAAAATCACGTACAAACTCAGGTTGCAACATTGCTTCCCCACCAGAACACGTAACACCACCGCCAGAGGCCTTCATAAAATGACGGTAAGATTTTGCTTCATTGATTATTTCTTCAACGGATACTTCTTTCCCGCCGTGCGTGTCCCATGTGTCACGATTGTGACAATACATGCAACGCATTAAACAGCCTTGCAGAAATACAATAAACCGGATACCTGGACCGTCTACGGTACCGCATGATTCGAAAGAGTGGATACGACCTGTTGTTGACATAAATTCTTCTCGACAAGTTTCTATACACGTTATTTTATTACACTTATAGCTTATAACCTAGTGTAACTTGTCTTGTCTGCCAATATTAACGATTAAAAAACCGCGTAAAAATACGATTGATTTTCATTGCGAATAATTAGTGAGGATTGTTTTTAAATAATAGAATTCTCAGTTGGATTTATATAGTGAGTCTCGGCTACTATTAAAAGATTGTTGCCGGGGAGAAATATAGACATGGATGTTTTTTTATTATCACAGAGAAGCAAAATTTGGTTGGTGTTGGGCGTTCTTGTTGCTGGATTTGTTGCAGTTGCCGGCTTTACCATGTCCAATTTAAAGCAAATGGGTGCTCAATATCAATTGAGTAATGAAGTGACCAAAGGTTCCGCTACCATAGAACAAACGGAAATTGACGTATTAAAATTGGTAAATGGTTTATCGTCGATGAATTCTAATCAGGTTGAAACTGTCAAACGTGCATTAAACAACATAGAACGGCAAGCAGAACAAGATAAACGTTATTTAGACACTGTTGGTTTAGGCGCTCAAGCTGATGAATTTCTTGCATTGATAGAACGATATAAAAATTCTATGCAACCGTGGATTGAGATAAAGAGTGAACTTGGTTTTAATGCAGATGATGGTAATTTATTAAAAATTAAACAATTAGCAGGCGTAATAGAAAAAAAGATCGCCGAAACCGGGATGGTGACCTTAACTTCCGATTTCCAAGTTATGATCAAGGCTCAACAAAATTACCTTCTTAGTCCTAGCGACCAGAATTTGAAGTTATTTAATCGTGCTAAGGCAGGTTTTATTAATGTGTCTAATACTTACGCAATGCTGGAATTATATGAGCAAGAGCTGCAAGAATTTACTGATATTTTCGAACGTATTTCACTCCTATCAGAACAATTAATTACACTTGAAAGTGACTTGTATTCTAATCAAAAAGCGGTGCTTACAACCGTTGATCAGATAACTCAACAATTGAGTGCGATTAGTGAACGCTATCAACAATCTGCACAAGAGAAAGCTGATTCTTCATTTTGGGCGATTTTAACTGCGTTCATAATTCTAATAATGATTACTGTGGCTATTTTTGCCACTTTGAGCCTATCTATTACACGCTCTTTAGCGGCAACCAACAAAGCATTAAGTTCGATGTCGAAAGGGGATTTATCGATTAGGATGAATGAAACGTCTAACAGGAAAGATGAGTTTAACCAGTTAGCGCATGCCATTAACCAAACATGTGCGAATTTGGCTGAATTAGTAAAAGAAGTGCAGGGCAGTAGCAAAGCACTCTCTAGTAACGCGGAAAAACTCAATCAAGGTATTGATAAGGTGGTTTCGAGTCAAGAGGATGCGATGGAACAGACGCAAATATTAGCGTCCGAGACAGAAGAAGTAAGTGTTACCACTCAGCAAGTCTCTAGTAGTTTGGAGTTGGTTTCTAAAGTGAGTAAGTCATCGGTACAATCAGCCGAAGATGGAGGGAAAATAATTACTTCTGCCATTGAATCGATAGAAGAAATTGGCACTGTATTAACTCATGCTGCTTCACATATTCGGCAACTTGAAAAAGCATCAAATAAAATTGACTCTGTGATGGATATTATCAATAGCATCGCTGAACAGACCAATTTATTGGCGTTAAATGCGGCTATTGAAGCTGCTCGCGCTGGTGAACAAGGTAGAGGCTTTGCAGTGGTAGCGGATGAAGTAAGAAGTTTGGCAGTTAGAACCGTTCAAGCGGTTGCAGAAATCTCTACCACTATTGAGACATTAAAAACAGAAAGTTCAGAAGTAATTCAGTACATTGCTAAATCTGAACAGTCTATGGATATTGGACGGGAACGAAGTAATGAGGCGGTTGAAGCCCTACTTGATATAACTGCTAAAGCGGAAGAAGCCAGTAATCAAACTGACTTGATTTTTGCATCAATTCGTGACGTTGCCACTACGAGCCAATCGATGGCAGCTGGTATGTCACACATTTCGAGCTCAATGGCGTCTATCGCTCAAAGTAATATTGAACTTAAACAAACAAGTCAACTGGTCGACCAAAGGTCGACGACTCTTAACCAAGAATGTCAGAAGTTTACTTTATAATCACTGAACTATTTAAGATTTTGATATAGATGAAACTAAACTTACAGACAATATCAAAAGACAATTTGTACTTTGATATTGTCAATTGATATTAAAGCCTGCAAGCTGTTTTATCCAAACTGCAACTTTACTGGGATTGGTTGTGGGCCAGTTAATAAATGAGTCAGCCAAGGCAATCAGTTAAACAAGTGAAAAGTTAATCGGTCATATAAGCAACAAAAAAGCCTCACATAATAGTGAGGCTTTTAGCTATATAGGCCGCTTTATACTGTGGCCTACACTTTACGTGCTACTGAATTATAGAGATTCAGTGAACGTACGTGCGATTACGTCAGCTTGTTGCTCTGCAGTAAGAGAGTTAAAGCGCACCGCATAACCAGATACACGAATTGTTAACTGAGGATACTTCTCAGGATGCTTAACAGCGTCTTGTAGCGTTTCGCGGTTAAGAACGTTAACGTTAAGGTGTTGACCACCTTCAATACCTGTTTCATGGTGGAAATAACCATCCATAAGGCCGGCAAGGTTCGCTTTTTGAGCGCTATCATCTTTACCTAATGCATTAGGTACGATAGAGAACGTGTAAGAAATACCATCTTTTGCGTCAGCAAACGGTAGTTTACCTACTGATGTTAAAGAAGCTACCGCCCCTTTTTCATCACGTCCGTGCATTGGGTTAGCACCTGGAGCAAATGGAGCACCAGCACGGCGACCGTCTGGAGTATTACCTGTTTTCTTACCATATACCACGTTTGAAGTGATCGTAAGGATAGATTGCGTTGGAACAGCATCACGGTAAGTTTTCAGTTTACGGATTTTACCCATAAATACTGACACAAGTTCACAAGCGATATCATCTACACGAGGATCGTTGTTACCGAATTTAGGATAGTCACCTTCGATTTCAAAGTCTACAGCAATACCGTCTTCGTCACGAACAGGCTTAACGGTTGCGTATTTGATTGCAGACAGTGAGTCAGCAGCAACAGATAGACCAGCAATACCACAAGCCATAGTGCGGTACACATCGCGGTCATGTAGAGCCATTAGTGACGCTTCGTAGCTGTATTTATCATGCATGTAATGAATGCTGTTTAGAGCTGTCACGTATTGTTTAGCGAGCCAGTCCATGAAATGGTCCATCTTGTCCCAAAGTTCATCATAAGAAAGAACTTCAGAAGTGATTTTTTCCATTGTAGGGCCAACTTGAGCTTTAGATTTTTCATCAACACCACCGTTGATAGTATAAAGCATTGTTTTAGCAAGGTTAGCACGAGCACCGAAGAACTGCATTTGCTTACCAACAACCATTGGCGATACACAGCAAGCGATAGCGTAATCATCAGATTCCATATCTGGGCGCATTAAATCATCGTTTTCGTATTGAATAGAAGATGTATCAATAGACACTTTCGCACAGAAACGTTTAAATCCGTCAGGTAGTTGCTCAGACCAAAGAACCGTAATGTTTGGCTCTGGGCTTGGGCCCATGGTGTACAAGCTGTTTAGGAAACGGAAGTTAGTACGTGAAACCAGTGTACGTCCGTCAAGACCCATACCACCCATTGATTCTGTTGCCCAGATAGGGTCACCAGAGAACAATTCATCGTATTCAGGCGTACGTAGGAAACGAACCATACGTAGCTTCATTACGAAATGGTCAATCATTTCTTGAGCTTGAGCTTCTGTGATTTTGCCAGCAGCGATATCGCGCTCGATGAAAATGTCTAGGAAAGTCGATGTACGACCAAGAGACATTGCGGCACCATTTTGAGATTTAACTGCAGCTAGGTAGCCGAAGTAAGTCCACTGTACAGCTTCTTGAGCCGTTGTTGCTGGGCCTGAAATATCACAGCCATATTTGGCTGCCATTTGTTTGATTTGACCCAAAGCGCGATGTTGCTCTGCAATTTCTTCACGAAGTTGCATAGTCGCAGTAAGGTCTTCACCGTTTTCAAATTTTTCTTGTAGAGAAGTAAACTGAGCCAGCTTATCTTTCATCAAGAAATCGATACCGTAAAGCGCAATACGACGATAATCACCGATGATACGACCACGGCCATAGGCATCTGGTAAACCAGTTAAAACGCCAGATTTGCGACATGCTAAGATATCAGGAGTATAAATATCGAAAACACCCGCATTATGAGTTTTACGATATTCTTTATAGATTTTGCTAACCATAGGATCAAGTTCACGATCGTATGCTTTCGCAGAACCTTCAACCATGCGAATACCACCATTAGGAATGATAGCGCGTTTTAATGGAGCGTCAGTTTGTAGACCAACGATGGTTTCTAAATCTTTATTGATATAGCCAGCATCGTGTGCAGTGATGGTAGAAATAACAGAAGTGTCGAAATCAACAGGAGCGTGAGTGCTGTTTTCTTGTTTAATGCCTTCCATTACTTTATTCCAAAGCGTGTTCGTTGCTTCAGTACCTTCAGAAACTAGGAAAGATTCGTCACCTTCATAAGGTGTATAGTTTTTTTGAATGAAATCACGAACGTTAACTTCGTTTTTCCAATCTCCGTCAGTAAAACCTTCCCAAGCTTTAGCAAATTGCTCTGCCATGATATACCTACCTTTTTCGTAGAAAAATTACGTACTGTTTTCACTTGGTTAAAGCTAGTGCAGAAGCACGCAGTACACTCTTTAATTAATAACAATATGTATGCTCAATGTTTCATCATTAAACCATAGATATTGTCACCAAAATTGCCAATTAATTTCTTCCTTCAAATTATATTGTAAAATTTCAAAAAAATATACAATAAAAAATGGGTAACAAGGTAGCTACCCATTTTTTCTCAATTATAAGAAGCCGGGAATGCCGTATTTGCCTTCAAACATACCAACCGCAAGCATAGCGATTAGACAGATAACGAGGACACCAGCAGGAATGACTAGCTTATCAATTACGGATAGTTTTTGAGCACGTTCTTTATTGCCAATCAAACCGTTATTATCTAATAACATAGTCAGAGCCCACGCCAGTACTGGGTTTACGACTGCAGAAGCGAAGATACAAATCCCAGCAGAGTGTGAATCTTTTGTGTCTTTAACCATCTGCATACCAGCTTCTAACAGCGGTAAAAATACACCAACTAATAGCGCGACACGCATAACAGGAGGCCATACTGCAACATCCATAGGGAAACCTAAGATTGCAATAATCATTACTAACAACCCTAGTAAAATGGCGCCTCCAGGTATAGGACGTTTTGCTATAGCGGCAGGGATCATGTACGTGCCCCATGACGAAGTAATATTTCCTCCACCAACAGCGGTACCGACCATTTGACGGATAGAACACATAGTCATTGTGTCATCCACATCCATCAATACGCGCTGAGTTCGTCTAGGGTAGTTGAGTTCTTGGAAGATACGGTGCCCTAAGAAATCTGGTGACCACATTGCTACAGCTAAAATGGCAAACGGCAAAGAAGCAATAAAATGTTGTAAATTTGGTAAACCCAACATCCAACCTTGTTCTGTACTGCCCCACCAATAGGCTGGATTTAGGTTAGGGAGGCCAGTTTGAGTTTCAAAAGTAAGATCGAATCCGGCACCAAAAATTAGAGCAATCAGCAGACCTGTGACCGCACAGGCAGGAATTGCTAACCAGCGTTTATTAATTTTAGCCAGAAAAGCATAAAGGACAACATTGACCGCCAAAACAATTAAACCTATGTACCCCATGCTTCCTTTGGCTATTTCTGCTGACTCGAGGCCAACTGCCCAAGACTGGATTTGAGCTATTTGACTCATTGTTCCAGTAAAGCCAAGGTAAACGAGTAAACCACCAGCAACTCCTTCACTGGTTAAATTGACGAGTTTGGAACCGCCTTTGAAGTAACTTAATAGTAAGCCAAAGACACCGAGCAAAATAGCAAGTGCTAGTGGATGTGCACCAGCTAAAGCAATAGTACCAATAAGGGGAATCATTGGGCCATGGTTACCGGCAAGGTTAGCACGTGGATTAATGAAGCCAGAAGCAAGGACACAAAAAAGTAGAGCAGGAATGAGCATTTCAACTCGAGCAACCTCGATAGCGAACTCTTTTCCTAAAGAGATATGATCCCATGCTTGAGTTAAGCCATCAGCCCAAGACATCATTACAGCAGAGTACATGGCGATAATGCCAATAGTGCCGGCAAGCGCAGGTACAAGATCTTCAAGTTCGAAACGAAAATCGCGACCGGGTAAGTTCAACCCATAGCGACGTGGATTCATAATCTGAAGTTCGTGATCTAGGTATTCAGAGCGACTAGAGAACTCAGAAGCAGGGCGGTGCAGTTCTGAATAACTCTGCCCTTCTATTTCTGAGTGGTCTTTATTAACTACGTCTGACATAGATTCCTCATATATTTTTAGTTAATTGTTAAAATTATTAATTAGCTTGTCAGCAATTATGCTTTTGCTGTACCTATTGTTCATTCATGTAACACAAAGTTAGTGTGCTTAAAGAATATGTCAAAAAATAGAGATATGGGGGTAAATTTACCTCACTATTTGAGTGTGGAGTGTATCAAGCTACCTATTTTGGGTGGTTGATCTCGATCATTTATTGAAAATTAGTGAAAAAAAACTACATAAATAATAAATTTCATTCGCTCGGTGGTGGCTTTTGTTGTGAAACTTAGTCTGCCGTTGGCTGTGAATATTATTTTTAAAAGTATCAATGACGACTTAAAAAGTGGCGAGAGCATAGAAAATAACGATTTTAAACCGGCTTTTAACGAGAGTTTATTTTTTATTATTCTGTTTTATTTGTCTTTAGTGATGTGAACGTCTAGAAATTTCTTTTTTATTAATACTAAAAGTTGATAATATTCAATCACACAGTGTGAATTAACTTTATCTTTACAAGGTGTTGCCGTTTTGTTTAGGTTAAAATTGCTGTTTTATGCGCATTCAATTGGTTTTATAGCCTGCAAATGAATAAAAATTCAGCACTATTGCTTGTGTATGGCTTTCATATCAGTTAATAATTTGTTGCATGTTATCAGTTTGAATGCTAATTTGTATCGATTAAAGAGGTCGGATAACCTCAGTATTTGCACAGGGAGTAGTGGCGCATGCATGATGTTCCAGCGCTGAACATAAAAGATGTACACAAAACATTTGGCCAGAATGAAGTACTTAAAGGTATTTCACTTGAAGCACACAAAGGTGACGTAATTTCGATTATTGGCTCATCTGGCTCTGGCAAGAGTACCTTCCTCCGTTGCATCAACCTATTAGAGACACCTACCGCAGGCAAAATTTGGGTTAATGGCGAACTTATTGAAATGAAAAATAATCGCCAAGGTGAGTCTGTTCCTGTCAGTGAAAAACAAGTACAACGTATTCGTTCACGTTTAGCGATGGTTTTCCAAGGTTTTAATTTGTGGTCTCACTTAACTGTTCTAGAAAATGTAATCGAAGCCCCTATTCACGTGCTAGGTGTTCCTCGTGCAGAAGCAATAGAAAAAGGCAAAGCCTTGTTAGATAAAGTTGGCTTATTAGAAAGAGAGGGCTACTACCCTGGTCATCTTTCTGGTGGTCAACAACAACGCGCTGCCATTGCTAGAGCACTAGCGGTTGACCCAGAAGTTATGCTGTTTGATGAACCTACATCAGCTCTCGACCCGGAATTGGTTGGAGAGGTGTTAGGGGTTATGCGTGATCTTGCTGACGAAGGGCGAACTATGTTGGTAGTTACCCACGAAATGGCCTTTGCGCGTGATGTTTCAAATCATGTGATGTTTCTTCATCAAGGTGTAGTAGAAGAGGAAGGTAATCCTAAGGATTTATTTACTAGTCCAAGTTCCGCTAGGCTTAAACAGTTTATATCTTCAATCTATTAAAATGATCATCTATCGATAAAAATTTTTCGATGCGTTGTTGCACATAAATCAGGTACGGCACCGCTTTGAACAAATAGCTAAAATTTTCTAAAGTTAAAAGGTTTTTTAATCGGTTATTACACTAAACAATAACTCAAAAACGAAACCGACACGCATATACACAGGAGTATGGAAATGAAAAAGTGGTTATTAGCGGCAACATTGGCAGCTACAGCGTTAACAGCAACGGCCCAAGCAAAGGATTGGAAAGTGGTACGTTTTGGTATTGAAGGGGCATATCCTCCTTTTAGTAAAACAGAAGCGGATGGTTCACTAAGTGGCTTTGATGTGGACATGGCCAACGCGCTTTGTACTGAAATGGCGGTAGAATGTAAAATCGTACCGCAGGATTGGGATGGCATTATTCCTTCTCTACTTGCACGTAAATACGATGCGATAATCGCTGCTATGTCTATAACGGAAGAGCGTAAGCAGAAAGTTGATTTTACTGGTAAATACGCTGTTATTCCAAATAAATTTATTGCTAAAAAAGGCGCAGGACTTGATTTTTCTAACCTTGACGGTGTGAAGATTGGCGTACAGCGTGCAACCACTCATGACAAATATATAACGGATAACTACAAAGATGTAGAGATCGTTCGTTATGGTTCTTTCGATGAAGCTTACCTTGACCTAAATAATGGCCGTATTGCAGCTGTATTAGGCGATGC
Organism: Vibrio sp. TH_r3; assembly: GCF_033101115.1. Lineage (NCBI taxonomy): Bacteria > Pseudomonadati > Pseudomonadota > Gammaproteobacteria > Vibrionales > Vibrionaceae > Vibrio > Vibrio sp. TH_r3. The sequence goes on along the minus strand of NZ_JAWMPW010000001.1, from coordinate 273,059 downwards.
GTCAGCACTTGAAGAAGGAGTGCTCAACCAAAAAGGTGGTGAGGCATACGAATTTGTTGGTCCTTCACTTACTGACCCTAAATGGTTTGGTGATGGAATGGGTATAGCGGTACGTAAGCAAAATAAAGATTTAACTGCTAAGCTAGATGCTGCAATTATTGCATTGCGTGAAAAAGGTATTTATCAAGAAATTCAAGCTAAATACTTTAACTACGATGTTTACGGTGACTAATACGCGAGTGTGACTAATTAGCTGCCGTAGTTAATTAGTCTAGAGAGGTGGCAGAAATGTCACCTTGCTTTTCTTGAATGTGGCTATTCAACAGATAATTTCATCGCTTAAACTTATGTCGTTTTGGATGTTTAAGTTTGCATGGAGTCCCATGTTGAATAGTTATAAATTCAGTCAATCATATTACTGAGTAATGGACTACTTACCATGTTCGACTTACAAGGGTACGAAGCTTCTATATTAAGTGGTGCACTGCTCACCATTGAAGTGGCAGTTTTATCGTTAGTATTAGCTATGATTCTCGGAATGGCGGGTGCATTGGCTAAAATGGCACCTTATCGCTTTGCTCGTTCTATTGCCACCTTATATACCACCGTTATTCGCGGTATTCCCGATCTCGTTTTAATGATGTTGATTTTTTTCGGTGGCCAAATTTTACTTAATAATAGTTTATATGCGGTCAATGAATGGTTAAATGAGTGGATGACTTCATCCGATCCTAGCCATGAATGGACAGCATACCTACCGGATTACATTGATGTAAGCCCTTTTGTAGCTGGTGTATTAACGATAGGCTTTATTTTTGGCGCATACATGGCTGAAACCTTTCGTGGTGCAATGATGGCCGTTGATAAAGGCGAGCTAGAAGCGGCTAAAGCGTATGGAATGAGTGGTCCAATGGCTTTTAAGCGAATTTTATTACCGCAAATGATTCGTCATGCTTTACCCGGCTTTGGTAACAATTGGTTAGTGTTATTAAAAACAACAGCATTGGTTTCAATTATTGGTTTAGAAGATATGGTTAGAGTGGGTTCGCTTGCTGCGGGTTCAACTAAGATGCCATTTACGTTTTATATGACGATTGCCATCATTTTCTTGATTTTCACTAGTATTTCCACTGGATTACTTAAACTAGCGGAACGTAAGTTCAGCATACATACGAGGTAGTCATGGATTTTTCATTAATTATTGAAAGTTTACCGATATATTTTGAAGGATTATGGACAACCGTTTGGTTGGTTTCTATCTCTTTGATTTTGGGGTTATGTATTGCAATTCCTTTAGCTATTTGCAGGAACAGCCATAATCCTTTATTGCGCTTTCCTGCTTGGGCTTATATTTATTTCTTCCGAGGTACCCCGTTGTTGGTGCAGTTATACCTAATTTATTATGGTATGGATCAGTTTATGGCTGTCAAAGATACCTTATGGGAAAACGCTTGGTTCTGTGCACTAGTGTCTTTTGTATTAAACACGTCTGCTTATAGTTCTGAAATAATACGCGGATCGATCAATGGGCTGCCAAAAGGCGAAGTGGAAGCAGCAAAAGCTTACGGTATGAGTACATGGAAAACTTACAAACGTATTGTTTTGCCTAGTGCTTTACGTCGTTCGCTGCCTGCTTACAGTAATGAAGCGATATTTATGCTACATGGCTCTGCGGTGGCGGGGATTGTTACTATCCTTGATTTGACAGGTGCTGCTCGCTTGGTGAATTCGCGTTATTACGCGCCTTTTGAGTCTTTTCTCACCGCAGGATTATTCTATATGTGTGTGACGTTTTGTATTCTTTGGATGTTCAAAAAAGCAGAGAAAAAATATTTGGCTTATATGAGACCGCTAAGCTGAGGTTTTTATCTAATCAATTTGGCTCATCATCTTAACCAAAAAAGCCCTAACGAATGAAACTGTTAGGGCTTTTTTATAGGTTTTGCTCAGAGATTAACGATTATTCGAATGTCGACCAAATAGGAGCGTGATCAGATGGTTTTTCAATGCCGCGTAACTCATAGTCGATACCTGATTCGATGCATCTTTCTGCTAATTTTGCAGTGGCGAGTACCACGTCAATTCGTAGGCCTCGGTTGTCATCAAAGCCACGTGAACGATAATCAAACCAAGAGAATAGGTTATCCACGTCAGGATGAAGATTCCTAAAGGTATCTTCAAAACCCCAGTCTAGTAAAGTACTTAGCCACTCACGTTCTTCTGGTTGGAATGAACATTTACCCGTTTTCAACCAACGCTTGCGGTTTACTTCACCAATACCAATGTCTAAATCGATTGGGCTAATATTAATGTCGCCCATTACTATAATATTATCTTCGCTAGTATGATTTTGGTTAAGGTAGTCCATTAAATCTTTATAAAACTGACGTTTATATGGATATTTGGTTTCGTGTTCTACATTATCACCTTGTGGAAAATAGCCATTTAAAATGGTGGTTTTTTCGCCGTTTTCATCGGAAAATGTTGCCATAATCATACGTTTTTGATGGTCTTCATTATCGCTAGGAAAGCCATACTGTACGGATATTGGTTCTTGTTTACACATCATCGCAACACCGTAATGGGCTTTTTGGCCATGAAAGTAAACTTTGTAGCCCATTGCTTCAACGGCCTCTATAGGGAAAGCATCGTTGTGTACCTTAATTTCTTGTAGGCCAATAACATCGGGTTGATGCTTATCAATAATAGCCTGCAGTTGATGAAGTCGAGCTCGTAATCCATTGATATTAAAACTAATTACTTTCATGTTGTTATGTTATCCTTTTGCATCTATTTTGCTGATCTTTTTATTTCAAGTAAACCGAGTGGGCTAAATGAGTGTTGTTAAAATGAGTACCGTATTTTCACTCATGCTACTTTTCTTTCATGGCTCTGTTGACCTCAAGATATTAGCATTTTTAAGGCGCAAGTTGTGGCAGAATTTATTCGTTAAGGTGAATGGAAAAATAACTCACTTCTTAGGTAAACTTATTGTCGAAAATGCCGATAAAGTAAAAATAGTACAATAAATAGTAAATAATAATAATCAAAGGATTTTGTCATGCGGTCATTGTCGGTTCAATGGAAAATTTCGCTGTTATCAGGGTTATGTCTGATTGTTACTTCCATTTCTCTTATCGGTTTCTCTATCTATAGTGGTTTGGAAAATCAAAAAACGATCAAATCATTTAGCAGTGACTCTGTTATATCCAAATCAGAACAACTACTCCAAGCTCAGTCAGAGCAAAATGCAACGGAAGCAATTAATTATCTGCAAGAAGCCTTACATAGGGCTGAAATGTTAGCCAATATGTCGCTCTTCTTACAACAAAATGCGGAAGACAATTTTACTGCTAGTGAAGATTTACGTACGTCACTGCAAAATATGTTACGTCAATCAGTAGAAAGTTTCGCTAGTATAGAAAGCGCCTATTTGGTATTTGAAAAAGATGCACTTGATGGGGAAGATAGCAACTACCACGGTGCTGAATATGTTGGCTCTAATGAAGTGGGGCGTTTCGCGGCACAATGGCATCAATCTGGCTCAGGCGAAGCTGCTGTTCCTAGTGTGCTTTCAGAAACTACTCTATCTGATGCCAACAACGTACAGAAGTTTGTTTGTCCACTAACAAGTCGACAAACATGTCTATCATCACCGGTGATTACCGACCATCTAGGTAACACTATTTTTACCTCATCGATAGCTTATCCATTAATCAGAGATGATGAGGTGGTTGGCGTTTTAGGCTTAGAGCTTAATTTGGCTAATCTTCAAGATATTGCAATTCAAACTGATGCTAAATTATTTTCGGGCAACGGTCATGTCTCTATTGTAAGTGAAAATGGGATGCTAGTAGCGAGTGACGAAGCTTCAAAAAGCATAGGTGAAGTAGCAGCCGTAGAGAGTTTGGCAGCCGATCAATTAGATCAATTTTTGCGTTCGGGAGCCGCTCAAACGATTTGGAGTAGTGATGGTAATTGGCTTATTGTTTTTGCTCCAGTTAAAGTGGCAAATCAGAATTGGGGCGTGTTGATAGAAATTCCAGCACAAAGTGTGTTGGAAGACGCCAATCTTTTAGATAAAGCCATTGTTGAACGCATGGATAAAAGCGTGCGGTCCGAGATGATTGTTGGTTTCTTGTTTGTTGTTATCGGTCTAGCAATTATTGCGGTAAGTTCAAAGGCATTAGTTACACCAATTAAACAGATGGTTGATAGGTTGAATGATATCGCGTCTGGAGAAGGCGATCTAACTCAACGCATTGAAGTGAAAAATGGAGATGAAATAGGTCAGCTCGCACAGGGTTTTAATTCTTTTTTGACTAAACTTCAGAGCACCATTTCTCAGGTTGTTGCAACGAGTGAACAAGTGGCTAGTACGGCCAAAGACGCTCAAGTTTCTGTATCCGATACCCGTCAAAGCAGCGATTCATTATTTAAAGAAGTCGATTTAGTTGCGACAGCTTCAGAAGAACTAACCTTGACCGGTGAACAAGTGTTCCAAAATGCTGAAGTTGCTGTAGACGCAGCGACTAAAGCTAGTTTAGCCGCTACATCAGGTCAACAAGTGATACAACGGTCTTCTGATGAAATGGCCAAACTAGTAAATAGAATGCAGTTAGCGGTTCCTGTAGTGGAGGAACTAGCTGAAAACAATGCCAGTATCACCGACATTTTAGGGGTCATTGAAGCCATTTCGGAACAGACTAACCTCTTAGCGCTTAATGCCGCGATAGAAGCCGCCAGAGCTGGCGAGCAAGGGAGAGGCTTTGCAGTGGTGGCAGACGAAGTTCGTAATCTAGCCAGCAGAACGTATTCCTCGGTGGCTGAGATCAAGTTAGTGATTGATAAAGTGCAAACGGGTACACATGATGTGGTGTCTGCTATTCAGGAAGGTAATGAACTTGCTAGCCATACATCGTCGGAAGTGAATAGGGCCGCAGAGCAACTTTGTACTATATTTGAGGCAATTTCTGAAATTAATGACATGAACAATCAGATTGCTCGAGCAGCGAAAGAGCAGCAGATTGTTTCTGGTGAGGTCAATCACAATGTGTCGAATATCCGAGAGTTGAGTAGTCAAATCTTAGCTCTTGCCGAAGCATCTGAATCGGTAGGAATCCAAATTGCTGGGCTAGCTGCCGAGCAACAAAGCTTGGTGAGTCAATTTAAGGTTTAAGTCTGAGATCTATTAAACAAAAAGGTTGCTCATAATGAGCAACCTTTGTCAGTACTAACTGCTTAGTTAACCGATTAGAGTAGAACTTATCGATTAGAGTTTGTAGATTAAAGTTTATCAGTTAGCTCGATAGCTTGGCCAATATAGTTCGCTGGTGTCATTTTTTTAAGGCGAACTTTTTCTTCTTCAGGTAAGTCAAGTCCATCAATAAATGCACGCATTGCGTCACCATCAACACGTTTACCTCGTGTTAATTCTTTCAGTTTTTCATACGGTTTTTCGATGGCATATCTACGCATAACCGTTTGAATCGGTTCAGCTAAAACTTCCCAGTTTTTATCAAGTTCAGCAAGCAGTGCTTCGCGATTTACTTCTAGCTTGCTAATCCCTTTTAAGGTTGAAGTATAGGCAATAATTGCATAGCCACAACCCACACCAAGGTTTCTCAGCACAGTAGAATCGGTTAAATCACGCTGCCAACGTGAGATAGGCAATTTTTGCGCTAAATGGGTAAATACAGCATTAGCTAAACCTAAGTTACCTTCTGAATTTTCGAAGTCGATAGGGTTTACTTTATGTGGCATGGTTGATGAGCCAATCTCACCAGCAATGGTTTTTTGTTTAAAGTGACCTAAAGCAATATATCCCCATATATCGCGATCAAAATCGATAAGTATGGTATTGAAACGAGCGATGGCATCAAATAACTCGGCAATATAATCGTGAGGTTCTATTTGAGTGGTGTATGGGTTCCATGTGACGCCAAGAGATTGAGTGACAAACGTCTCGCTGAATTCATGCCAATCTACGTCAGGATAAGCGGAAAGATGGGCGTTGTAGTTTCCTACTGCACCATTGATTTTTGCTAATATCTCAACGTTTTCAATTTGCTTATATTGGCGTTCCATACGATAAGCTACGTTGGCCATTTCTTTACCTAACGTAGATGGAGAAGCCGGTTGACCGTGAGTACGCGATAATAATGGGATGTCACGATACTCTACTGCTAGCGCTTTAATTGCGTCAATAATGCGCCCAATTTCAGGCAAAATTATCGTTTCACGCGCTTCTTTTAGCATCAATGCGTGCGAGGTGTTATTAATATCTTCTGAAGTGCAAGCAAAATGAATAAATTCATTTACAGCATGCAGTTCAGGAACTTCGGCCACTTTTTCTTTTAGAAAATATTCAACAGCTTTAACATCATGGTTAGTGGTGCTCTCAATGTCTTTGATTCGTTGAGCATCGGCTTCATTGAAATTCTCTGCTAACTGATCAAGAAATGCATTTGCTTGATCACTAAAAGCAGGCACTTCAACAATAGCTTGTGTCGCTGAAAGCTTCTGTAACCAACGGATTTCAACGATGGTTCTATACTTTAGTAGACCGTATTCGCTGAAGATACTGCGTAACGCAATCGTTTTACTTCCGTATCGTCCGTCTACGGGTGAAACAGCAGTCAATGCTGACAGTTCCATGGTGATTCTCCTGAATATAGTGGGGTTAATGGCTAACTTTTATTGTGTGTTCAAATTAATATTGACGGTTTAAACTAATATCTTGTGTCAAAACTAATATTGTCTGGTAAAACTAATACTGTATTAAAGGGTTACTGCATATGGTTTTGGTATTGTGATTATCGGTTTTATAATCTTGCCAATAGAATTTGTGCTTGTTCGACCATTTTTTTACGACCAAATACCATGTGACGTCGCTTTCCTCCAACCTGTCTCCAAAGGACAGTGCTACGTATTCCGGATAGTAGTAGCGCGCGAACTTTGTGTTGATTACTGGTTTGTTGCAGTACAGATGGTGTGCCCGTAACTTGAATTCTAGGGCCTATTGGACTTATTACTTCGAGATAGACACTGGCTATGTTGCTTATCATTTGCTCATCAAAAAGATCATAGTGATTGGCTTGGCGCTCGATCATTTGTAGTCTTTCACCTAATTGACTCATTGCGTCACTTTTTTGGTTTAATTTACGCTCAAGCGCCATCAAACTGATAATGTAGCGAGTCACTTCACTTCCCATTGGTGTACTATCAATGCCTTTAACCATACATTTTAGGCCAATTTTGAGATCAGATTCGTGGCCGAAAACATCTAATGTATTAGCGGGAGAAGTATTAATTATGGCTTTTATAGAAGCTTTAAAGGCATCAGAGTCGCAATAACCATCTTTTGCCACTTGTTGAACAAGTGCTACAGCTTGGCAGATGCCTGCAAAAGCAATGGTACGATCATAGAGTGTATTTGCCACTTAAAGCTCCTATTTAAATCTGATTGTTGTTAAATTCGTTGTTCAATAATACCGCCACCTAGGCAGATATCATCTTTGTAAAATACAGCTGATTGACCAGGCGTAACAGCGACTTGCGGATCATCAAACACTACTTTGATATTATCTTGGTCAATAGGCGTTATTGTACACGGAATATCTTTTTGACGATAACGAGTTTTTACCGTGCAATTCATTGGCTCTGTTATTACTTCGCGGTCAACCCAATGAAGTTGAGATGCGATTAAGCCATTTGACTTTAGTAGAGGATGATCTGAACCCTGAACAGCAATTAATACATTGCGTTCTAAATCTTTGTCTGCAACATACCATGGGTCTTCATTACCACCACCGCCTTTTTGTCCACCGATGTGTAACCCTTTACGTTGGCCGAGGGTATGGTACATCAACCCTTGATGCTCGCCAATTTCTTTGCCTTCAGGGGTTTGTATTTTTCCGGGTTGAGCAGGTAGGTATCGACCTAAAAACTCAGTGAACTTTCGTTCACCAATAAAGCATATGCCAGTAGAATCTTTTTTCTCAGCTGTAACCAAGCCTTGCTGTTCTGCAATGCGTCTTACTTCTGGTTTTTCCAGTTCACCAACAGGAAATAGACTACGGCTAATTTGTTCATGGCTCAGGGTGTATAAAAAATAACTCTGATCTTTATTATTATCGATACCGCGCAGCATTTGTGGCTTTTTTATTCTATCTTGCGCATTGGGTGACTGTTCAGGGAAAGTACGTCGTACATAGTGTCCCATTGCAATGTAATCTGCTTCTAGAACTTCGTCGGCAAATTCTAAAAATGCTTTGAACTTGATTTCTTTATTACAAAGAATATCGGGGTTGGGTGTTCTGCCCGCTTTGTATTCTGCTAAAAAATATTCGAACACATTATCCCAATATTCTGCGGCAAAATTAATGGTATGAAGGTAGATACCGAGTTTATCACACACCGCTTGTGCATCAGCGAGGTCTTCTGCTGCTGTGCAATACTCCTCATCATCATCTTCTTCCCAGTTCTTCATAAACAGTCCTTCGACTTGGTAGCCCTGTTGTTGCAGAAGATAAGCGGAAACAGAAGAGTCGACACCGCCGGACATTCCGACAATGACCTTTTTTTTGCTGTTTTCAGACATGGCTTTGTTCTCAGGCATTGTTAATTCCAAACTTGGTTAATTGCAGATACACAGTGCTGGTTGTGCATATTATTCATTTCAGATAGACCGTTATTTCATTCTTAATTCAGCGATTTTTCTAATCTTCAAGACTGCGAATCATCGCTCCAATCACACGGGCGGTGATTCTACCAGAAACAATTTAAAGGATACAGTTTAGCGATAAGGTTCACAGATTTGCTGGCAAATTAGATAAATTCTGGCATAGTTTAGTCCGATTATTTAGAGAGATAACTACATGACCGATCAAAATGAGTTTATGGATCAAACCGTACTAATAGAAACAATTGAGAACCAATTAGCGGATGGCGACCCAATTAAAGTGAAAGAAACCTTGATGCGTTTAATGATGACTGGAACATCTCAGCAAGATGCAAAAGAGATGATGGCGTGCGCTTTAGCTATTGAAGTGTTTGATGTGATGAAAAATGGGGCAAAATTTGATCAAAAACGTTATGCCCAACATTTAGATTTACTGCCAGACCTTGGTTTTATGGAAGGCGAGTAAGTTACATTTTTATATGGCGAAATTCACCAGGTGCTAAATCTTGTAAAGTCTGTTGCCCCATAGCATAACGAATCAGCCTTAACGTTGGGAAACCGATATTTGCAGTCATTCGTCTTACTTGTCGATTGCGACCTTCAATAATGGTGATCGCTAACCATGTAGTGGGTATGGCTGCTCGAAATCTAACCGGAGGTATGCGCGACCAGACATTTGGTTCTGCGATTATTTCAACTTGAGCAGGTAAAGTTAAACCATCTTTAAGTTCAACGCCATGTCGGAGTTTATCTAAGTCTTGCTCACTAGGTCGTCCTTCAACTTGAACCCAATAGGTTTTTGGTGATTTAGAGCTAGGTTGAGTCAATTTTGCTTGTAGTTCACCATCATTGGTTAATATCATAAGCCCTTCACTGTCTCGGTCTAATCGACCTGCCGCATACACATTTTTGACAGAAATAAAATCGGCTAATGTCTGTCTTTTGATAGCGTCACCTGACTTTTCATCGGTAAATTGACTTAACGTGTCGTACGGTTTATTAAATAGAAGTACGATGCGATCTTCTGCAGACACGCTCGATTTAACTTTGCGTTTTTTGACTCTATTTTTGCTCGAAGAATTAGCACGTCGGTGTTTAAAATTAGTCGGTTTAGATTTGTCTGATTTAGACCAACTTGCACCCGTAGAGCGTGATGACATGTTAACTACCTTACATTTATGTAAACAAAGTGTTTGTAAAAGTTTGAATGTTAGCAAAATTAGGCTATCATTTTTGCGCCTAAAATATGGAATGCTGCACAATATGATAGACTAACTCGCCGAGATTGTTTAATTATAAAAATACAGCTGTTTAAGGGATGGACAAGAATTCAACTTAGACCATAAGAACATCAAGCATGTTTGGATATTCTGGATGTAATGGGAATACTAAACGTGTTAATCAAATACGGGCTTACTTCTCATCCAACTAGCCTCAGAAAATATAGGGAAATTTCATGCCTACAGAAAAACCGACCATCATTTATACCATTACTGATGAAGCTCCAGCACTAGCCACTCACTCATTGCTGCCTATTATTCGTGCATTTACCGCGTCTTCTGGTATCGACGTTGACACACGCGATATTTCACTCGCGGGGCGTATTATTGCTAATTTCCCTGAGTATTTAGCTGAAGAGCAACGCATTGGTGATGCTCTGACAGAATTAGGTGACTTAGCAAAGACACCAGAAGCGAATATCATCAAATTGCCCAATATTTCCGCATCGATACCGCAATTACAAGCTGCTATTAAAGAACTTCAGCAAAAAGGTTATGCGTTACCAGATTATCCTGAAGAGGCGATAACCGATGAACAGAAAGCTATCCAAGATGCGTACGGTAGAATTAAAGGTAGTGCAGTAAACCCAGTGCTACGAGAGGGTAACTCAGACCGTAGAGCACCGACGTCAGTTAAAAACTACGCTAAGAAAAACCCACATTCAATGGGTGAGTGGTCGGCTGATTCTAAATCTCACGTTGCAAGTATGGATGCGAATGACTTTTTTGGTAGTGAAACATCCGTCACTATTGATGGTGCAACGGAAGTAAGCATTCAACTTGTTAAAGCAAACGGTGAAACGCAAGTATTAAAAGATAAGCTAGCTTTACTTGATAAAGAAATTATTGATGCGTCAGTTTTAAATAAAAAAGCCTTGGTCGAGTTCTTTGAAACAGAAACCGCTAAAGCAAAACAAGAAGATGTTTTACTTTCACTGCATTTAAAAGCAACGATGATGAAAGTGTCTGACCCGGTCATTTTTGGTTATGCGGTTAAAGCTTATTACAAAACAGTCTTTGACCAATATGGCGATCTTTTTGACGAAATCGGCGTTGATGTGAACAATGGTATTGGTGATGTTTATGTCAAGATCCAAGCTTTACCAGAAGAGAAACAAGCTGAAATAAAAGCAGCACTACAAAGTGTTTATGCTGTGCAACCGCCATTAGCCATGGTTGACTCTGATCGCGGAATCACCAATTTACACGTGCCAAGTGATGTGATTGTGGATGCTTCTATGCCTGCAATGATCAGGTCTTCAGGGAAAATGTGGGGACCAGACGGTCAACTTAAAGACACCAAAGCGATGATCCCTGATCGTTGTTATGCCGGTGTTTATCAAGCAGTTATCGATTTCTGTAAAGTGAATGGTGCGTTTGACCCTACAACAATGGGCAGCGTGCCGAATGTAGGCTTAATGGCACAAAAAGCAGAAGAATATGGCTCTCATGATAAGACGTTTGTGATTCAGGATGCTGGAACCGTTAACGTCGTTGATGCGTCGGGTAGTGTACTGATGCAACAAACCGTGGAGCAAGGCGATATCTTCCGTATGTGTCAAGTAAAAGACGCACCGATCAAAGATTGGGTTAAGCTTGCTGTATCGCGAGCACGTGCAACCAATGTGCCTGCTGTATTTTGGTTAGATTCCGCTCGTGCACATGATGCTGAATTGATTAAAAAAGTGAATGCTTATCTTCCTGAACACGACACTGCAGGTTTAGACATTAAGATCTTGTCGCCAGTTGAAGCAACAGAGTTTTCTTTAACCCGTATTAAACAAGGGTTAGATACTATTTCTGTTACAGGTAATGTTTTGCGTGACTACCTTACCGATTTATTCCCAATTCTTGAGCTAGGAACTTCAGCTAAGATGCTATCTGTTGTACCGTTAATGAACGGTGGTGGTTTGTTCGAAACAGGTGCGGGTGGTTCAGCTCCTAAACATGTTCAGCAAGTAGAAAAAGAGAACCATTTACGTTGGGACTCTTTAGGTGAATTTTTAGCACTAGCGGCATCTTTAGAGCATTTAAGTGTAGTAACAGGCAATGCTAAAGCTAAAGTTCTTGCTGATACGTTAGATAAAGCGACAGGTAAATTTTTAGATACCAATAAGTCACCATCTCGTCGTGTTGGAGAGTTGGATAACCGAGGAAGTCATTATTACTTAGCCACTTATTGGGCTGAGGCTCTGGCTGAGCAATCTGTAGATGCGGAACTTGCTGAGCAATTTGCACCGATAGCAAAAACGCTGTTAGGCAATGAAGAAGCGATTGTTAATGAGTTAAATTCTGCTCAAGGTGTGAAAGGAGACTTAGGAGGTTATTACTTCCCAGTTGATGACTTGGTGTCAAAATTGATGCGCCCAAGTGACACTTTTAATCAAGTAATAGACAGTTTATTATAAATTGATTGGTTCTAAACTAACGTGTTTCACTTGTTAGAAGCTTAGGCAATAAGAAAGAAAAGTAAAAACCCGCACAAAGCGGGTTTTTTGTTTATTGTGTAACGTAAGATTTGTACTAGGCTCTGTTATTTTTAATACGTTCTAATGTTGCTCAACACGATTTAGAACTATTTTGCGCTTTGGCCTTCAACTGGAATGATAGAACTGGCGTGAGAACCTTTTGGTCCATCTTCGACTTCGTAGGACACTTGCTGACCTGCTTTTAATGTACGATAACCGTCCATTTGAATGGTTGAATAATGAGCAAAAATATCACCATCTTCATCCTCTGGGCAGATAAATCCAAATCCTTTGGCGTTATTAAACCACTTAACTGTACCTGTAGCCATGTTTTACATCCCTCATGCATTGTGTGACTTAAGTTGTTTCATGTGATGAGTTTCTCGATCACTTGAACTTGAGTGCTTTGTAAGTGTTTTTCAGTATCTAGTAGTACATAATTTAATCAATGAGTAACTACAGTCAACACTCCCAAGCCACAAAAAAATAAAATATTGTCTGTAAATCATTTTTGAGATCTAAAAAATGCCAGGTTTGTGATCCGTTTTCCAAACTTTTAATCGATAGGTTGATGGTTATATTTTGTACAGTTAAGTGAGGAAAGTGAAAAGATGGTAAAGTTTTATTTGCAGGTACACCGATGGTGAATTAGTCTCTAAGTTAAAGAAAGGTAATTTTTAACACTTTTCAACGACTCGATAAAATAATGAACAAAAAATTTGAATGGATAACTCCAGATTCAGACCTACTGGAGAAAGAACAAACTAAGGTCAAGGAACCATCTTTGTACCATGTTGTTTTGAACAATGACGATTATACACCGATGGATTTTGTCATAGATATTTTGGCTAGATTTTTTTCCATGGATATGGAGAAAGCAACTCAGATAATGCTTCAAGTACATTACGAAGGTAAGGCTATTTGTGGTACTTATTCTGCTGAAATTGCGGAGACTAAGGTGGCGCAAGTCACTATGTACTCGAGGGAAAACGAGCATCCACTATTATGTACGATGGAAAAGGCTTAGTTTTATAGCGACTCATCAAATGTAGATTTGCTCATTGCGAGAGGTACTTATGCTTAACAAAGAATTAGAAACAAGTCTTAACGGGGCCTTTGCCCGTGCTAGAGACAAGCATCATGAATTTATGACAGTTGAACACCTGTTACTTGCGTTACTGGATAATCAAGCTGCTAGAGACACTCTCATCGCTTGTCAGGCAGATATTGATGTTTTGAAAGATGAGTTAGATACCTTTATTGATCAGACTACGCCGCTTATCCCTGAAAATGACGAGACAAGAGAGACTCAACCAACATTGAGCTTTCAACGTGTGTTACAAAGAGCGGTGTTTCATGTTCAATCTTCTGGACGAAATGAAGTATCAGGTGCCAATGTATTGGTTGCTATATTTAGTGAGCAAGAATCACATGCTGCTTATTTGCTCAAAAAACATGACGTAAGCCGATTAGATATCGTCAACTATATATCACATGGAATAACCAAAGGTTCTAGTCAAGAGGGGGACGACTCTGCAAGCAATGTCTTTGGTAACGAAACAAAAGAAGAGATTCCTGCTGATGAGAAGTTAGAGGCTTTTGCCACTAATCTAAACAATGTGGCTAAACAGGGCGATATTGATCCATTAATTGGACGTGATAAAGAACTTGAAAGGACGGTTCAAGTGCTATGCCGTCGTCGCAAGAATAACCCGCTGCTGGTAGGTGAAGCTGGCGTAGGTAAAACAGCGATCGCAGAGGGGCTTGCTTGGCGCATTGTTGAAGGTCAGGTTCCTGATGTTATAAAAGACAGTGTGATTTACTCGCTTGATATTGGCTCACTTCTAGCAGGGACTAAATATCGAGGTGATTTTGAAAAACGCCTCAAAGGTATTTTGAAACAATTAGAGCAAGAAAAAGACGCGATTTTATTTATTGATGAGATCCACACAATTATCGGTGCAGGTGCTGCATCAGGTGGTCAAGTTGATGCGGCAAATCTGATTAAACCACTGTTAAGTAGCGGTAAATTGCGTTGTATTGGTTCAACGACGTATCAGGAATACAGTAATATTTTTGAGAAAGAACGAGCACTGTCTAGACGGTTCCAAAAAATAGATGTGATCGAGCCTTCTTTGGATGATACAACCAAAATTCTTATTGGGTTAAAACCTAAATATGAAGCGCACCATGAAGTAAGGTACACCAATAAAGCGCTGAGAGCGGCCGTTGAACTATCTGCTAAGTACATTAACGAGCGTCATTTACCAGATAAAGCCATTGATGTCATAGATGAAGCAGGGGCTCGAAGTCGTTTAGCTCCAGCGAGCCGCCGTAAAAAAACGGTCAGTGTTGCCGATATTGAGTCAATGGTTGCTAAGATGGCTCGCATTCCAGAAAAATCGGTCTCTTCATCAGATAAAGATACACTTCAAGAGCTTGAAAAACGGATGAAGATGTTGGTATTTGGTCAAGATGCTGCTATTGGCGTACTGAGCGAAGCTATTAAGTTAACTCGTGCTGGACTGGGAGAAGACAACAAGCCAGTTGGTTCTTTCTTGTTTGCTGGACCTACTGGTGTAGGTAAAACCGAAGTAACATTGCAGTTAGCTAAATTGCTTGGGATAGAGTTACTACGCTTTGATATGTCTGAGTATGGCGAACGCCATTCTGTTAGCCGCTTGATTGGTGCGCCTCCGGGTTATGTTGGTTATGACCAAGGTGGTTTGTTAACCGATGCAGTGATTAAGCACCCTCATGCAGTCGTGCTGCTTGATGAAATAGAAAAAGCGCATCCAGATATTTTTAATCTATTATTACAAGTAATGGATAATGGTACGCTAACGGATAACAATGGACGAAAAGCCGATTTTCGTAATGTTATTCTTGTCATGACAACCAATGCTGGTGTTTCCGAGACCGAGAAAAAATCAATGGGGCTAATTCAACAGGATAATAGCACCGATGCGATGGCTGAAATTAAGAAAGTCTTTACACCCGAGTTTAGAAATCGTCTAGACAGTATTATTTGGTTTAATAGCTTAGATGAACAAGTTATCCACCAAGTAGTCGATAAGTTTATTGTTGAACTACAAGCCTTGTTAGACGCTCGAGGAGTGTCATTAGAAGTATCAGAAGAGGCACGACACTGGTTAGCAAGCAAAGGTTACGATAAAACGATGGGCGCACGCCCAATGGGACGAGTTATACAAGATAAATTGAAAAAGCCGCTAGCTAATGAACTGTTATTTGGTTCTCTCGTTAATGGTGGTACTGTAAAAGTAGACATTGCTAAAGATGAGTTAGCTTTTCATTATCTGAATGCCCAACAAGAGCCAGTTCATTAATGTTTGTACTCAACTGACTTATTATTTACGTAACCTACTAACAGAAAAAACGGAGCTTTGGGCTCCGTTTTTTTATTATTGCGTAATCGCTGAGTGATTAACGAGCACGGAAGACAATGCGACCTTTGGATAGATCGTATGGAGTCATCTCTACAGTTACTTTATCGCCAGTTAGAATACGGATATAGTTTTTACGCATTTTACCAGAGATATGAGCTGTCACAACGTGACCGTTTTCAAGCTCAACACGGAACATAGTGTTAGGCAGAGTATCAAGAACAGTGCCTTGCATTTCAATTACGTCTTCTTTAGCCATTTAATCCTCTTTAGAAATAAGGCAAATTATTAACGACTCATTGGGTCATTAATTGGATATATTAAAGTTGGGCAGTATTCTACCCTTGCCATCGTTGATTTACTAGCCTTTGATGACGATGAAAACGCACTTTATAGTTCATTGCTGGGCATTCGTCTATCTGGTAGCCCAAATAAAGCCATTGTTTGTTGGTCTGAGTGCAATACTCAATTTGCTTTAGTATCCCAACAGTACCAAGGGATAAAGAGTAATTAGGGTCAAAGAATGTATAGAAAGCACTCGCACTTTGCGGTAAATCATCGGTGATCGCTATTGCGATAAGATTCTTTTCATCGTAGATATGTAAATAACGTGTATTGAGCCAATCAGAGCTAGAAAATTGATAAAACTCATCTTTTTTCGGTGGGTACATACTGCCGTTTCTGTGGCGCTCGTTAATATAGCGACTATACAATTCAAACCATTCTTCATCCATTTGGTCTTTCATTTGCCATGTTAGCTTCTTTGCTTTGTTGCTAAGCCTTTTTTGGCTGCGAGATAAGGATAGGTCAGCAATAGAGATTCGAATCGCTTGGCAAGCATTACAGTGGTCACAATAAGGTGTGTAAATGGTATCGCCACTTCTTCTAAAACCATTTGCAAGTAACATTTCATAATAAGATGGGCCACGACATTTTTCGTCTAATGCGATGGCTACTCGTTCCACTCTTCCATTTATGTAATTGCAAGGGTTTTGGCCTGATAAGCCAATTTGAATTTTTAGTTCTTGATCCGACATGAGACGGGTTCCTTGTAAGGGCTTACTTTTTGGTGTCGCTTAGTTATCTTATGTGTGCTGAACGGTTATTTAATGCAAGGTTAGGTTATGGAATTGGATTATGTTTTGACGAAATTTATTTTTACAAAAACAGCGCTCATAGTATGTTGGATATTGTTGATGGAATATCGAGCCACTGAGGTTGATAGCAGACATCATCCACTTTTTGTGTTCTCAGTGAAGTAAGCTTGGCTAAAAATTCGTCACGATCCAGCTCTACTGCTCCTAAAGATTTAGTATGCGGATTAAGAACTTGGCAGTCGATAAGCTCTCCACCAAACGAGTGAAAATGTTCACAAAATGCCCATAAAGCAATTTTTGACGCATTAGTTTTGCTGCTAAACATTGATTCGCCACAAAACATTTTCCCGACTTGTATTCCATATAAACCACCAACCAGTTCTCTGTCTTGCCAAACTTCTACAGAATGACAATGACCAAGGGACGCCAATCGTGAATAAGCACGCTGCATATCAGGGTTTAACCACATCTCCTCGTCACTTCTGAGATTGGCACATAACTGAATAACTCTGTCAGTATTAACATTAATACTGACAGTATAATTGGATTTTCGATAAAACTTTTTCAGGCTTTTAGAGGGCTTGAAATTTGCGGGGATAAAAACTGCTCGTGGGGTGGGACTCCACCATAATATCGGTTCATTAGAACTGTACCATGGAAATATACCGTGTTTATATGCCTCAATTAACCGCTCAACTTTAAGATCGCCACCCAAAGCAAGTAACCCATTAGGTTCATTCAAGGCTTCGCTAATTGGTGGGAAAGTAAAGGAATCAGTATCCAGTTCTGGCAAATAAATGGTCATCGAATTGCTTCTATATCCTAACGTCTATTTTAATCTTTTATATAATAGTTACTTAACTACCATAAATGAATGCGTCTTTATTTTCACTAGCCATAGTAAAAAAAATTCTATAATCTGCTATTACGAAGAATCTATTGACAAATAATTGAATGGAATCCCTTACGTTACAGCCTATTCATCGGGTAAATGGTGAAATTAATCTCCCTGGCTCTAAAAGTGTATCAAATAGAGCATTATTGTTGGCCGCTCTTGCTAATGGTACAACACGTTTAACCAATCTTCTTGATAGTGACGATATTCGTCATATGTTAAATGCGTTAACTCAGTTAGGTGTTCAGTATTCACTTTCAGATGATAAAACGGTTTGTGAAGTACAAGGCCTTGGAAGACCATTTCATAGTTCGGGTGAGTTAGAACTATTTCTAGGAAATGCAGGCACCGCAATGCGTCCACTCGCCGCTGCTCTATGTTTGGGTGAAGGGGATTATGTCCTAACGGGTGAGCCTCGAATGAAAGAAAGGCCGATTGGTCATCTCGTTAAAGCCCTTCGAAGCGCTGGGGCGCAAGTTGAGTATTTGGAGAATGAAAATTATCCGCCACTTAAAATTCAAGGTACAGGCTTAAAAAGTGGTTCAGTATCAATTGATGGCTCTATTTCAAGTCAGTTTTTAACTGCATTTTTAATGTCTGCCCCATTAGCTGATGGTGAAATTACCATTAATATCGAAGGCGATTTAGTTTCGAAACCCTATATCGATATTACGCTACATATAATGAAACAGTTTGGTATTGAGGTTGTCAATAATAAGTACCGACAATTTGTGGTACCTGCTGGACAATCATATCAGTCTCCAGGTGACTTTTTAGTCGAAGGTGACGCCTCTTCTGCTTCTTATTTTTTAGCAGCCGCAGCGATAAAAGGTGGCGAGATTAAAGTGACTGGAATTGGTAAAAATAGTATCCAAGGCGACATTCAGTTTGCTGACGCACTAGAAAGCATGGGTGCAGAAATCGAGTGGGGCGATGATTACGTTATTTCTCGGGTTGGAGAACTGAACGCAATTGATATGGATTTCAATCATATTCCAGATGCGGCTATGACCATTGCAACAACCGCATTATTTGCGAAAGGAACGACGGCAATTAGGAACGTGTACAATTGGCGAGTTAAAGAAACTGACCGTTTGTCAGCCATGTCAACCGAGTTGCGTAAATTAGGCGCGCAAGTTGAAGAGGGTGATGACTATATTATTATTACTCCTACAAGTACTATAAAGCATGCAGAAATAGATACTTATGATGATCACAGAATAGCCATGTGTTTTTCTTTGGTCGCCTTGAGTAATACACCAGTGACCATTAACGACCCTGGTTGTACTTCTAAAACGTTCCCTGATTACTTTGACAAGTTACAAGCGTTAAGTCAGTTATAACGGATGGTAACGTTGTTGTTGCTTTAATATTTGCAGTCATTGTTGATAATAAATGTCGTCAACAATGACTTGTTGCCCTGATTGAATTTATTTAAGCGTGAATTCTTTCGACAGTTTATGTGCTAAGAATTTAAACATATTAAATACTGCTGTTGTGTTTTCTGTCGGTAGACCTTGTTGGTCGAGAAAATAATTGCCTTTGAAAATTAGCACGCCGTCTTTTTCTTCGACTGAGTCCGCGCGCATACCTTTTATATAATCTTGATGTTCCTGGATAATTTGATTGGCAATTAGTAGAAGGTCAAAGGCAGCAATGGGTTTTAATTCGCTCATGAAAACTCCTAATGTTGAAATGAATTGTTGCATAGTTTATGCCTCAAAAAAACAAAATCAATGCTAATGTTTATGTTAATCAAGTAAAAAAACGCGATAAATTGTGAGCTAAGACATAGATTTTCGTCGTCCCTAAGGCATTAAATTGAGAGGCCATTAGTATGTGCGACGTCTTGTTTAGAGTGCGGTTCAATTGCTTATAAGTCGACCAACTAGATATAAAATGAAAAAAAATTGTTGATCTTCTGCCGCTCTCGCTCAATAGTAAAAGTAGTAAAATTAACATTGTTACAGGTTTTAATAGCGAAATTTGTCGTTATTAATTGAATATAGCCATCGTAATGATTGAGGATGTCAGAATCAATTATGGGTAAGTCACTTGTTATAGTGGAGTCACCAGCCAAGGCGAAAACCATCAATAAATACCTTGGAAAAGACTTCATCGTTAAGTCTAGTGTTGGTCATGTTAGAGACCTTCCTACGGCGGGTCAAAGTAATGGCCAAAAAGCGGCGGCGATTTCAACTAAAGGTATGAGCCCAGAAGAAAAAGCTCGTATTAAAAAAGAGAAAGAGCGCAAATCACTGATCAAAAAAATGGGGATTGACCCGTTTAATAACTGGGAAGCGAACTATCAAGTGCTTCCCGGTAAAGAAAAGGTGGTAGCTGAACTACAAAAATTAGCCAAAGATGCTGATACTGTCTATCTCGCAACCGATTTGGACCGCGAAGGAGAGGCTATCGCTTGGCACCTTCGTGAGATCATCGGTGGCGATGAACAGCGATACAAACGAGTTGTTTTTAACGAAATAACTAAAAACGCGATTCAACAGGCTTTTGAAACACCTGGTGAATTAAGTATGGATGGTGTAAATGCTCAGCAGGCACGTCGTTTTATGGACCGTGTGGTTGGTTTTATGGTGTCCCCTCTACTTTGGAAAAAGGTAGCACGTGGACTTTCTGCCGGTCGAGTTCAATCGGTTGCCGTAAAGTTATTAGTTGAGCGAGAACGTGAGATTAATGCGTTTATTCCTGAAGAGTTTTGGGATGTGCACGCTGACACTAAAACAAAGGATAAAACCGATTTTCGTTTAGTCGTCGCTCAAAAAGATGGTTTAAATTTCAAACCCACTTCTGAAGTAGAAACCAAATCGGCTCTAGATATTTTACATAGTGCTGAGTATGAAGTGTGTAAGCGAGAAGATCGTCCAACACAAAGTAAACCGTCTGCTCCATATATTACATCTACTTTGCAGCAAGCGGCCAGTACACGTTTAGGTTATGGTGTTAAAAAGACTATGATGCTTGCGCAACGTTTGTACGAAGCCGGATATATTACCTATATGCGTACCGACTCTACCAACTTAAGTGCGGAAGCGGTAGAGACGCTTCGAGGTTATATTTCGACAGAATTTGGCGATGCTTACTTACCAGAAGCTGCTATTCGTTATGGAAGTAAAGCAGGGGCTCAAGAAGCGCATGAAGCGATACGCCCATCTAGTGTTGAAGTTAAAGCTGATGATCTACAAGGGATGGAAGCAGATGCCGTTAAGCTGTACACGCTTATTTGGAATCAGTTTGTCGCCTGTCAAATGACACCGGCTAAATATGACTCAACCACGGTGAGTGTAAAAGCCGCAGATTTCACTTTAAAAGCCAAAGGTAGAATACTTAAATTTGATGGTTGGACTCGTGTTCAACGACCAATGGGTAAGAATGAAGACCAAATTTTACCAGCGGTTCAAGTTGGCGATAAATTGGCGTTACAGTCGTTAGATCCAAAGCAACATTTTACCAAACCACCTGCTCGATTTACTGAAGCGGCTTTGGTTAAAGAGCTTGAAAAACGAGGTATTGGACGACCATCCACCTATGCGTCAATCATCTCTACTATCCAAGATCGCGGCTATGTCAAAGTTGATCAACGTCGATTTTATGCAGAGAAAATGGGTGAGATTGTTACCGACCGGCTAGACGGTAGTTTTGATGATTTAATGAACTACGACTTTACGGCTAGAATGGAACAAAAATTAGACCAAGTTGCTGAAGGTCAAGTGAATTGGAAAGGTGTGTTGGATAACTTCTTTAGTGACTTTTCTAGTCATTTGGAAAAAGCCGAGCTGGATGAACAAGATGGCGGTATGAAACCGAATCATATTGTTGAAACTGACATCGAGTGTCCAACCTGTGGCCGTAAAATGGGGATTAGGACCGCTTCTACAGGTGTTTTCTTAGGTTGTTCTGGCTATGCATTGCCACCAAAAGAACGTTGTAAAACAACGATTAACTTAGGTGACGAAGAAGGCATCATTAACGTTTTAGAAGAAGATGTTGAAACGGCTGCGTTACGTGCCAAGAAACGTTGTCCAATTTGTGAAACGGCTATGGATGCCTACCTTATTGACGACAAACGTAAGCTGCATGTATGTGGTAACAATCCTAATTGCGAAGGTTATCTTGTTGAGAAAGGTGAGTTCAAGCTAAAAGGCTATGATGGACCAGTTGTTGAGTGTGATAAGTGCTCGGCCGATATGGTGCTGAAAAATGGCCGCTTTGGTAAGTATATGGGTTGCACCAACGAAGAGTGCAAAAATACACGTAAAATTCTTCGAAATGGTGAAGTTGCACCACCTAAAGAAGACCCAGTACATTTACCTGAATTACCGTGTGAAAACTCTGATGCGTATTTTGTGTTACGCGACGGTGCTTCAGGTTTATTCATGGCCGCGAGTAATTTTCCTAAATCACGAGAAACAAGAGCGCCATTAGTTAAAGAGTTGGTTCGTTTTAAAGATCGAATTTCACCTAAATTTCAATATTTAACGACTGCACCAGAAACCGATCCTGATGGACGTCCTACGGTCATTCGCTTTAGTCGTAAAACTAAAGAGAACTATGTTCGCTCTGAAATTGATGGTAAACCATCTGGTTGGACAGCACTTTATGTCGATGGGAAATGGGAAATTACAGATAAACGCAAGAAAGCTAAGTAAGTTTTTTGAATGAGTAGCGAAGCTTCATACCACTAATAGAAGTTTATTAGCAAACGATTATGTTCATTGAAAATAAGCGACCATTTGGTCGCTTATTTTTCTGCTAATATAACAGCTGCTTAAATGCTTACTTACATTTTAGTGGTAATACGTGAAGCAAAAACACTCTTAAGACCTAGATATGTGGTAAGCTTTGTTTATCTATCCATCGTACTGTTAACACAAAAACTGTAGTTAAATTTATGTCAGAAACGTTGTTATTTCATAAAACTTATAAACACCCAACGAGTGATGAATGGGTTGTTTTTGTGCATGGCGCAGGCGGCAGCTCTTCGATATGGTTTAAGCAAATCAAAGCGTATAAACAACATTTTAATTTATTGTTAATCGATTTGAGAGGTCATGGAAAATCACACGATTTTATAAAAGGTTTTATTGCTAAAAAATATACGTTCAAAGATGTGACCTTGGATATCTTAAAAGTGTTAGATCACTTAAAAATACAATCAGCACATTTTGTCGGAATGTCTCTAGGTACCATTATTGTTAGAAACTTAGCTGAACTAGCGTCGGATAGAGTTCATACAATGGTTTTAGGTGGTGCAATAACACGTTTTAACATGCGATCTCAGATATTGGTTAAGTTGGGTGACCTCAGTAAGAACCTTGTGCCTTACATGTGGTTATATGGACTTTTTGCTTATATAGTTATGCCTCAGAGAAGCCAAAAAGAGTCTCGACACCTTTTTATCCGAGAAGCAAAAAAACTGTGTCAAAATGAATTCAAGCGTTGGTTTAAACTCGCAGCAGATGTAAATCCTATGATGCGCTATTTTCGTGACAAAGAGTTGTCCATTCCTACTCTTTATTTAATGGGTGATAAAGATTATATGTTTATTACACCAGTGAGAGAGATGGTCGCGAGGCATAAAGACAGCGTACTGTATGAAATCAGTGATTGTGGGCATGTCTGCAATGTGGAAAAACCTGATGAATTCAATCAAACGTCAATCGATTTTATTCAAAATAGTACACGTAATTAGATTGGAATATCTGCCCCCATCTAATTACGCGAGTCTCTACTGAGTTACTTTGCTTTATTCTATTATTTGCTATGTAGCTTGTTCGCCCGCGCATCGCCAGCACAGTGCAAATTGCCCCTCATTTTGTTCGCCACACTTTTCACATTGCCAATCAACTAGGTCGTGCTGTTGGTCTTCATATTCGTTGATCAACACACGTGCTTGCTGCAGTTTATCCAAATCAATCAACCATACATAAGGATCGGTATCATTGGTTAAGGGTAATTCTCCTTTTAAGCTGAATAACCCTTCATCACGCACTTCGGCTTGAATATTCTGTTGTTTCATGAGCCCACATATTATATGCGCCTCAGTAGGGTTCGATGCACTAAATATTTTCATAATTTAAGCCGCATTATTCGGACGTAGTCTACCCATTATCCATTTTGCTATCACAGGAAATAAGCCTAATAAAACAAATGATGCGAGAACGCTTGGTGAAACAATCCCTGATAAACTATCAATGTTTGCTAGTTGAGTACCGGCATTTAGGAAAACGATCGTTCCAGGAAGCATTCCTAATTGGCTTACAATATAGTAACGAGCTATCGAAATAGGTGTTAGTCCCATTAGTAAGTTAATTAGAAAGAACGGGAATACAGGTATGAGTCGCAATGAGAAAAGGTAAAAAGCCCCATCTCGCTCTACACCTTTATTCATTGTTTCTAACTTGGAGCCAAATTTACCTTGTACCCAATCACGAAGTAAAAAGCGACTACTTAAAAATGCTAATGTTGCTCCAATAGTACTAGCGAATGAAACTAAGAATAAGCTAGTAACAAAACCAAATAACGCGGCACCTAATAAGGTAACGACCGCTGCTCCAGGAATAGAAAAGGCAGTAATGGCAACGTAAGTAATAAAATAAATAACTGCCGCTACAGCGAAATTATTTTCAATGTATTCAGCAAGTATCGATTGCTGTTGCTTTGCATTCTCTAAGGTAAAATATTGACCAAATTGTGTACCGAGAAAAATCATAGTTGCGATAAGAATAAGGCCGATAATAAGTTTTTTGTTCATTAATAAATAATCCAATTTAAGTGCATTACTTATTATGACAGGGGAGAGGATAAAAAACTTTCAAAAAAATTATAATAAATCGTTATTTAAAATGACCTTAAAAACCAAAACAACCGCTGACATTCTGTTGTCAGCGGTTGTTTTGATTATGCGTGCATAGATATTTTTACGATTTTAGTTGTTCAATAAGCTCACTTCTTCTTTCCAATGGAACAACGGACCAATGCGTTCCATTTAGTGCACCTTCAAGTGCCCATAACAGCTCTATATTTAATGTATCACTATGTGAGCTTTGGATAGCCTTAAATGCTTGTAAAGAGCCCGCTTGACGTAAATCCTCAACTGATGAGATGCCAGCTTTTTTAAGTAAACGTTCAGTGCCTAAACGCAAATTAGGCAAATCTTTTAACCTAGCCGGCTTTACTTGAGTGCTTGATTGTTTTTCTTTACGCGCTGCATCAAGTGCAATATTCGCTATGTGCAGTATATCGTCGGTATTGCCCCATAAATCTTCTGGAAGTTGAAAATACTTTGTAACAACTGGGAACCCTCGTTTTTTATAAACGTAAGGTTGATATGCTTGTTGAGTAAACCGTTGGTTAAGCGCTTCACAGCATCGAATGTGCAGCGCGTTTTTAACCACAAGGGCAAACATGGTGTCGTCTACAAACACTCCAAATCCACCAAACATGGAGCGAGACTTCACCTTACCAAAGGTAGCAAATAGTTCTAACGAATTTTTAAGTACGGGTTTATCCATTTCTTCGAATCTCAGGCTAAAAAATTGCATCAACCAATCCAGAACCGAGAAATTAACAAATATAGATGAGCTTTCCAAAAATATTCATTAAGCAGTTTTCGGCAACTCCGCTACCTTTTCATATTTCACTAAAGTTAGCGAGTACAAACTAAGGCCGGAAGCTTTGCGTCCCATTTTTTCAAATGGTTTGCCCTGATCGTGATGTAATTAAATATAGGTAAACTTTGAACAAAGATCACTGATATTAACTGTATCTGTGATAAATATCACAGTAATTTTGCATGTTTATGCATATTAATTTTGTTTTTATGCAACAAATGCTAAATAAAAAAGTGAACAATACTAATTTGATTTAGTCAGATTTTTAACACTTTTACGAATAATTAACTCTGGGTGCATTTCAAATATACGTCTTTCATGTTCTTTATCATTAATGCGACTAAGTAAAATTTCAAAAGCTGTTTTACCAACACGACGCTTAGGTTGATGAATGGTCGTCAAAGGCGGTGAAAAATATTCAGCTAAATCAATATTATCGTATCCAATAATAGAAATATCTTCAGGAATACGGATGCCTTTTTGTTGTAATCTACTCATCATGCCAAGAGCCATAGTGTCATTAAAGCAAAAAATTGCTGTCGGTTTGGTTTCCATAGCAAGAATTTTATCAGCGACTTCGAGCGCAGTATCACATTCAAAATTACCTTCAAACACATTAGCTTGATTGAACGGAATATTATGTTCATTTAACGCTCTTTTATAACCGTCCAGACGTTCAATGCATAATGTTTTGTCTAAATGACCGCTCAAACAAGCTATATGAGTGTGACCGTTTTCAATAAGATATTTTGTTGCTAAATAACCGCCTTCTTCTGAGTTATCAATGATCTTATCTTTTGATTCATCAGAAAACGATTCGCCTTGTCCCCAGTCCATGAAGACTTTTGGAATGTCTGAGTGTGCATTAAGCATATCTTGTAGTTCTTTGGTTAGGTCAGAACACATCACGAATATGCCATCGACTCTTTTTTCCGCCAGCATACGAATATAGTCACGCTGTTTTTCATAAATACCGCCAGTGTTACATAGAATTAAGGTGTATCCTTGACGATAACAGTAGCTTTCTACTCCATTAATTACTTCTGCAAGAAAGGGATTAGTGGATTGCGTAACCAGCATGCCAATGGTTCTGGTTGAATTACACTTCAAGCTACGAGCAACAGCGCTAGGTGCATAGTTTAGTTCTTTAACCGCATCGTTGACTCTTTGCTGTGTCGCTTCTGCGACAAAACGAGTCTTATTGATCACATGAGATACGGTTGTAGTAGAAACACCTGCAATTCGTGCGACATCTTTTATCGTTGCCATTTAGACCATCCTAATTAAAGAGAGCTGACTGTATGAACTGATAATGAGAATAGGTCAGCAAAATTGTGCGAATAACACAAAAAACCGCTATATGGTATAGCGGTTATCAATAAATCTAATATAGCCCTAATTTTATAGACAAACAGGTTACTGTACAATCATTGAAATAGAGTATTGCCGCCTGATACGCAAATTTTTATTCTGGACTGGAAACATCCAGTTGAATTTCTTCTGCCGTTAGTAATGAATCACGGATATAGAGCCACCATAATCCCAAACGTTCAGACCAGTAGCGCTCGGTTTGTTCAAGATAGCCCGCACTTGGCGTGAACTTTGTCCAAGGTTGTTTGATCTCTGACTGTGCTAAAAAATTAGTCGGCGCAGGAATAGGTTTTAGCCCTGCCGATTGAAATTCGGTTACGGCTCTTTCCATATGGCTAGCAGATGTCACCAAGACCAACTGTTTTTGTCCAACAAAAGCGGCTGCTTGACGCGCTTCTTCCCACGTATCCTTTGCTGTTTCTAATAAAATAATGTCGGGCTTAGCTATACCTAGTGCTAACGCGACTTTAGCCATCATTTTCGCATGACTAAACTCCGTTCCACCAGCATAACCTGATAAAATTAATTTTGTGCCAGGATACATACGTAAAATACGAATGCCTTCAGTTAACCGCATGAGTGATGTTCTACTTAGCTCAGATGTAGGTGGAAGTTGATCATCGACAACATGACCATTACCCAATACCATAACGTAATCGACCGCTTCGTCAGTCGGTAGAAATGCGGTGTATTTTCTTTCTAAAGGCATTAACAAATGACTTGAGATAGGTTGAAAAGAAACACAAAAAATTCCGGTTAATGAGACGAAAACAAACAACACCCCAATCTTATGTTTTTGGGTAAACATGACAAACAACAAACCAATAAACCCGATAATTAACAGAGCGGGTAAAGGCATTGCTAGCGAAGATATTACTTTTTTCAGTTCAAACATACGCAATTAGTCCGA
The DNA here is from genome assembly GCF_033101115.1 of Vibrio sp. TH_r3. Taxonomy (NCBI): domain Bacteria; kingdom Pseudomonadati; phylum Pseudomonadota; class Gammaproteobacteria; order Vibrionales; family Vibrionaceae; genus Vibrio; species Vibrio sp. TH_r3. Next base: position 245,320 of record NZ_JAWMPW010000001.1, on the reverse strand, counting down.
AAAACCATCACTTAGAAGTAAAAAAAGCAGCATACCCCTTTATTCATATTATTCCTATGACAGAATAGGCCGATCAGTAAAAAATGATGTTTCTATCATAAAATGGAAAAGTATAATTCGTGCAAGAAGACAGAAATTTTGATGATATCGCGCATAAGTTTGCCGAGAATATTTATGGCTCAGAGAAAGGTGAAATTCGCCAGACTGTAGTTTGGCAAGATCTTATGCAAGCCTTGCAAATGTTCTCTACTGACAGGCCTTTACATATATTAGATGCAGGAGGTGGTTTAGCGCAAATATCTCAACGACTTGCATCGTTTGGACATAATGTATCGCTTTGCGATATTTCATCTGAAATGTTGCAATTAGCTGAGAAGGAGATCACTAGTAACGATCTACTCGAACGGTATTCATTTATTCACTCTCCAGTGCAAAATATAGCGCAAAAGCTTAATCAGCCGGTTGATATATTGTTGTTCCATGCGGTAATGGAATGGCTTGTCGACCCTAAACACGCCCTAGAAACCGTTTTAGAGCAAGTGAAGCCAGGTGGGATCGCTTCGGTAATGTTTTATAACCATCATGGCTTAGTTTTTAAAAATGTGGTTTGTGGCAATATTCCACACGTATTGGCAGGGATGCCGCATAAAAAACGCTTTAAGTTGCAACCACAAAATGGATTGCTGCCAGAAGAGGTTTACCAATGGATTGAAACTGCAGGATTCAAGATCTGTGGCAAGTCTGGTATCCGTTCATTCCACGATTATATAGGGAATCAACAATACATGGGTGATTACCAATCTGATGATTTGTTAGCATTAGAACAAAAATTATGTCGACAAGAACCTTATTTGTCACTTGGTCGATACATCCATGTATGGGCAAAAAACATGAATGATAGGAAAAATAATGAGTGATACAACTCAAATGCTTTCTCAGCAACCTATTGATGAAGTCGTTGGTTGGGTTGAAAAACACGACTTCTCGTTAAACTTATCGAGTGAGAAGCTAGCGTTTCTTATCTCAATTGCGGTGCTTAGTAGTAGCAAATTTGATGAGGAGTTAGGAGAAGGAGAACTACACGATGCGTTTAACATCGTGAGTAAGCAATTTAGTAATACTGAACATGGCGCGAGTATTAAGTCTAATAGCCAATTTAAAGCTAACAATGCAATTAACGATTTAGTTAAACAACGACTGATTAGTCGCTTTACCAGTGAAAGCTTGGATGGAGCAAGTATTTACCGTTTATCTTCGTTGGCAATAGGAATTACAGAATATTACTTACGTCATAATCAATTTTCAGAGCTAAAACTGTCCATTCAACTGGCAATGGTGTCAGATGAAATGACCAAGGCTGTAAGCGCAGCTCAAGAAGGGGGCGATGAAATTCATTGGCAAAAGAAAGTCTATGGTGTACTTAAGTATTCAGTTGGCGAAATTTTTGATCAGATCGATCTCACCCAAAGAGTTATGGATGAACAGCAACAAGAAGTGAAACAGCAAATCGCTCAACTACTTAATAAAAATTGGCGAGAAGCGATCAACAATTGTGAAGTGTTGTTATCAGAAACATCCAATAATCTTCGAGATCTGCAAGATACCTTGCAGGCTGCAGGTGATGAACTTCAAACACAAATAATTGATATTCAACAAGAATTAAGTAATGACAATGTGTTTGAGTTTATCGATGATGCACTTTATTCACTACAAGTTAAGTTAGACAGAGTGGTCAGGTGGGGTCAGCAAGCAATCGATTTATGGATAGGCTATGACAGACATGTACATAAATTTATCCGTACTGCTATAGATATGGATGAAAATAGAGCCTTCAGCCAAAGGTTACGTCAATCAATAAAAACGTACTTCGATGTACCATGGATGCTGACCTACGCTAATGAGGAAAAATTAACCGATCTAAGAGACGAGGCGATGGCTCTCAGAGATGAAGAGGTGATTGGTGTTTTACCAATGGAGGTAAAATATGAACAACTTCAGCAGGTCAGTGATGAACTGTCCCAACAAGTAGCCGAAATGTTATCTCGCCATAAAAAACATGGACATTCGATAGATTTAGGCGCGGTTCTAAAAAAATATCTTTTACAACATCCAACAACGCAACATTTTGATTTAGCCAGAATTGTTATCGATCAAGCGGTTAGACTCGGCTTTTCTGAGTCAGATTTTCACGCCATTCAACCAGATTGGCAAGCGATCAACGATTTCGGTGCAAAGGTACAAGCAAATGTCATTAATAAATACTGAACAATATTTGCCAGAGAAACTGGTTAAAGTAATAGCAAATCCACTCTTCCCCGCGCTCGATAGCATGCTTAGAGCAGGCAAACATATCGCAACCGAAGATATGGATAATCACGCATTACTGTGTGATTTTGAAACAGAATTAGCGATGTTTTATCTAAGGTACAACACCGAATTAGTTAAAGCCCCAGAAGGGTTCTTCTATTTACGCCCACGTTCTACCGCATTGATTGGGCGAAGTGTGTTGTCAGAATTGGATATGTTAGTAGGAAAGGTGCTCTGCTTTTTATATTTAAGCCCAGAACGATTAGCTCACGAAGGTATATTTACTAACCAAGAGCTATATGAAGAATTGCTTGCTTTAGCGGATGAGAAAAAGTTGCTGCGAGTTGTGACTCACCGGGCCACGGGTTCGGATTTAGATAAAGATAAATTATTTGAAAAGGTTAAAACTTCTCTTCGTCGACTTAAAAGACTTGGCATGGTGCTTTCAATTGGTGAAGAAGGCAAGTTTCGAATCAGTGAATCCGTGTTCCGCTTTGGTGCTGATGTACGAACTGGCGAGGAACTTAAACAAGCTCAACTGAGGCTTATTCGTGATGGTGAAGCAGTGACCGAACAAGAAACAAAGCAATACACAATAGAACTATTAGAGGGTGAAGCATGATTGAACGTGGTAAATATCAATCATTGACAATGATTAACTGGAACGGATTTTTTGCACGTACCTTCGATATCGATGAATTAGTCACTACTTTATCTGGCGGAAATGGTGCGGGTAAATCAACGACCATGGCCGCTTTTATTACGGCGTTAATTCCTGACCAAAGTTTACTTCATTTTAGAAATACCACCGAAGCTGGTAGCTCACAAGCATCGAGAGATAAAGGTTTATTTGGCAAATTGCAGCCCGGAGTCTGTTACGCTGCGCTCGATGTTGTTAACTCGAAAAAACAGCGTTTGCTGTTTGGTGTTCGCTTACAACAAATAGCTGGTCGAGATAAAAAAGTCGACATTAAACCGTTTTTAATTCAAGGGTTGGCGAGTCATATTAAACCTACCGATGTTTTGATGGAAGCGTTAGCCAATAATAACGCACGAGTTAAAACTATTAATGAAGTTAAACAATCCATTGCGGACCAATCTACACATAAATACGAAGGTGCGGTTGTTAGAGTGTTTAATTCTGTGGCTGATTATCACACTCAAATGTTCGATTTTGGCGTTTTACCCAAAAAATTAAGAAACACCAGTGATCGATCTAAGTATTATAGATTGATTGAAGCATCTTTATATGGCGGTATATCAAGTGCGATTACTCGGTCTTTAAGAGATTACTTGCTGCCTCAAAATGGTGGAGTTAAAAAAGCATTCCAAGATATGGAATCGGCATTACGCGAGAACAGGATCACATTAGAGGCGATAAAGTCTACTCAAGCGGATAGAGACCTTTTCAAACATCTAATTACAGAATCGACGAATTATGTCTCTTCTGACTATATGCGACACACCAATGATCGAAAACAACGCCTAGATCTTGCATTATCTTTAAGGCATGAACTGAATTCTACTCGTCATCAGTTGGTTCAGCAGCAGGATTTGTATCGCTCGACCAAAGAGACACTTGAGCAATTAAATGAGCAAGAATTTGACGTTGAACAGGATTATCAATCGGCATCCGATCATCTCCAATTGATTCATGGAGCGATGAAGCAACAAGAAAAAATTGCACGTTATCTTGATGATTTAGAAGCGCTAAGTGAACGATTAGAAGAGCAGATAATTGTTGTTGAAGACTCTCAGAATACGGTAATAGAGCTTGAGAAAAAGACCACGTCTGCTGAGCAAGAAGTTGATAGTTTACAAATGCAGTTGGCTGATTACCAACAAGCTCTAGATGTCCAGCAAACTCGATCGTTACAATATCAACAAGCGGTTACTGTACTAGAGAAAGCACGAGATGTGCTACAAAATCAAAATTTACAAGCAGCAGATGTACCGCAACTTTTATCCGACTTTAAGCAGCAAGAAGAGCAGCAGACTCAACAATTACTGTCGCTGAAGCATAAATTGGATATGTTTTCTGCCGCAGTGGCACAGTTTGATACGGGGTTAGCCTTAGTAAAAAGTGTCTCTGATGACGTTGATAGAAACAACGCCTATTTCAAAGCAAAACAAGCAATAGAGCAGTTAGAAGCATCGGAATCATTGATTGCTAATCAGAATCAATTAAACGCACAGTTACAAGAATCGAGATCAAACCTCGCCAAACAGAAGCAAGTGACCGACCTTTGCCAGCAGTATAATCGCGATTATGGCTCGCTGGTGATCAATAGTAATGATATAGCCGAACAGTACGATCAGAATCAATTGCGTGTTGATTCGTTAGAAGAACAGATTGAAATAAATAGAGATGAACGGCTAAAAACCATTCAGCAGGCGAAACACTACAAAGAAACATTGCTTCAACTAGAATCAAGAGCGCCTGTTTGGTTAGAAGCCAATAGCGCACTGGAAATACTCAGAGAAAAGACCGATCAGCCGTTGTCCAGTCGCCAATCCGTTATGGCAGAGATGCAGGCAATACTACAACAAGAAAAATCCAAGTTATCTGAAAAAGAAAGCTTACTTGCTCGAAGAGAGGCACTTGATAAAGAAATCGATCAATTGGCTTCTTTTGGCGGTGCTAATGATACTCGCTTAAAAGGCATTGCAGATACACTGGGTGGCGTATTACTTAGCGAAATATATGACGATATTACTTTAGAAGATGCCCCTTATTTCAGCGCGATGTATGGACCGTCGCGTAGCGCGGTTGTCGTGAGCGATTTGACCGATATTAAAGATAAACTGGAATTATTAACCGACTGTCCCGAAGATGTCTACATTATTGAAGGCGATGTTGATGCGTTTGATGATAGTACGTTTAATGTTGATGAATTAGATGGTGCAGTTTGTGTTCAGTATAGTGAACGCCAGATCCGCTATTCTCGATTGCCGGTAAACCCATTGTTTGGTCGAGCGGCTCGGGAACAACGCTTAGAACAATTAAGAAGTCATCGTGATGAAGTGATTGAATCTCATGCCAAAGCCGCGTTTGATTCGCAAAAATTACAACGGTTATACCAGAGCTTTAGTCATTTTGTATCTCACTTTATGGAGTCAGCATTTCAAACGGATCCAGAGCGTGAACTACAACAGGTCAAGCAGAATTATGCACAGTGCCAAACTAACCTCGAACAGATTGAATCGAGCTTAGCTCAATTAAAAGCACAGCTTAATAGTTGCAAGCAAGCGTTAAATCTACTGGACAAAATAGCATCGATGATAGGCTATTTAAATGATGAGTCGTATGTTGAAAAACATCGTGACTTAGAGCTAAAATTGAGTGAGATCGCCAATGCTAAACGTTATGTTGAACAACATAAACAATCAATTAATAAACTAACAGATTATTTATCTGCATTACAAAACGATCCTGCTGAACATCAATCTGTGGAGAAAGATTACCAGCAGATTGACCAAAATTTGCAAACCTTAAAACGTCAACAATACGCACTGGAAGATTTGAAAGAGCGTACGGGCTATTTTGCTTATAAAGATTCTGCATCTATGTTAGACCAGAGCAGTGAACTCAGTGAACAGCTAAAACAAAAACTGGTACAAGCAGAATCGCAGCGCGGTGTGAATCGATTGGCGCTTAAGCAAGCTCAACGTGAGTTTAATCAATATAACCAAGTGTTAGCTTCATTAAAGAGTACTTATCAAGCAAAAACAGAAACCATTCAAGAATTCCAAGACGAATTAACCGAATATGGTGTGAATGGTGATGAAGCAACGTTACAAAGAGCAGAGGAACGAAAAGCCCACTTGCTTGAGCAAGTGCACAGTATAAGAAACAATAAAGCTGAGCAGCAAAGAATTATCACATCGACAGAACTCGAAATCAAAACACTGTCAAAATCGATTAAGCGAGTTTCAAAGCAATACAAAGAGACCCGATATGTTGCTGTGTTAGCCAAATCGAATTGGTGTGAAGTGATTCGCTTAGCTAAGCAACACGACGTTGAGCGCCGATTATATCGAAGAGAACTGGCGTATTTAACTGGCGACGAGCTGCGCTCAATGTCAGATAAATCTTTAGGCGCATTAAGACTTGCTGTAGCAGATAATGCCGATTTGCGTGATGCGTTACGCTTATCGGAAGAAAATGCCTACCCAGAAAGAAAAGTCTTATTCTATATCGCTGTATACCAATATTTAAAGCAGCGTATCCGTCAAGATATTATTCGTACTGATGATCCAGTAGAAGCAATTGAAGAGATGGAAGTCGAGCTGGCCCGCTTGAGTGAGGAGCTTTCTTTACGGGAGAATCGATTGGCGATCAGTTCCGATTCGGTTGCGTCGATTATCAATAAAACTATTCAACGAGAACAGAATCGTATCCGTATGCTCAACCAAGGTTTATCCAATATTAACTTTGGCCAAGTGAAAGGGGTACGCTTGAATGTGAAAATACGTCAAAGTCATGAGGTTTTACTTGATGGACTAGCGAATAAACAGCAGCAGCATCGAGATTTATTTGAAAGTTCCAAACATACTTTTTCAGAAGCAATGGCGAAGTTATTCCAACGGGTAAATCCACATATTGATATGGGACAACGTTCGCCACAGATTTTGGGTGAAGAGTTACTTGATTATCGTAACTATTTGGAACTAAGTGTTGAAGTAAATAGAGGTTCTGACGGCTGGCTACAAGCTGAGTCTGGAGCATTATCGACTGGCGAAGCGATTGGTACAGGTCAATCAATATTGTTGATGGTTGTGCAAAGTTGGGAAGAAGAATCTCGTCGTCTAAGAAGTAAAGACATCGTGCCTTGTCGATTATTATTTTTAGATGAAGCCGCTCGTTTGGATAGTAAATCTATCAACACGCTATTTGAATTATGTCACCGACTCGATATGCAGTTACTTATTGCTGCACCAGAGAATATTAGCCCAGAACAGGGGACTACTTACAAATTAGTTCGTAAAGTGATTGATAATAGAGAACATGTTCATGTGGTTGGTTTGAAAGGCTTTGACCGAAAAGTAGCAGAAATGGCTGAAAGTGTAGAGTTGGTAAATTAACACAACGTCAATATGTTGCTTGAGGGTGTTATTTGTAGTGACAGGGCTCGACACGTAAAAAAGCAGATTAGCTTGTAAAGTTAATCTGCTTTTATTTTTGTCTATTTCTTCATCATTTTAGCCAGATCAGCAAACGGATTATGTGTGGCACTTTCATGTTCATCTTGCCCTGGAGTAATGTCGGTACCGTATTGGTCGTGGTCGGTATATTTGGAATGTTCGTGATCATGGCAATAAATACATAATAATTCCCAATTGCTGCCGTCATTTGGATTATTCGTATGATCATGGTCTTTGTGGTGAACAGTCAGTTCTCTTAGATTTGAATAGACAAATTCTCGTGCGCAGTTTCCACATACCCAAGGGTACATCTTCAACGCTCGATCTCGGTAATCACTCTCTTTTCTCGCGTATGCGGCACTGCTGCCGTAGAAATCTGAACCCATGTTAACTCCCGTCGTTTTTACCACTAAGCTATATTAATTAGCCTATCATAATAGAAAAACCCTAAAAGCAAAAAGCGTATTTTAGTTTGACATGTTAATATGAAATAAGTGTCCCAATAGGTGAAAATATATCATGACAGCAACACGTTACCTTAATCAACTTAATCAGCAATATCTTATCCTTCATAAAGAAAAAGAAGACTTTTTTTGGCAAACGTATATGGGATTAAGTGATGACCACGCAGGATCGACTGCGGCACAAACGAAATGGACGCAATTTTTAAGCGATCCGACTAAGATTATCGAAATAAAGCAGCAGCTAATTGCAGCTGAGTCGCTCCAAGATGAAGATGAAAAGCGCGAAACCAAAACCGGATTAACAGGGTGGTTATCCATGTTTCAATCCCACGCCATTGAAGGCAGTGAAGCGCAAAATCTCAAAACACAGCTGATTCAATTTGAATCAGCTGTGTTTGAAAAAAAGCAAAATCATTTAATGCATTATGTCGATGAAAATGGTCAGAAAGTGGAAGGGTCTCTACCCACATTGGCTGCAGTTATTCGTACCAGTAGTGATGAAGCCGTTAGACTTTCGGCACACAACGCGCTACTGGATTTAGAGCAATGGCTATTAGAAAATGGATTCTTGCAGTTGGTTAAATTAAGAAATCAGTTTGCTCAGTCACTTGGTTATGACACATTTTTTGATTATTCAATCGAGAAAACAGAGCAAATGAATACTAACGAGTTGTTCACTATTTTAGATGACTTTGAAACTCAAACTCAGCAAAGTCATTTAACTAGTTTACAAGCATTAGCTAACGAGCAAGGAGAGCAGGCATTAAGCGCACATAATTTTGTTTTTTCATTCGCCGGTGATGCAATGAGAGATTTAGACCCATATGTTCCATTCTCAAAGTCGTTACGACGTTGGGTTGAATCGTTTGGCCGTTTAAATATTGACTATTCGGCGGCTGAATTGACCCTCGATCTGCTTGACAGAAAAGGAAAGTACCCAAATGGTTTCTGTCACGGCCCAGTACCATCGTATTATAACCAAGGTGACTGGGTTGCCGCTAAAGTTAACTTTACAAGTAATGCTAAACCTGACCAAATTGGTAGTGGATATGCAGGTATTAACACGCTGTTTCATGAAGGAGGCCATGCGGCACATTTTGCTAATGTAAAAATGAATTCACCGTGTTTTTCGCAAGAATTTGCTCCCACTTCTATGGCGTACGCAGAAACCCAATCAATGTTCTGTGACAGTCTTTTAAATGATGCAGATTGGCTTAAACGATATGCGGTTAACGCCAATGGCGAATCAGTGCCAGAAGAAATCATTAAAGCAATGGTCGATAGTAAACAACCTTTTAAAGCCTATGAAGAGCGCAGTATTTTAGTGGTGCCTTATTTTGAGCGAGCTTTATATCAGCTTAAAGATGACCAATTAACCGCGGAGAACGTTACTGAATTAGCTCGTCGCTGTGAACAGAAAATTCTGGGTTTATCTTGTAGTCCAAGACCTTTGTTAGCCATTCCTCATTTACTGTCTGATGAATCAGCTTGTTCGTATCAAGGGTATCTTTTAGCTCACATGGCAGTTTATCAAACCAGAGCGTATTTTATGCGTAAATTTGGTTATTTGACCGATAACCCGGAAATTGGCCCCTTGCTTGCGAAGCATTACTGGCATGCAGGCAATAGTGTTTGTCATAATCAGTCAATACAAGCACTCACTGGCGAAGGGTTTAACGCTAAATACTTAGCCGAAGAATGTAATTTGAGTACAGAGCAGGCTTGGCAAATGGAGTTAGACAAAATCAAAGCATTAGCCGACAGAACCAGAGCAGCCGTACAACCATTAAATGCATCGATTAAAATTGTGGATGGAAGTCAGATTATCGCTTCTAACTCCGATTCAGATAACGATATGTGTCGTGATTTTGAACAATATCTAGACAAGAGATACGCAGTTAATTAACTTTGTATGGATCATGTATAGGATGAGCAAAGGGTAGTGTTACCCTTTGCTTGTTAACACATTGATAACCTTTCAAGCCGTTATCACCTTTATTAGCCGTTTTTATCTTGCAGTATAAATGTTATGTAGCCGAGTGCGTGAAATAGATTAACAATGAGCTAATGCGTCCAACACATTATCAAACTTAAACGTAAACCCAGTTGTTAGTAATTTTTCTGCACTGATTCGCTTGGTATTAACGCTGTTAGTCTCCGGCATGGTAATAGGTTCGGCGTAATGCTGTAACGCTTGTTGGTAAAACTGATACTTGGTGACGGTATTAGGAGTGCTCACATTAACGATTTGATTATTAATATGAGTTAAGCTGTATTCAATCGCGTTTACCACATCGTCTAAATGCACCATATTGACTGGTGCGACATTGCTAATACTGGATAATTTCGCGACGAATCTCGCTGGATGCCTATTGGGACCAAATAATCCAGAACAACGCAGAATCACGTAGTCTATTTTGGACTCGAGCACCGATTGTTCAGCCGTTAACATTATTCGGCTTTTATTCGAATAGTCATCGTTATCTACGGCTAATTCAAGTGACGCATCGGCTTCTATCATGGTTGCACATGTATCTGGATAAACCGATGTCGAACTGACCATAATAATCTTGTTTACTTTTGCCTTTCGGCAACAGTCGACCAGAGTCTTCCAATTATTGGCATAATCTTGGCCACCGCCTTGTCGAAAGCCGGGTGGAAAAGCCCCGATAACCGTGTCGATGTCGCGGTCAATAAGATCTTGTACAATGTGCGTCGTGTAATCTGGATCATTTTGTCCATTTAAGGGCGCATGGTGACCTTGCAGTGATAACTGGAAACAAGGAATGGAGTGGGCTCGTAGTTCTTCTAGTGTGGCTGCCGATCGACGAGTCGCATAAACAAACTGCTTGTTGGCTAGTAATTGTGTGGCAAGCGGTTGGCCTAACCAACCGGCTCCAATAATGGCGATATTGCCAATGTTGCTATGATTGATAACCGTTTCCTCTTTTATGCAGATAAAACGCGTAATATTTTATCTGCATGCTCTGCGACTTCAATACCTTCACTGGTTAAATAACCTCCGTCGGGCAAAGTACATAAATTTTTAGCATATAGGCTCTGCACAGCCGTTTGCAATTCTTGTGCTGCATCATTGTGAACCTTAATACCCGTCGCCGCACTACTAAGATCAAATTGTAGCAATAAATTGAGTTCTGCCATCTTTTCTTGAGTATATTTCATTTTTAGAGTCCTTGAGGTGTAGTTCTAGTCTCAGATTAAATGGGATTGACTATCGGAACAAGAATCGATGCCGAGAACTGTTAGCTATGAACAAAATGGTTATTATTAGTACAATTTATTGTGGGCTAAAGTAACAAGTAAAATAAACAAATCAATTGACTATGTCCGTCTTTATCCGTTCTTCTGATTGCTTTTTTAAATCAATTGGTAATAAAAATTAGCGTCTTTATATTTAATTCGAACGGTTGTTTATCCACAATATCTGTGGATAAAATGTGAGACGCTAATGAAAATAAGCGAATCAAAGATCGCAAGTATTTTTTATTGAAATTTTACTAATACTCTACCTTCAGGCGTCACGGTCTTTTTTATGCTCATTTGCAGCGAAATTGTTACTGAGATAGACATCATCACGAAAATAGCGATTAAAATAATAAGTTGATATTTTATCGCTATCATGGGATTGACTCCGCCTAAAATTTGCCCTGTCATCATACCGGGTAACGTCACTAAGCCAGTAGCCGTCATTGAAGCCAGTATAGGTGCAAACGCTTTTTGCATCGCTGTTCTTATAAAAGGTAACGTAGCGTATTTGGGACTCGCGCCTAATGAAATAGACGCTTCATATTCTGATTTTCTGTGCTCGAACGCACCGTATAAATTTTGTAATGCAACAATATTGCTGCTTAAGGTATTACCTAGCAACATTCCAGCAAGCGGGATCACGTACTGAGCGCTGTAAAGTGGAACCGGTTGAATAACCATAACCACCAGTAAATATAACAGTGGCGCTAAACCAACCACCAAGCCGAAAAGAACAGGCAAAAAAAGCCGTCGCATAGGGAGCTTTGCTTTGCCAATAATAGCGCTGCTACCCACGGTGACCATTACGATAATCCAAAGTAAATTAAGCAATAGGTTATTGGTCTGAAAGACCAATTCTAAATACAAGCCAACTAAAATCAATTGGACTGCCATTCTTACCATCGAAATTGCCATATCTTTGGCTAATGCTGTCTGATAATGAACATTAATAGCAAAGGGAATGATCAAGGTGAGAGAGAATAAGGCTAATTGGGACCAGGAAATATCTAAAGCCATTAACGTCATCACTTCTGTGATTGCAAATAGATAATCAGCATAACGTATTTTGTGCAAATTAAAAGTTTCAGCCGATCAGCTCGGCCGAATAGCGTTAATTGACGGTGCTATGTTTAAGTTTTGTTAATAACGCTAATCGCTTATAACCTCAAATAGCTTTAATTATTGTTGAGACTATAGAGATTTATTAGCTTTAAGCGGATTTTTTATCATCGATCCAATGACAAATGTGAAAAATAAGGTAAAGTATCGGTCATTGAAAGTAGGTCATACAAGATCTCATTCCATAATAAAAACGTGTATAGGAAATGACATGATTCGAGTTATTGGTCATAAAAACCCAGATAGTGATAGCATTTGTAGTGCATTAGTTGCCACCGAGTTACTTAAAGCTCGTGGTTTAGAAGCAAAACCAGGTCGTCAAGGTGAGCTTAACCGTGAAACTAAATACATTTTAGAGCAAGCTGGAGTGGAAGCTCCTGAAATGTGCACTAGCGTTGCTGGTGAAAAAGTATGGTTAGTTGATTACACTGACGTATCTCAAGCTCCTGATGACATCAATGATGCTGAAATTGTTGGTATTGTCGATCACCATCGTCTAGGTGATGTGATGACGATTAATCCATTAGAAGCGTGGATTTGGCCAGTAGGGTGTACTTGTACCATTTTATTCAATTTATTGAAGATGGAAGAAGTTAACATCACTCGTGAAATGGCAACCTTAATGATGTCTGCTATTTTATCGGATACAGTTGGTTTCGCATCTCCAACTTGTACACCAAAAGATAAAGAAGCCGTTGAAGAACTAACTAAATTTGCTCAAGTGACCGATTTAGATTCGTTTATTAAGAACCTATTAATCGCTAAGACTGATATCCAAGGGCTTAATGCTGCTCAATTGGTAGAGAAAGATCTGAAAGCGTACCCGTTTATGGACCGTGATGTAGTTGTAGGCCAAATTGAACTCGCAACATTAGAGCAAGTAGACGGAATGATTGAAGCACTAGAAGCGGATCTTCAACGTCGTTGTGATGAAGAAGGCTTAGCCTTTGCTGCGGTTATGCTAACGGATATTACTTCTGCGACCACGCGTTTACTGTATAAAGGTGAGTTTGGTGAGAAGTTAGTGCAGCATGAGAAAAATGGCATGTTAATGATGGAAAATACGTTAAGCCGTAAGAAACAAGGCTGGCCTTGGCTTCAAAACGAATTGGCGTAAGCACCGAGGTATATATGGTTGATAAGCTCGACAATAATGCAATAAATAATCTTGATGCGGAACAGCGTCTAAAATATTGCATAAAAGAGATAGCAACGAATCGCCAAGTTTGGATACTAACAGATGAACACGGTTGCGTAATGCTCAATACCGAAGATGAAGACTGTGTTCCTGTTTGGCCTAGCCAAGCGTTCGCTGCTGAATGGAGTACGGGCGAATGGGAAAACTGCGTTGCAGAAAGTATCTCGGTGGCCAAGTGGCATAGTCGTTGGACTCATGGTTTAGCCGACGATGAACTTGCCATTGTTGTCTTTCCGAATATTGACCAAGAAGGTGTGGTGTTATTTCCTGATGAGTTTGATTTTGAACTCAAAAAGCAGACACAAAAAATACATAAAAGCTAAGAGTTTATCGGCTAGTAATGGTTCAGATTAGTAATTGTGCAGTACTAAAGCGGTGATTGAATATCACCGCTTTTTTTTAGCCTTTGTTATAGTTTGGTGCTTTGTAGAAGTGATTTTCAACTAATTTTTGCGTAATTGCATGTTTAGGGCTGGTTAGTATTTGATTGGTTTCGCCATACTCCACCACTTCACCTTCATGCATTACCATCACTTTGTCAGTAATGTGTTTAACAATACCAATATGCTGCGAAGAATAAACAAACGAAACCCCCATCTCATCCTGTAAATCTAAAAACAAGTTGATAATTTGCGATCGCATGGCCATATCTAAGCCATTAAGCGCTTCGTCTGCCACGATAATTGATGGTTGTAATATAAGCGCTCTAGCCAAACATATACGCTGTTTTTGTCCTGTTGCGAGCATTTGCGGATAGAAATAGGCATGTTCAGGTAATAAACCGACCCGAACTAACGTATCTTTTACTCTCTGCATTCTGGCACTAGCCGTCATCTCGGTGTTTCTTCGCAATGGGCCTTCCAATATGCGACCAATTTGTATTCTCTGATTGAGAGAACTATTAGGATCTTGGAAAATCATGCGAATTAATTTACAGCGAGTTGAATAATCTTTGTGCTCTAGTTTTTCACCATTAACTTTAATTTCACCACTTGATGGTTCGCACACTCCCGCTAACATTTTCGCCAGTGTTGATTTTCCCGAACCATTTTGACCAATAAGACCAATGGTTTGTCCCGCTTCAAGTGTGAAGCTCAAAGGCTTTACTGCGTGGTTGATTTTTTTTCTAAATAAACCAGAACGAGTAACAAAGCGTTTGGATAAGTCGTTAACTTCAAGTAAGGACTCATGCATTATTTTGTCTCCGTATTAAGCGGGAAATGACAGGAAAATTTATGTCCTTTAATGATTTTAGAATACGGTATCTCCACACATTGTCGTTGAGCATAAGGACAACGAGGTCCCAATCGACAGCCGATTGGTAAATGCTGTAAAGGAGGAATGGAGCCCGGTAACGATTGCAGCTTCTGTTTATGAGGGATCCAATTATTAAAGTCCGGCATCGCTTTAAGTAGTGCGACAGTGTACGGATGCTTAGGTTTAGTGAGTATTTGCTTGGTTGCAGCCGATTCAACAGACTGACCACAATACATCACCGTAATACGAGTTGCCCACTGAGTAATAGTGGTCAAATCATGACCAATCAATAATATGGTTGTATTGTGTATTTGATTCATCCGACTCAACAATTTGAGTATTTGAGTCTGAGTAATTGGGTCTAAATCATTGGTTGGTTCATCTGCGATCAGCATTCTAGGTTTGGCTGCTATTGCCATCGCTATCATTACTTTTTGGCACTCACCATCGGTTAGCTCGTACGGGTAACTGCCCATGACTCGACGATGATCTTTGATGCCCACTTTGTGTAATAAAGCTTTCGCTTGTTTTTTTCGCCATTTTAGGCGCTGCCACCATCGACCTTGGAAGGTTTTAGACGGTATTGATTCGGCTAATTGATTACCAACCGCTTCGGAAGGATCTAAACAAGTTGAGGGTTCTTGGAAAATAATGGCAATATCTCGAGCAATGACTTTTCGCCGCTCTCTTGCGGTTAATTGCAATAAATCCACATCGCCAAAACGCATTCTATCGGCACTAACGCGCCAATTTTCTTTGCAGATGCCAACGATAGCTTTGGCCACCAAGCTTTTTCCTGAACCGGATTCTCCAACTAAACCACGAATATCACCTTCTTGAATGGTTAGGCTCATACGATCGACGGCTTTAACCAAACCATGTGGTGTTTCTATTTCTATCGTTAGATGTCTAAAATCAAGTAAAGGCATTATTCGACCCCTGCATTTAAGGCTTGTCGAACGCCTTCACCAACTAAATTGATTGAGATAACCGTAAACATAATGGCAAGTCCCGGAAGCGTCACCGTCCATGGAGCAAGGTAAATAAGCTCCACTGAATCACCTAAAATAGAGCCCCATTCTGTGCTAGGTGATTGGGCACCTAATCCTAGAAAACCTAATGCCGTGATATCCATAATGGCAATGGTAATCGCCATAGTAACTTCGGCAGCGATAATCGACAAAATATTGGGAAAAATGGAATTGATCAGTAAATAAATATCATCGGCACCATCGAGTCTAGCCGCGATTATGTAGTCTTTTTCTAATTCACCGTGTATCGCGGTGTAAATAGAACGTATAAATCGAGGGATCAGAGCCAGCCCTATCGCTAATAAAATATTAAACTCGCCAAAACCTAAAAAGGCGACAAATATAATGGCTAGCAGTAACGAAGGAATAGACATGATTACATCAAGCATATGGTTTAACGTACTGGATAAGAGCCCTTTGGTCATTCCGGCTAAAATGCCAATGAAGCAACCAATAATGCCAGCAATGAAGGTAACCAGTACCGCCGCACCAAAAGTGTATTGTGATCCAATTAATATTCGCGACAAAATATCTCGGCCTAGATCATCGGTACCTAAAAAGTAGTCAATACTGCCTTCGGTTGCCCAAGATGGAGGAATGAGTAAATGTCCGGTTTGTAAGTTAGGGTCGTGTGGACTTATCCATGGAGACGTTATGGTGACGATAATTACGATGGAGAGACACCACATTCCGAACATTGCTAGATTATTACTTTTATAGCTTTTAGCGAAACGTTCAAACTGAGTTGGAATATGTTCTTCTTGATAAATATTATTGGTTAACATACCACTCTTTCCTTACTAATGGGTTTGCTAACGTGCCGAGCAGGTCAGATAGAATATTGGCTGATAATACAAAAGATGCGACCACAATCACGCCAGCTTGAATAGACGCGAAGTCTTGATTGGATAAAGCATTCAGAAGCCATCTACCAATGCCTGGCCAATTAAAAATGGATTCAGTGATTATCGCAAAAGTAAGCATACTAGATAACTGAACGCCAAATTTAGGAAAAATAGGTGGTAAGGCGTTTCTAACCACATGTTGGGTGACGATCTCCCATTTTGATAAACCTTTAATTCGTGCTGCACGGATGTAATTTTGTGTCATAACTTCAGCAACTGAAGCGCGCATTAAACGAATAATTTGGGTGGTTGGTGCTAAGGCTAATACCAAACAAGGCAGTATTAAATGGCCCAATACACTTTGTAAGGCTTCGGAACGATAGTGTCGATCAGACAAAAAAGCATCAATAATAGCAAAGCCAGTCACGTGATCTATTTCGTAAAGTAAATCGTATCGACCAGAAACTGGCAGAAGTTCTAGATCCAGTGAAAAGAACATAATAAGTAGTAAAGCTACCCAGAACAATGGAGCAGAATAACCGGACATCGATACAAACGAAATGACGTTATCTATCATCTTGCCTTGGCGCATACCAGCCAAAGTACCTAATGGAAGACCAATAAGCAAAGCAAGCGCAAAGGCGATAAAAACTAATTCTAGTGTGGCAGGAAACACGACAACAATATCATCGATGATAGGCGTCCCTTGTTTGTTAATGCCTAAATCTAGATGCCATAAATTTTGAACATAACGCGCCCATCCTTGCAGATAATTCATGTCAGCCCATGGCGAATTTGGATCCAAGTTAGTAATGCTAAAACCAACAATGGTCAACATTACCAAGGTGATGGCAAAGAGGTTAAAACGACGAATAGTATAACGAAACATCTATTTTACTCTCCTTACTTTATGGAAGCTCTGAGTGCTGAAAGGGCTAGATTCGAAGCCTTGTAGCGATTCATGATAAGCTAAAAATTGTGCCCCATGCGCGAGAGGAATGATAGGGACTTCTTCATTCATTATATATTGCGCTTCTTTATATAAGTTTAGTCGGTATCTTTCTTGATTGGTCTCTTTTGCTAGATCTAGCAAAAAATCAAAATCTGGATTACACCACATGGAAACATTTAACCCCGATTGTTCGGCACTACACGACAGCAATGGTCGCAAAAAATTATCTGGGTCACCGGTACTAGCATTCCATCCAGTAAGAATTAAATCCATAGACGCATGAGTATTCAAGTCGGTTCGGTTAAATCGGTCGCTGGTAAATAGTTCTAACTCTATGCCAATATCGGCGTAATTAGACTGTATTAATTCTGCCGTCTTTCTTGGACTAGGGTTGAATGGTGTCGCTTCCAGTGGCACCCACATGGACAATTTTAGTCCAGTCATATATCCCGCTTCTTTCAATAAGCCTAATGCATAATTTTTATCGAATCGAATTTGGTTAGAATCATTTTCGTAAGCCCAAGAGCTTGGTGGGAGAAGTGAATATGCTTGCTCACCGGTTCCATAGTACACCGAGTCTAATATGTTCTTTCTATTTATCGATAAGCTTAGGGCTTTTCTTACGCGCGGATCACTTAGGGCAGGGTGGTCGGTATTGATGGCGATAAATGAAACATTCATCGAAGGTTTCGCTTCCAGTACTAAGTTTTCATCTTGTTTTATTATTGGGATTTGACTAGATAACGGAGCATATAATACGTCACATTCTCTACGTAATAATTTGGCTAATGGGCCAGTGCCACGTGATGAAATGTCAAAAACGACTTGGTCTAAATCAGGAGTACCTTGCCAATATTTTGGATGTCTTTTTAATCGAACTAAATCTCCTACTTGGTATTCTGACAAATAGAAAGGACCAGTACCGACAGGGCGTTCATCAATCAGGTTCTTCTGGCCATTTTTTTCTAGTTGCTGTGCATATTCACGTGACAGAATAACCGCATGCGTAGTCGCAATGTTAGATAGAAAGGTATTATCTGCTTTACTTAATGTAAACTGAACAGTTTGAGAATCTAATGCTTCGACTTTTTGCAGAAGACGACTAAAATCAATACTTTCAAACCATGGGTAACTGGCATCACCAACGGCGTGGTAAGAATTGGAGTTATCAATAATACGATTAAAACTAAAAACAACGTCTGACGCATTTAACGGTCTGGTAGGTGTAAACCAAGCAGTAGTCTGGAATTCAACATCGTGTCTTAGCTTGAATGTGTAAACCGTGCCTTCTTGATCAACCGTCCATGACGAAGCAATGTTTGTTGTTGGCTTTAAAGAAGTAGGATCAAGGGTAAGTAAGGAATCGTAGATCTGAGGGCTTAAAGATTCATCGGTAAATCCACCTTCAACTACTTGTGGATTGAATGAGTCAGGAGAGCTGTGTCCACAAGAGACAAATCCTTGTTTACGAATCGTCGAGTGATCAATACTGTTGTCACATCCTGCAAGTAAGCCTAAGCCCATAATACCTGCGGTAAACTTTAAAATTGCTTTCATAGATAGAGCTATCATTGATTGAAAATAGGCGAATTAAATACCCATAGAACGGACTAATTTAACATTTTTTCTTAGTCATACCAATTCTTTAGTGTGTAACACCTATTCTGGAAGAAAAAATCGTTTGACGATATAAGGATTAATCCGCTTTTGAATCGGTTAAGAGGTTGATTAAATCGTATTTTCTTAACATTCCTCTTAGTTGGTGATAACTAAGATTTAATAAACGCGCTGCGTTACGTTGGTTGTATTTTGCTTTTATCATTACTTGTGTAAGTAATTGTATATCATGTTGTTTCTGCCACTCTTTGTAATCAATGGGGAGTGAATAATCGTTTTTAGCGAGACCTGCCACAGTGGTTGAATCAAGGTGATCACGGTTGAGGCGCTCATTATTATTGTTCGAATCATCCACCTCCAATTCACTAATAAAATGCTCTTGGGTTATTGAAGGGGTATGATCATCACTTTGCCATTCTGCTATAAAGGGATCGAATATTAATTTTGCAATTGGTGTTTCCGAAGTGCCATGCTGATATACCGCTCTTTCAATCACATTTTTAAGTTCTCGAACATTTCCAGGCCAACGATAATGAATTAACTGATCAATACAATCATCACTGAATCCAACAAACAAGGGTAGAGATAATTCTCGACACATCTTCATTGCATAGTGCTGCGCGAGTGAAATAATGTCTTGTTGTCGCTCTCTTAATGGTGGAAGGTGGACGACATCGAAGGCTAATCTATCAAGTAAATCCGCACGAAAACTATTATTGGCGGCCATGGCGGGAAGGTTGGCATTAGTAGCACAAATCAATCTAACATTGGCGTTTAATAACTTACTACCACCCACTCGTTCATATTGGCCGTACTCAATAACCCGTAATAATTTTTCTTGTACCGATAACGGTGCAGTAGCCAGTTCATCTAAAAAGAGTGTACCGCCTTCTGCTCGTTCAAATCTGCCTTGATGTTTTGCTTTTGCTCCCGTAAACGACCCCGCTTCATGACCAAATAATTCCGAGTCTATAAGTCCTTCACTCAAACTTGAACAATTGAGCGTAATTAGTGGTTGATCCCAACGTTTGGAAAGGTAATGCAATCTTTGGGCGATAAGTTCTTTACCGGTTCCTCTTTCCCCAATGATGAGAACAGAGCGCTCTATTGGCGCAAGTCGCGACACTTTATCTAATACAGATAAAAACAGCGGTGACTCGCCAATCAGGGTTTGCTTTTCCATATTAGAGACCTATTTGAGTGGTTATTTTTACCAACTATTGGTTATATTCATCATAGCATATCAAAAATAAGATGTTTATTTTTATAAGCGACTGTATTTTAACAACTAAATTTTTGGCATGGATGTTGTATTGTAATAAATGTGCTGAACAAGTTTTTTGAAATACACTAACCGGTTCAAAAATGACGATAATGATTAATTAAGGAATTCAATTATGGGTATTTTTTCTCGTTTCGCTGATATTATCAATTCAAACGTAGGTGCTTTACTAGATAAAGCCGAAGATCCTGAAAAAATGATTCGACTGATTTTACAGGAAATGGAAGACACGTTGGTTGAAGTCCGTACCAATTCGGCCAAATCTATTGCCGACAAAAAAGAGCTAAGTCGACGGGTTAATTCAATGGAATTACATATCGAAGAATGGCAAGCAAAAGCAACATTAGCTTTGACTAAAAATCGTGAAGATCTAGCCAGAGCGGCTTTAATTGAAAAGCAAAAGCTACAAGATTTAGTGAAAAATTTGCACACCGAGCAAACTCTAGTTGAAGAGACGATTGATAAACTTACTGGCGAAATTAGTAAGTTAGAAAGCAAAATAAATGAGACTCGCGCCAAACAACAAGCGTTGATTATTCGTCGAGAAACGGCAGGAAATAGAAGAGATGTGCAAAAGCACCTGCATACCAGCCGTACTAACGAAGCATTTTCAAAATTTGAACAGTATGAACGTAAAATAGATCAATTAGAGGCGGAAGCTGATACGTTTGAAATGTCGGGTAAAGCGAAATCTTTAGATCAAGAATTTGCAGAACTACAAGCAAATGATGAAATAGAAAAAGAGCTGGAAAAGCTTAAACAGCAAATGAATCAAGATAAATAATTAGGAGTGAATTTATGACAGCGGCCATTATTACAGGACCTGTAATTGTATTTTTGATCTTTGTGGCTCCGCTTTGGTTGTTTCTTCACTATCGTGGTAAAAGAAAATCAGAGCATGGATTAACTACGGAAGATTATGAGCGATTAGAATCTTTAACCTCACAAGCGGAATCATTGAAAAAAAGAGTGGATACATTAGAACGAATCCTAGATTCAGAATCACCTAGTTGGAGACAGAAGCATGAGAGATAGGCAACTCTATCGGGATCCATTTAACGGTAAATTAACCGGTGTTTGTGCTGGTATTGCGAATTTTTTTGGTTTAGAAATTTGGCTTGTTCGTATTTTGGTAGTGTCTGCCGCGCTGCTTGGTGGCAGTTTTCTGGTAGTGTTAGCGTATATTGCTTTTACCTTGATGCTTGAAAAACAACCTTATGAATACCAAGAAAGCATAAAGGAAAAGCAAGAGCACATTATCAAGAATAAGGCATGGAAAACGGGTCAAACACCAGAACAGTTACTCAATAATATCGACCGAGAATTACAGCAAGTTGATGTTGGTGTTAGAAATATAGAGGCATACGTTACGTCTGAGTCATTTCAAGTCAACCGAGAGTTTAGTAAGCTGTAATTACTAAAAAGTGCGCTAATAAAATAACAAGAAGTTAAATATGTGAAGGAACAATAGATGGCACGATGTGGATGGTTAGATGAGACAAAAAAAGATTATGTCGAATATCATGATCAGGAATGGGGTGTGCCAGTCTATGACGATAAGGTTTTCTTTGAGTTCTTACTTTTAGAGTCCGCTCAAGCAGGGTTAAGCTGGTACACGATCCTCAAAAGACGACAAGGCTACCGAGAAGCTTTTGCTCAATTTGACCCAGCTAAAGTGGCAGAATTTGACGCGGCTAAAGTTGAAATATTACTGCAAAACGAAGCAATAATAAGGCATCGAGCAAAAATTGAAGCAGCGATTAATAATGCCAAGCAATTCATTGCCATTCAAAATGAGTTTGGCAGTTTTAGTGATTATGTTTGGGGTTTTGTCGGGCATAAACCGATAGATCAGCGTTCAGAAAATCAGGCTATTCCAGCCACAACCAAACAGTCTGATTTGCTATTTAATGATTTGAAAAAACGTGGTTTTAAGTTTTTAGGCAGTACAACGGTTTATGCTTTTATGCAAGCAACCGGGTTGGTCAATGACCATGATTTAAATTGCATCGCAAGACAGAATAGGTCGATGTAAGCAAACTTATAAACTTATAAACTTATAAACTTATAAACTTATAAATTTGTAAATTTTTGTAAGACTATGGGAGAAAAGTCTTCATTTTTGCCGTTTTACAACTAAACTTAAATTAGCAACGCCCGAGAGGTATTTATATTGAATATTTCAAAAAAGGGCTTAAAAGGCTAATTTAGGAATTTGTAATGGATAGGTCCATAGAACGCTTACAACCAGTGCAAAGTACCTCTAAAAAGCTAGATTCTTTATATCATGAGTTAGACGATATTCATCAACGTATTAGAGGCGAAGTTGCATCGGTAGATAGGGTAGCCTTAGTACTATATAACCCGAAATCAGGCAACCTTCATACTCACGCTGAAAGCAGTGCAACCACTTCACGGTTTTCTAGTTATTCTTATCCTCTGGATGCGTGTCCTGAACTTAAAAAATGTGCTGAACATGGTGCAACCAGAGTGATTGATGATATTGCGGAAAAACGTCGCTCTGACAGGAAACACGCTAACTGGTTAGTTAAAAATAGTTTTAACTCGTCTTATACGGTTCCTTTGTACAAAGGGGATAATTTTGTCGGTTTTGTGTTTTATGATTCTCATCAAAAGGCGGCATTTACAAACAAAGTTCAGCAACAGCTTGCTTATTTTAGCGAGTTAATTTGTCACGCTGTAAATACCGAGCACTCCTTGTTAGATGCGATTTTATGTTCTGCAGAGCTAACTAAAGAATTGTCTCCAGGGTATAAAAATGAGTCCAAGGAGCACATGGAGCGTGTAAGTACCTATGCGTTGTTGATTGCTAAAGAAGTTGCCGACATATACGACCTTGATGACGAATTGATTGAAAATGTGCATCTGTTTTCTCGTGTACATGATATCGGAAAATCGACATTATCGTCAGATATCCTGTTAAGCCCTGATTTTTTAGCTGGGTTAGAACGGGAGCAAATACGAAATTATGTGACGGATGGAGTAATAGTCGTCGATCAAATTATTGAAAATTTAGGTTGTCCCTCACACCGTTGTATTGAAATCTTAAAAGAGATTACTGCTTGTCACCAAGAATTCCTCGATGGTTCTGGTTACCCAAATGGCTTAGTTGGTGATGAAGTGCCTATTTCAGCGCGTATTGTTACAGTTGCTAATGTATTTGACGCGTTAACCAGCCATAGGCCATATAAGCAAGCGTGTTCGGTAACATCCGCATTACTTGAACTGGAGAAAATGGTCTGGAGTGGAAAACTAGATAAGAATTGTGTCAATGCGTTACGCAACCATCAACAGTACCTAGCGAGTATTATCCGCACTTTCCCAGAGTCTGATCCTAGTACTTAGATACTTAGGTGTTTATGTGCTTAATGGCTTTACTCTCTCGGCAGGCTAAAGTGTTTGTAACAAACCGGACCTACCAAACACGTAATTTTTCATAAGTGTTTGATAGGTAAATGGTCGCCGATTAACAGATAGCGTGTTGATAAACGGTTAGACCTTGTTCTAAATCAGCAATTAATTCATCAACATTCTCAAGTCCGATATGCAGTCGAATTAATGTACCTGTAAACTTAGGGTTGGCAACGGTCCTAAGGCTATTAAACGAGCTAGGTTCGTTAGCCAAGATTAAACTTTCAAACCCACCCCAAGAGTAGCCCATACTAAAATGCTGCATACTATCGAGTAAAGCGGTAGTGGCTGCTGGTTTAGAGTGTTTCAGGACAAACGAGAATAAGCCGTTACAACCACCAAAGTCTCTTTCATAAAATTGATGACCGGGACAAGTTTCTAAAGCTGGGTGACGAACATGGTCGACAAGTGGATGGTCTGCTAACCATTTAGCGACTTTTATGCTGTTTTCTTCATGTTGACGCAATCTAACATCAAGAGTTCTCAACCCTCGTAAACCTAAATAGGCATCGTCTGGCGAAATACACTGCCCCATTAAGTAGCTTTGATGTTGCAATTGAGGCCAGCATTTTTCATTGGCTACCGCCGTTCCAAGCATAACGTCTGAATGCCCAACGATATATTTGGTACCAGCTTGTACCGAAATGTCGATACCGAAATCAAAAGGAGAAAAATTGACACCTGCCGCCCAAGTATTATCGAGGATAGTGATAATATCGGATTGTTTTGCTATTTCGGTAAGAGTTGGCACATCTTGAACTTCCATAGTAATCGAGCCAGGAGATTCTAGAAAGAGTACTTTAGTGTTGTCTTGAATCAGCTGTTTAATTCCACTGCCTATCATTGGGTCATAGTACGTTGTTTCGATGCCCATTTTTTTCATGATGACATCGCAAAACTCTCGAGTTGGTTCATAGCATGTATCAACCATTAAAATGTGATCGCCAGTTTGAACAAATGAGAGAATGGCATTTGCAATTGCTGCCGTTCCACAAGGATAGAGAGCACAACCTGCACCGCCTTCAATTTGGTTCATTGCTTCTTGGAACGCAAAATGAGTATTCGTCCCTCTGCGACCATAGAATAAAGTCTTGTTGTTACGTTCTTTTGTCGCTTGATTCTTTTCCGCTACGGTATTAAAAACTACAGTTGAAGCCCGTTGGACTGGTGGGTTTACTACACCATTGGTCCATTTTTTATTTCGGCCAGCGGTAACAAGCTTGGTTTGTTTATGTTGGGACATCGATCTTCCTTGTATCAATTTTTATATAAGTTGATTAATTTAAAGCATGATATACCAATTCTACTTGAAGTTGCAGCGGTGTTGATGGCCTGTTTCTGCGATGTGCTACCCGGATTATGATAGAACAGATAAAAATGCCAGTATTGGACTAAAAATTATAATAGCGGACTAAAAAGATAAAAAACTCGCTCAAAAAATCGAGAGCGCATACCACGTTTACGCCATTGTTTAATGTTGATTTGTTGAGAGTCTTGTTTGTATTGATTAAGTAAATTAACCATTTCTAAGGTGAAATCAGGGCTGTCTACTGCAAGCGTTAGCTCGAAATTCAACCATAAACTGCGCATATCAATATTAACCGTACCAACTAAACAATATAAATCGTCTACGACCACCGATTTGGTATGCAAAAGCCCACCATCAAATTCGTATATTTTAACTCCTGCATCAAGTAACTCATCATAATAGGCGCGTGATGCCCATTTCACCATAAGTGAGTCGTTGTTTTTTGGGATAATAATTTCTACGTTGACACCACGTTGAGCGGTCATACGCAACTCTTCAAATAGTTCATCGCTTGGCACAAAATACGGTGTGGTGATACAAATAGATTTAGTTGCTTGGTTAATTGCTAAGGTAAGCACTTGTTGTATCAAGTTTTCAGGCATGCCCGGACCAGAAGGTACGACTTGAATAGGGAGGGCTTTTTTATCATGCGCTATAATACATTGTGGAAATGAAGGCATAATACGATCACCTGTTTCCACTTCCCAATCCCACGCATGAATAGCGGAAAGGACATTTACCGTCGGTCCAGTAATTCGAACCATGACATCAATCCACTGGCCAACCCCAGAATTTTTTTTAAAAAAAGCAGGGTCGACCATATTCATTGAACCGGTATAAGCAACATTGTCATCAACAACAATTATCTTTCTATGTTGTCGTAAATCCAACCGCCTTAAAAAAAAACGTAACGGATTAACTTCTAAAGCTTGGATAATATCAATGCCTTCTTTACGCATCATTTTTATCCAGTGGCTGCGGAAAAAGCGATAACTGCCTGCAGAATCGAGTAAAATTTTTACATCGACCCCTCTTTTGGCCGCTTTGATTAAAGCATAGCTGACAGCGTCGACAAGGCCTTCGTGGTTCCAAATATAAAACACCGCTCGAACATGGCTGGTCGACTGATCTATATCACGAATAATCGACCGCAAAATGTCATTGGGTGAGGATTTGAGCGATAAGGTATTACCACATAATGCAGGTAGCTTCATTCTATGATTACACAGATCATCTATTTTACTGATTTGGTGACTCATTAACTTGGGTAAATGAGCCTCGCAATCGTGTAATTGATAAAACCATTGTTGATAAGGGGTGAACATCTTTTGCGCACGTTCTGCACGTTTCCGACCAAGATTGAGTTCCCCAATCAGAAAATAGAACACGACACCAATAATAGGGAGGATGTAGATAATCATTAACCATGCTAGCGAGACACTAACAGCACGGCGTTTCAGTACCACCCTTATTGTTACGCCAGCTATGACAATCCAATAGATAGCAATGCTTGCAAGCGTCATTATGTGGTAAAATTTGTCCATTTTTCCTCGTAGGCTTTGTTTTATCTAATGTCAATAATGTGCGTATATTAATACGTTTTATACGTTAAGTTTTAGCATACTTACAATTAATTTTAATAAGTAAGACATTTATAAAAACGACCAGCCCCAGACTCAATTATTACAGACTAGCCAGAATATATTATTGAACTGAATTTTTACAAACTGGTTTGGAATATTATCGAGGAATTGTTGGTATGCATAAGGATAAGCGATATAACGACTAAAAGTGCGACATTTATCAATGATTTTGCTTGTAAGCAATAAATTTTAAGCCAACAAGACTTCCAATCTTACTCGCAAACTGTTTTACTTGCCGCGCTTGGCACGTTAAAAACTTAAAATGATATCTGTTCAAAAATATTTACGATTTTAGAGCGTGCTTTTACAGTCCACAAAAATTATTTGGTATAAAAAATGGCAACGAATTCGAGAGCCCAGTTTTCTTCAAAATTTGGCTTCATTATGGCGGCAGCAGGTTCGGCTGTTGGTTTAGGTAACATTTGGGGGTTTCCTACTCAAGCAGCAAGTAATGGCGGTGCAGTCTTTCTGATTGTTTATCTTATTATGGTTTGTGTTTTAGCGTTTCCAATGTTGGTTGCAGAGCTTACTATCGGTCGATATGGACAGTCGAATCCGATTGGTTCTGTAAAAGCGATTTGGCCAAAAGGAAAACTTGGTGCCTCTTTACTCGGTCTTACCGCTATGATCTGCGCGTCTCTTATCTTGGCGTTCTATTCAATTGTTGCTGGTTGGTTAGTTGGCGGATTTGTTGGTAGTGCTTTTGATTTAGTCGGTTTATCGGCTGCTTCTGACTGGGTTAATGGCTTTGGTTCTAGCAGAAATTTATTGCTAATGGTCATTTTTATGGCTTTGACTATGTATGTGGTTAAGAATGGTGTGGCCGATGGTATTGAGCGTTGGTCGACAAGATTGATGCCACTACTTTTCGGACTGTTTGCTGTTCTCATCATTTATATTCTTACTCAAAAAGGCGCTTCGGAAGGCCTTAAAATGTATTTTGTTCCTGATTTGTCACATTTTTCTCCACAACTACTGGTGAGTGCGATGGGGCAAGCCTTTTTCTCGTTGTCATTAGGCGTCGGTTCAATCATGGTTTACGGCTCGTATTTGCCTAAAAACGTCAATATTCCTAAAACTGCCGCGCAAGTTGCTGCGATTGATACAGGTGTAGCGGTTGGTGCCGGCTTGCTTATATTACCTGCGATGTTTGTAGCAAAAGAACATGGCGTAGAAATATTTTCTGCTGCTGGAGAACTACTGAGTTCCGACACACTAGTATTTACTGTACTGCCAGCACTGTTTGATACCATGGGTTCGGTTGGTCTGTTGGTTAGTTTAGTGTTTTTCTTGCTCATGATGATTGCTGCGCTCACTTCTTCAATTTCCCTGTTAGAGGTGCCCGTTTCTAGTGCAATTGAAGAGCTTAAACAAACCAGAGCATTTGCTGTTTTATGGATCGGTGGTTTAATAACGGCTTTCTCCGCTATAATTGTGTTTAATTTTGCTAGCATGTTTGGCTTGGTGATAGAGATTTCGACTGTTTATGGCCAACCAATTTTAGGTTTGTGTTGGGCATTATTAGTTGGATGGATATGGAAGCGTGACCAAGTATTGCAAGAAATAAAGCAAGGCAACCCAGAAGTTGAGCAAGGACTATTCTGGAAAATATGGCCTTGGTATGTGCGTGTTGTATGTCCTGTCTTTATGTTATTAGTATTTTTCGCCTAGTTGTTTTATGAGCAGTGATTGAATGTTCGCTTTTCGGTTGGTTATATCGTTAACTTATTACATTTTAATAGGCTCTGTTTATTGCAGAGCCTTATTCGTTTATACCGCTAGAGTGCGCCAGTTTGGTTGTATTAATTGACCTAAAGAAAAAGCCAATACGTGATAGAACCGTATTGTTGTATGGAGTGTCGTTATGTTTGATATTCTTCGCGTAGAAGACGATTTTGTTGTAATTAACAAGCATCCTAATGTCAGTGTACATAAAGATGACGGCGATACTATGCTGTTGCAAGAGGTGGCTAAAGTCACTCATGACAGCCAGTTATATCTGGTTCACCGTTTAGATAAAATGACTTCTGGTATTTTACTTTTAGCCAGAAACAAACATGCAGCACGGGATTTGTCTGAGGCGTTTGCCCATCGTTTGGTTGAAAAGTACTATCTTGCTATCGGCAGTAAAAAACCGAAGAAAAAACAAGGTGTCATTCGCGGAGATATGCAACGATCTCGCCGAGCGAGCTGGAAGTTGATGGCAAGCCAAGATAACCCCGCTATTACACAGTTTTTTTCTTTTGCTGGCGATTCAGGGGAGCGGTTGTTTTTATGCAAACCGTACACTGGGAAAACACATCAGATCAGAGTAGCACTCAAGTCTATTGGCTCGGGTATTGTTGGAGATTCGATTTATAATTTATCATCAAAAAGCGATAGGGGCTATTTACATGCCTTTGCGATTTGTTTTGAATACGCTGGCAAGAACTATCGTATAACGGCTCAACCAGATCTGGGCATAAAATGGCAGACAGAAGAAATGAAACAGGCGTTACGCCAATGGGAACATCCTTGGGAGCTACCTTGGCCAAGAGTAAAATAGAATATGAAAACAGATAGTTTAACGGTATTTTTTGCACACTTATTAGATGAAATAGCTCACGCACCAGATGAGGTTCGTCGGTTGTTTCATGGCAGAGGACAAATGTGGCCAGGTCTTGAACAACTCACTTGTGATTGGGTGTCGGGTCAACTAATTGTGGGTTTGTTTAAACCGGATTCTTCTGCTTTTTTGCAGGCACTAAGGAGTGGGTTGGTTCAAATCTCTAATCATCAGAGTTGGCAAGAAAAAAATGGCCGAACTATTGTCTTACAACATCGTTATCAGGATGGTGCTCCAGCGGAAGTTATTGTTGGTGAGTTGGATGTTCATCCGGTTGTACTTGAAAATGGCCTTAAATTCAAAATGGATTTAGGTAGAAACCAAAACTCGGGTCTGTTTCTTGATATGAGATATGGACGACAATGGGTACAGCAACGAGCGCAAGGCAAGCGAGTTTTAAATTTATTTGCTTATACCTGTGGATTTTCGGTGGCGGCAATTGAAGGCGGTGCCGAAAGTGTGGTTAATGTAGACATGGCGAAAGCATCATTAAGTAAAGGCAGGGAAAATCATCGCTTAAATGGACATGATGTAAGTAAAGTAAGCTTTTTAGGTTATGATATTTTTAAATCTTGGGGGAAAATAAGAAAAAATGGCCCTTATGATTTAATAGTGATTGACCCGCCGTCTTTTCAAAAAGGCAGTTTTGCTCTGAGTAAAGATTATAAAAGGATTTTACGAAAACTGCCGGAATTGCTTAACAAAGAAGGTGAAGTGTTAGCATGTGTTAATTCACCATCTGTAACGCCTGAGTTTTTAATTGAAAGTATGCAACAAGAAGCACCTCAGTTTCAATTTCAAACAAGACTAGATAATCCACCTGAATTTGCCGATGTAGATGAAAAGTCGAGTCTGAAAGCGTTGGTATTTAAATAGCTAGCCAACAATGCGACCGTGTCTTTATCTTGTTTTTAACGACCGTGTCGCATTTCATTGGAATGACTCTACTGTTTATTCGCTAGTTTTGATTTAACTCTTCTTGTTTTACTGAACGTTTTTGCTGCTGAGACTCACGCTGTTCATGGTCTTTTAAAGTGGTAAAACCGGCCCATATTCTGTTTGTTGTGGTTATCCAACATAAGGCGCTATATATATACGCAATGGTTGAGAAATTGTCATGAAACAAGCAGAATAAAACAAAACAGGCAATAGTTTCGGTTCCTTCGGTTAAACCGGTCATGTAGTACAAGGATTTGTTTTTATAAACTGGACTTTCAATATCTCGTTTACCCGCCATCACTGCAAAGGCTAAAAAGCTAGAGCCTGTGCCTATAAAAGAGAAGATAAGCAATGCGCCAGCTAAGGAATTTTGTTGCGGATCAGCCAGTATAAATCCAAATGGGATCAGTGAATAAAACAAAAAATCTAAACTAATATCTAAAAATCCACCTGAATCGGAAATACCTTGTATCCGAGCAAGTGAACCATCTAAGCCATCACAGATGCGATTAAGCACGATAAATAACAGAGCTAAGTCATATTGCTGAAACGCTAGGCTAGGTAATGCTAAGCAGCCTAGAAAAAAGCCAAATAGAGTCGTTTGATTAGCGGTGATATTGAACTTATTTAGTACTACAGCGGATCGTTCTAACGGCTTTTTGATTATTTTAATACTGAATCTATCTAGCATGCTTTATCACTCCATGGCCAACCTAATCGTTCACTGTTAGAAGGAATATCAGAGTCATCATGGGTCACCATTAAAGCAGGGACTTGTGCATCTGATAATTGCTGAAATACCCAATCTCTAAATTGTTCACGTAGCGTTTTATCCAGTTTGCTGAACGGTTCATCGAGTAACACTAACTTCGGCTTTGCAAGTAACATGCGCACTAAGCTTATTCTGGCTCGTTGTCCGCCTGAAACTTGTTCCGGCATGGAGTCAGCAAGAGCAGATAACTGTACTTTTTCTAGTGCTATTAGAGCTTCTGCATGTCTTTGTTCCGGTTTTACATTATTAGGTAAAGCAAACGCTAAATTTTCCCAAACAGATAAATGAGGAAAAAGCAGATCGTCTTGAAAAAGAATACCGACTTCTCGACGATGAGCTGGCAATTCGCTTATGGCGATATTGTTTAGCGTAAACTCACCTTCAAAAGAGAAATCATCGCCCAGGTGGCCCGCTATTACGCTTAATAGAGTAGATTTTCCACAGCCACTTGGGCCCATCAAGCTGAGTACTTGTCCTGGCTTAACTTCTAAGCAAAGAGGATTAAACAGCGCCACTTTCTTATTGTTATAAATGGTGAGTTTTTTTAGACAAAGGCTCATTAATTGTAAGTTTCCTAATTGGTGTCATCGGCTTTTTTTGTAAGCGATTTATGACAAAAGCAAAAGTAAAAAAGAGGAGAGGGAGTAGAGCTTGCCACAATGCATAAATAGCAGTTACTCGTCTATCATAGCCACTGCTAAGTGCAACTGCTTCAGTTGTTATGGTTACGACTCTACCTGCTCCTAACATCAGCGTTGGTAGGTACTGAGCAAGGCTAACACTTGCACCCACAGCCCAAGCAAACGTGATAGCAGGGAATAAAATCGGCATTTTTATTTTAAACCAAACATGCAAGGGGGGTTTGCCAAGGCTTAATGCTGTATCAGTGTAGCCTTGATTGTAACTGCGCCACGGACCATCGAGTGCTAAGTAGACGTAGGGAAAAGCAAAAAATACATGTGACCAAATAACCCAAAATAAAGTCAATGATGAATTGAGATATAAAGTGGTAACTTGGAGACCAAACAGCAAGGAGAGCTGAGGCACCAACATTGGGATAGCAATCACCAGATTGGGTATACGCAACGAATGTTTGATTTTATATTCATGGGCAATTAAAGCTAATATCAAGGCGGAAAAAGCTGAAATGGTAGCGATAATTAGACTGGTGCTAATGGTCGGGATAATGCTGTCCCACTCTTGTTGCCAAAAACGGACACTAAATGTAGAAGGCAGTAAATCTGGGAAACGCCACCGTTGTGCAACCGACCAAAGAAGTGTAATTGGCAGCAAGCAAAGGTTAATAATCAACAAACCAATAAAAAACTTCACGCCATGTAACGTGACACCGTAGCGACCGGATATTTGCCAAGTGCGTTTTTTGTGCACAATTAATTGTTCAATTAATTTGGTCATTAATACTAACAAGCTACAAATAACAAACAGTATTACTGCACCTGCCGCTGCCCGAGGAAATAGAGTTAGGTCTGGTTCAGAAAACCACTGCCAAACTAATACTGCGAAAGTGGGTGGGTTTGTTGGACCTAAAATTAAGCTCATATCCACAACCGATACGCTATAAGCGATGATGGATAATAAAGGAAAACGGATTTTGGATAGCCATTGTGGCAGTACACATTTCCACCAGAACTGTGCTTGAGAATAACCAAGGCTGGTTGCAACTTTGTATGATTGTTCAAGCTTTAACTGCTGAGTAATAGGAATGCTCATCAACAGTAAAAAAGGCAGCTCTTTGAAAGCTAAAGCGATGGTTAAACCAATGCCATATTGGTCGTTAACTAATATAGAGAAATAGTCTGAATCGAGAATAGGGGAGAAAATACGAGCAAATAACCCTGTTGGAGAAAACAAAAAAGCAAAACCGATTGCGAAGGCGATGTGTGGTACCGCTAGTAATGGTGATAAACTTTTGCTAACCCATTTCCAATAACGACTATTCCATGTTGTTTGTAGAATACAAAATGTGAGAAAGCACGCGAGATAACTGCTCACGAGTGAAGTGAAAATCGTCAATGAAATGGATTTGGTGACGCCACTCCAAGTAAATACATCCGCAAATCCTTGTAGCGAAAACTGGCTAAGTCCCAGAGGGGGAATGTAACTTAATGCAGATAAAACTACCCCTAATACACCAGGTATAGTAGGGGCAATACAAGTGAGAATAACAAATATATATAAGGGACGTAACATAACTGTGATTAGTTTCCGTACCGTTCAAGCCATGCTGCTTCAAGTGCGGTTTGCCAACTCGGGTGAGGTTCGGCAATGGACTTGAATAATTGGGTTTTTTTGGCGCTGCCAGTTAAATATTGGTTCGATAACACCGAAGGATCCCCCCATATATTCAGATCGCCTTTACGCGATTGTGCTTCTGGACTGAGTAAAAAATTGATGGCAACCAGCGCGGCTTCTTTAGCGCTTGCGTTCCATGGAATTGCTAGGAAATGGATATTAGACAAAGCGCCATTGTTCATCGCATAGGCGGTGGTGGTTTCGGCAAGCGTACCGTTATGTTGAGCCGAAAATACCGAGTTAGGGTTAAAGGTGATAGCAAGGTCAATCTGTCTGTCATCTAATAACTGAATGGTTTCAGAGGAGCCTGCGGGAAATTGTTGCCCGTCACGCCACGCGTTTTGGTGTAACTGATCTAGATACTGCCATAATGGTTTAGTGATCAACTCAAAGTCCGCATCGTTTACTGGTAAGTAAAGCGTTGGATCGCCATTGGTTAATTCAATCAGCAGCGCTTTGAGGAAGCTGGTTCCATGAAATTCTGGTGGTTTAGGATAGCTTATTCGGTTTGGATAGGCCTGACTATAACTCAGTAATTCATCGAATGATTGTGGCGGGTTATTTAGTGTTTTAGTGTCATGTATAAACACTAATTGACCAACACCCCAAGGCGCTTCTAGGCCATTGGTTGGCTCGGAGAAGTCATTATCGATAGGCAGTGACTTATCAACAAATTCCCAGTTAGGTAAGGACTGAGTGAACGGACCGTACAGTAAACCATTATTTTTCATTGATTTGAAGTTTTCACCGTTGATCCAAACCATATCAACACTGCCTTGATCGTTCTTATTTGCTGTTTTTTCGGCAAGTAATAATGAGGTGGTTTTGGAAATATCAGTGACTTTAACGTGATTAAAATTGATGCCATAACGGCTTTTAAGTTCTTTTGCAGTCCACTTTAAATAAGCATTAATTTCAGGGCTTCCACCCCAAGCATGAAAATAGACGTCTTGATCTTTGGCTGTCTCTTCGATTTTTTGCCAAGATGTCTGTGCGTAGCTGCTAGTACAGGCAAGTGTCGCGGCTAAAAATAATCTTATTTTATTCATTGGAGCCCTTTTATATAGCTTAATTGAAAAAACTTAATGAGAAAAAGGTAGTAGGGAACTTATCTCTTTTATATTCTAGCTACATAGACCAGAACTTTACTATTTTTCGTTCACGATACGGTAAAAAAAATGAAATAAAAAATGGGCATCGTAAAATGCCCATTTAAAAGTTGAATAATTGAGTTAATTTATTTGTTCTCGACGTTTTTTTTATTAAGTAATTCGCAGGTTTCTAATGAGACAACTTGGTCAATTAATAATTGACCTCGTGGACTACGCATTTTTAGATTGTAAACAACGCCATGTTGCAAATTGCCTTCAACATCGGTATTGGTACAGTAATAACGAACACTGTTGTCCATCAATTGTTGTGGTGAAATAGTGCCATCGTCATTGTATAGCATCATTAATTCGACAATATGACCGTTCGCTTTAGCTTGCATGATAGTCAACGGACCATGTTCAATAGGCAAACTATTTGACAGAATAGTGGCTCTGTGTGAGGCAATCGCTTCAATTTGACGCTCTTTATCACCACTGGACGAACAGCCAGCCACAATGAGTAAGAGTAAAGCGCTAGCAGCAAGCTTTAAAATCGGTTTTTTCATAGTCAAAATACTTTCTTGAAAGGCTTAACAATAACCTGCTGATAGACACCGGCTTCAATATAAGGATCAGCATCCGCCCATTGTTTCGCTGCACTTAATGAATTGAATTCAGCGATAACCGTTGAGCCAGTAAAGCCGGCTTCGCCAGGGTTATCAGCGTCAATAGCTGGCATTGGCCCAGCGGTCAATAACCGGCCTTCATCACGAAGTGCTTGCAATCGTGCGAGATGCTTGTCCCGTACCGATAATCTTGCTGCTAAAGAGTCTTTAACATCTTGAGAAAATATGACATACCACATGGTGAATTACTTCCTTTTTCAACGAGTTAACTCGAGTCTACTAAATACTTTAACTAAATGTGTAAGCAAAGCGAAACAATGTGAATCAATACTTATATTTTATTATCGCGCTCGTTCACTATTGGTCAGTTTAGTGGTTAGTTAGTTCACTAATATTGTAGCTTATTGACGATTGGCTTTTATAGGCCTTGGTTTTCCATTACTGTCGATGGCAACATAATTAAATGTGGCTTCACAAACCTGATAACGTTCACCCACACCGTCAACACTTACCGGTTTAACCCATACTTCTAAATTAACCGACATCGATGTGCGTCCAATTTTGGTGCATTCTCCATGGCAACATACTACGTCACCAACTCTAACCGGTTGTTTAAAAGTAATACTGGATACTGAAACTGTAACTACTCTTCCGCATGAAATTTCTTTTGCTAAGATCGCACCGGCAAGGTCGAGTTGAGACATTATCCAACCACCAAAGATGTCACCGTTAGCATTAGTATCAGCAGGCATAGCCAGTGTACGAAGTAGCATTTGCCCTTTAGGGGCGGTATTTAAGTTATTGCTCATTTACAAATTCCGAAAATAATCCTGACATAGGGGTTATTAACCGCATGTGCCAGGAATACCTTTATTTTGATTGTTCTTTTGGAAGGTGTTTATAAATATAAAACCCAGTAAGTAAGGTGAAGCCAAACGTGGCTGCGAGTAACCCGAAGACTTTAAAGTTCACCCAAACATCTAGTGGTAAACTGAATGCGACATAAATATTTACTAATGCACAGATGGTAAAAAAAGCAACCCAAGCCCAGTTAATTTTATTCCAAACCGTATCAGGTAAGGTTATTTCTTTTCCTAGCATCCCTTTGATTACTGGTTTACCGATTAAGTGAGTAATGAGTAAGCCTAGTGCGAATAACGCATAAACAATGGTGACCTTCCATTTAATAAAATTATCATCATGGAAAAACAGAGTCATACCGCCAAAAACCGCCACAATAACAAAAGTGACTAATTGCATTTTCTCTACTTTCTTATAAATACAATAAGTTAGTACAATTTGTACGGCAGTAGCAACAATTAGTGCGCCCGTTGCTACGTA
Source organism: Vibrio sp. TH_r3 (assembly GCF_033101115.1). Taxonomy (NCBI): domain Bacteria; kingdom Pseudomonadati; phylum Pseudomonadota; class Gammaproteobacteria; order Vibrionales; family Vibrionaceae; genus Vibrio; species Vibrio sp. TH_r3. Next base: position 208,765 of record NZ_JAWMPW010000001.1, on the reverse strand, counting down.
GATGTCATACATCTTATAGAGTGCGAAAAATATAATTAATGGAATAAAATCAATAAGTTGTTTCATAAAATACTATGGTGTCCTATTAAGATAGCCCACAGTCTACCCAATTTAACGTCAATGCTAAATAGCTGAGTTAAATCTGGATACAAAAATGACCGCCTGTGCGGTCATTTTTGTCGATAATATCTGATTTAAACAGTCAGAGTATTTGCACATACAACGTTTAGCTTGGTAATGTTGCCGCTTTCATTGGTTTAACAAAATCAGCTAATTCAGCGAGCATTTTCTGCGAGTCATCAAGATTGTTCTCGATGATTTTAACCACTGCTGAACCAGAGATAGCACCAGCGGCACCGGCGCTAATGGCTTCTTTTACTTGTTCTGGTTGAGAAATACCAAAACCGAGTAAAGCAGGTGGAGCGTCGTATTGGTTAAGACGTTGCATTAAATGGCTAACCGGCATATTGGCTTTGGTTTCCGTCCCCGTTACACCTGAACGTGATAACAGGTAAGTGTAGCCACCCCCTAGTTCGGCAACCGATTTTAATGTTTCGTCACTGGCTGTTGGAGGCGCAATAAAAATAGGGTCGATTGAATGTTTTTTTGCCGCACTAATAAATTCGGCACTTTCGTTGGTCGGTACATCGGCGATAAGAACGGAATCGATTCCTGCCTCTGCGCAGTCTTGATAAAAACGGTCAATACCACGTGCGAACACTAGGTTAGCATACATTAACAAACCAATCGGAAGTTGAGGGTGTTTTTCTCGAATCTTTCCTATTAACTCAAAGCATATACTTGGTGTGGTATTGGACTCAAGTGCTCGCATGTTAGCGGCTTGAATCGTTGGACCATCCGCCAGAGGATCAGAAAATGGAATGCCTAACTCTAGAGCATCAGCACCCGATTCAACTAAGGTTTCCATTATTTTTAACGACAGTTCAGGGTTTGGATCGCCTACGGTAACGAATGGAACAAAGGCGCCTTGGTTATTGTCTGCTAAACGCTGAAAAAGAGTTTGATAGCGATCCATTATAGCGCTCCTTTTGAGTTTAAAATATCGTGAACAGTGAAGATGTCTTTATCACCACGACCAGAGAGGTTTACCACTAGAAGCTGCTCTTTATCTGGATTATTTCTTACCATCTTCAAAGCATGTGCAAGAGCATGAGCCGATTCTAGAGCAGGAATAATGCCTTCACTACGAGCGAGTTCCTGAAAAGCTTCTAATGCTTCATCATCGGTAACAGAATCGTACTCTGCACGGCCAATTGAGTGTAGATGTGCATGCTGTGGCCCTACCGATGGGAAATCTAACCCCGCTGAAACTGAATACGATTCTTCTACTTGGCCATCCACATTTTGCATTAGTGGCGATTTCATACCGAAATAGATGCCGGTTTTACCGTGTTTCAGTGGCGCGCCATGTTGTGGAGTGTCGATACCTTTACCGGCGGGTTCTACGCCAATCAGTTTTACGTCGGTTTCTTCGATGAAGTCGGCAAACATACCAATAGCATTTGAGCCGCCACCCACGCAGGCAATAACCGCATCTGGTAGACGGCCTTCACGAGCAAGAATCTGATTTTTGGTTTCTTCACCAATCATGTGTTGGAATTCTCGAACAATGGTTGGGAAAGGGTGAGGTCCGGCAGCAGTACCGAGTAAATAGTGTGCCTCTTCATAGGTGGCAGACCAGTCGCGTAGTGCTTCATTACACGCATCTTTGAGTGTTGAGGAACCAGAATGAACTGGAATCACTTCTGCGCCCATTAATTTCATTCGGAAGACGTTAGGGCTTTGACGTTCTACGTCTTTAGCACCCATGTAAACTCGGCATTTTAAGTCGAGTAATGCGCAAGCTAATGCAGTTGCCACACCATGTTGACCGGCTCCTGTTTCTGCGATGACTTCTTTTTTACCCATGCGCTTGGCTAATAAAGCTTGCCCGAGTACTTGGTTGGTTTTGTGCGCGCCGCCGTGCAGTAAGTCTTCACGTTTAAGATATAACTTACTTTTTGTCCCTTTAGTTAAGTTACGAGTTAATGTCAACGCGGTTGGACGCCCTGCATACTCTTGCAGTAACGTCATAAATTCAGCCTGAAATTCAGGATCTTGTTGTGCTTTGATGAATTCGTCTTCTAATTGGTCCAATGCTGGTACGAGTATCTGTGGTACGTATTGTCCACCGAATTCACCAAAGTAGGCATCTAATTTAGCCATGATAATTCCCTTAAATTCTTAAAAATCTTTAATTTCTGCAAACGCTTGTTTTAGTAAGGTTGGATCTTTTATTCCTGGTGATGATTCGACTCCAGAATTTAAGTCCAGTCCAAGGCAACCAAGAGCAGCGGCTTGCTTAATGTTTTGTGGAGAAAGGCCGCCTGCTAGCATGATGTTACTGGTTGTGTTAAGCAGTGACCAGTCAAAACGTTGTCCTGTACCACCAGATTGGTCGCCTACTTTACTATCAAGTAAGTGGCGCGATACATCGTTTTGAATGAGTTGTGGTATAGAATCGGTTACACCATACGCTTTCCAAATAACGCAGTCATTGGATAATTTTTCCTTTAACTCAGTTATATAGCGTTGATCTTCATTGCCATGTAACTGAACCGCATGCAATTTTAAATTATTTGCTATGTCGGCAACGTGTTCTAGTGCCTGATTTTGAAATACACCAACATAGTTTAGCGGTGCGCCTGTCATGATTTGTTGGGCTGTTTGACTATCGACTTTACGCTTGGATTTTTCTGCAAATATTAATCCGCCATACACTGCGCCAGATTGATAAGCAAGGTCAGCATCATCAGCGCGAGTTAATCCGCAAACTTTGTTATCGCCAATCACGACTTTTCGTACCGCGAGCTCTAAGTTTTCTTCTGCCATAAGAGAGCTGCCAATTAAAAAACCAGAAGCATATGGCCTTAGATCTCTCACTTGCTGGTTAGTGTAGATGCCAGACTCGGAAATGATAGTGGTTCCTTTAGGGAGCAAAGGTGCCAGTTGTTTTGTCCTAGATAAATCGGTTGATAAGTCACGAAGGTTGCGATTATTAATGCCGACAACTTTGGCTTTCAAAGCGATAGCACGAGCAACTTCTTGTTCGTTACTGGTTTCGGTGAGGATACCAAGTCCAAGCGAGTGCGCGACGTCAGCCAGTTGGATATATTCTTCATCAGTTAATACGGACAGCATTAATAAGATGGCATCGGCTTTATAGTAACGAGCAAGGTAGACTTGGTAAGTGTCTACCATAAAATCTTTGCACAATACAGGTTGACTGACCTGATCTCTTACTTGAGGCAGAAAATCGAAATTACCCTGAAAATACTTTTCGTCAGTCAGCACAGAGATAGCACTGGCGTGATTACCATATACAGAAGCGATATAGTCTAGATCGAAATCGTCTCTAATCAATCCTTTTGAAGGTGACGCTTTTTTACATTCGAGGATAAACGCACTTTTTGGATTCGATAGTGCATCATAAAAGCTACGATCAGTTGGTTCTAGTTGATCTTTAAAGCTCTCTAATGGTTGAGATTGCTTTCTCTTTTCTAGCCAAATACGTTTATCTTTCACTATTTTTGCTAACACTTCCGCCATGTCGCGGTTTTGCTTAGTGATGTGTTCTGACATGATTAGCCTCTTTGCGCCAGTTGAGTAACAAGTTGATACGCTTTTCCTGAATTCATCACTTCGATGGCCTGTTTGGTATTGGCTTTTAAGTCTTCTTGGCCAAACAAGCGGAGTAATAAAGCGACATTGACAGCAACAGCTGAGATTTGGGCTTCCGTTCCTTTACCGGTCAAAATATCGGTAATAATGGCACGATTTTCGGTAGGCTCTCCACCTTTAATCGCTTCTAATGGGTGTGAGTTTACGCCAAAATCTGCAGGAGAAAGAGTGTATTCGCTAATAGTGCCCTGTTTGATTTCCGCCACCATGGTTTCCCCATGTATCGCGACTTCATCTAGTCCACTTCCATGAACGACTGCGGCACGTTCTAAGCCCATTTTTGCGAGCGTTTCTGCGATTGGTCTGACTAATGATGCATCATACACACCCATCAATTGAATATTGGGTCTCGCAGGGTTAATCAACGGCCCTAAAATATTAAAAATCGTGCGAGTTTTCATTGCTTGTCTTACCGGCATCGCATGGCGAACACCACCGTGATACTGTGGTGCAAATAGAAATGCTACACCTAAATCGTCGATTGCTTTGGCGGTATCTGCTGCACTCATGGCTAAATTAATACCGAACGAGTCGAGCAAATCGGATGAGCCGGATTTACTAGACACACCACGGTTGCCGTGTTTAGCGACTTTAACACCACAACCGGCTGCTACGAATGCGGCCGTGGTTGAAATATTGATGGTGTTAGAGCCATCTCCACCAGTTCCTACAATGTCGGCAAAATCGTAATCTAAACGAGGAAAAGGGTTGGCGTTAGCAAGTAACGCTGTTGCTGCTCCCGCTATTTCATCGGGTGTTTCGCCTTTAATTTTTAGAGCAGTGAGTACTGCAGCTAACAATATTGGATCCATGTCGCCTTTAATAATGGTATCGAATAGTTGTTGGCTCTCCGGTTGTGTTAGCGAAACTTGATCATAGAGTTTATTTATAATGTCTTGTACGGTTTGATTGTTTTGCATAGTTTTCTGTCCAAATTCTGTATTTAAATCCATTTAAGCTAACGGCCTATCGACTGAGACGGTGTGCTTTTTTATTATGATGTTAGTTTAGTAATGAGTTTAGCTTTGCTTGTCACTCAATGCCCATTCAATTGTATTGGCTAGCAGAGTGGCACCATTAGTCGTCATAATCGATTCAGGATGGAATTGATAACCACAAACTTTGTCTTGCTCGTTGACTACCGACATGACTAATCCATCAACCTCTGCGGTAATTGTTAAACTTTCCGGTACTGCGGTTGCAACGAGCGAATGATAACGCGCAATGGCTAGAGGTGATGGCAATCCTTGATAAACGGTATGGTTTTGATGTTCCATCATGGAAACCTTGCCATGAATGATTTCACCGGCACCTTCCACCGTGCCACCATAGGCTTCTACAATGGCTTGATGACCTAAACAAATACCAATAATTGGCACTTCACCTTTTACTCGCTGTAATAATTCAGGCATACAGCCCGCTTCAGAAGGCGTTCCCGGTCCTGGAGACAAAATGATTACAGGATTGTCTAATTGGTTAATCGCCACTTCAATTTTTGTTGCCGCTATATTGTTGCGGTAGATGGTGACAGCGTGCCCTAACGAACGAAACTGATCGACTAAGTTGTAAGTAAAGGAATCAAAATTATCGATAAATACTAAATTTGCCATGGGCCTTACTCCTGATGCGCATGTTGAATGGCGGAAATCACGGCTTGAGCTTTGCCACGCGTTTCATCTGTTTCTGCTTGCGGATCGGAATCGTAAACCACACCTGCTCCAGCTTGTACTTGAGCGATGCCATTTTCTACATAAGCAGAACGAATTACGATACAAGTATCTAAATCACCTTCGCCGGTTAAATAGCCGACCGCACCGCCATAACTGCCTCGTCGAGTTTTTTCAACATCGCGTATTAGTTGCATGGCTCGGATCTTAGGCGCACCAGTCAATGTGCCCATATTCATGCTAGCCTGATAAGCGTGCAGTGCGTCTAAATCGGTTCTAAGTTGGCCGACGACGCGGGAGACGAGGTGCATTACATGGCTATATCTGTCAACTTTGAGCAAATCTGCTACGTGGCGTGTGCCTGCAGTACTGATTCTGGCCACATCGTTTCGTGCTAGATCAACCAGCATCATATGTTCGGCGTTTTCCTTCATATCACTGCGTAGTTCTAATTCAATACGACCATCTAAATCGAGATTAATCGAACCGTCTCGGTTTTTACCGCGTTGACGAGTACCTGCAATTGGATAAATCTCAACTTGATTGGTTGTCGTGCTGTATTTGAGCGCACTTTCTGGCGAGGCACCGAATAGAGTAAACAACTCATCATGCATATAAAACATATACGGGCTTGGGTTACTTTTTTTCAAGCCTTTATAGGCGTTGAGTGGTGAAGGACAAGGCAAAGAGAATCGGCGCGATGGAACCACTTGAAAAACGTCACCTTTAACGACAAATTGTTTTAAGTCGCGAACAATTTGGCAAAAATCTTGGTCCGTAACACTTGGTGTCGCTTGGCAGTTTTTTAATTTTACGGTATCGCGTAGTGGTGCTGGGTCGGTACTGTGACTGACTATTTCTTGCAAACGCTGAGTAACCTGCTGAGTGGTTTGCTGTGTGGCATCAAATACGGAGCCTTGAACCGAGCATGTTTTCTGTTGATGATCGATAATCATCAGTGTTTCAGCTAGGTAAAATACGTAATCTGGGCAGTTTGTTGTGGTGTCTGCTTTACCTAATGGTTCAAAGTTTGCCACTAAATCGTAGGAAAATAATCCCCCGATAAAAAGTGCAAATTTATTTTTATTTTCAATATCAAAGCTGTGACGAATTATTCTCAACGCATCAAAAGAAGACGCTTCTCTTAGTCTGCTATCTTCATCGATTTCAGTATCGGGCTGAGGAAAAATTAAAACCAGATTGCCGTTTTGATACTCATTGATGATGTTGTGGGACAATTGTGATTGAATACGCTTAATTGCATGGTGACCATTTTCTGTTAATGGCTGCATTTCTACGGTATGCCCGTTACATACGATTCTAACTGCTGCGTCAATTAACAGCATACTTTTTAAATCTTCTTTAGAATCAACATCCGCTGATTCAAGCAGTAAGCTATTAGTTTTATCTGCACACAAAACCTGAAAAATGCGAGTCGGATCTTCACTGTAAGGGACAGTCTGCGAGATAACTTCTAATTGGCCTTTCTTTTTAATTTCAATCGCCTTATTCATTAAGACATCCTCTAAATAATACAGCATACTTTAAACCACAGCGTCGATGTTTATACTCTCATAAAGGTTTACTAACCCCAATCTTTAATGAAATCAGATTGCTTTGATCACACTTGATTGCTGAAAAATTGTTCAAACCAAACGCTAATTACTTCTTATTGGTAAAAATATCAACTGGTGTAACAATATTAAAAACATAAAAAAACCCGCTGAAATAAGCGGGTTTTGAATTCGATTCTGTCCATTAAACAGTTTCGTTAACCCACCTAGTTTCAGAATCAATACGCCACCAACACAGAGCTAGTTTGCTTTTATCGCTAGGTTTTTTGATAGATTCTTGTAACATAGGTGACTTACTCCTGTTTGAAATTATGTACTAGTAAGCTAGTACTGAGAGAAAAAGTCAAGTAATAAATGAAAATAGATCTTCACTGCCACACTACAGCGTCAGATGGACGTTTGTCTGCGAAGCAATTAGTAGATAGGGCGATTGATTTTAATATCAATGTGTTAGCTATAACTGACCACGACACAATGGCTGGATATTTAACGGCTAATGAGTATATTCAAACCAATGAACTTGATATAAAATTAATTAGTGGCATTGAACTGTCAACGGTATGGCAAAATAAAGATATTCATATTGTTGGATTAAACGTAGATGTTAATAATGCTGAGTTGCTTACACTTATCGAAGAACAAAAGCAGCGCCGAATTGCTCGCTCAGAACTCATAGCTCAACGGTTAGCGAAAGTGACTAAAGCGTCGATTCTTGCAGAAGTACAAGTGATAGCTGATGGAGCACCGATAACTCGATCTCATTTTGCCAAGTGGCTTGTCGATAACGGTTACGCTAAAACGATGCAACAGGTGTTTAAAAAATATTTAACTAGAGATAAACCAGGTTATGTTCCGCCGAATTGGTGTTCTATTGCTCAAGCAGTACGCGCAATACATGCGGCGGGTGGTAAAGCTGTTTTGGCGCATCCTGGCCGTTATCAATTGACAGCTAAGTGGATAAAACGACTTATTTCGGCCTTCAGTGACGCTGGGGGGATAGGCATTGAAGTTGCACTTCCTCAGCAAAGTCAACAAGAAAGACGAAACTTGGCAGATTATGCTATACAATACAATCTATTAGCCTCTCAAGGCTCGGACTTTCATTATCCATCACCATGGACAGAGCTAGGACGCAACTTATGGTTGCCTGCTGGTGTAGAACCTATTTGGCAAGACTGGGGGTTAGCTCCCACTTTAAGTACCGATAGTATTCGGTAGTGAGGAATTATTATGAGTCAATTTTTTTATGTGCATCCGGAAAACCCACAAGCGAGACTGATTAATCAGGCGGTTGCTATTATTCGTAATGGTGGTGTCGTTGTTTATCCAACAGATTCAGGCTACGCACTAGGTTGTCAATTAGAGAATAAAAAGGCATTGGATACTATTTGTCGTATACGTAAATTGGACGATAAGCACAATTTTACTCTGCTTTGTAGAGACCTTTCTGAATTGTCTATTTACGCACGAGTAGATAACACCGCATTTCGTTTACTGAAAAACAATACCCCGGGAGCGTACACCTTTATTTTTAAAGGAACTAAAGAAGTTCCTCGTCGGTTGATGAATGCAAAAAGAAAAACCATTGGTATTCGAGTACCAGATAATAAGATCGCACTTGATTTACTTGAAGCGTTAGGTGAGCCGCTAATGTCTACCAGTTTGATTTTGCCTAAAAGCGATGTTGCAGAGTCTGATCCGGATGAAATTCGCGATAAATTAGAAAATATGGTGGATCTTATCTTAAATGGCGGCTATTTGGGTGAACAACCAACAACAGTTATAGATTTTAGTGACGATACACCAACCGTAATTAGGTTAGGAGCAGGTGACCCTAGCCCTTTTGAATAACATAAGTACTATTAATGAGTTCAATCAAATTCTAATGTGTGCCAAACATTAAACGCCTTCATTGTGAGGCGTTTTTTTATTGTTTGCAGTTTTAGGTCATCTGATTAATAAAATAAAGCAATTTATCTTTTAAACTTTACTTATGTGCTGCCGATATACTATGTATTAAGCATTGGTATTTTTTTCTGGGTAGTTAATCAACTAATAAGAAAAAATTACTAGATAAAGGTAGTGTCTATGAATCGACAGGATAATAGAATGAATTTTTTCTCCAAGTTATCAATTAAAAATAAACTAATAATCGCAATGCTTTTAGCAGTGGTTGTTTCAACTAGTGTTGTTGCGTTTGTTGGTCAAGTGAAGACCAAAGAACTACTCGTGACTCGCTTAGAACAATCAGATTTGCCTAACTTAGTTTTGCGAGTAAGAAACGCGGTAGATAGCGAAATTTTACGTATGGAAGTGGTAACAAGGTCTATTGCTAACAACGTAATGATATTAGATTGGTTTGAACAGGGGCAAAGTGAGTCTGGTGAACAAAATCTAATTGAGTATTTAGGAAATCTAGCCAATGATAATGGCTTTACTAATGCTTCTTTTGTACATAGAGAAACGGCTAAATATTGGAACCAAGATGGTTTTCTAAGAACATTATTACCAGATAGAGATTCTTGGTTTTTTCAGTTTAAAGACAGTGGAAAAGCTGAGTCTGCGAGTGTGTATTATGGTAGTGAAGGCGATGTTGATATTTTTGTAAACTATCAACAATTAAATGGTCAAGGTGCTGCTGGTGTCTCTAAATCTTTTAAAGAAATGGTGACGTATTTAAATAGTTTTCAAATTGAGCAGACAGGTTTTGTTTACTTAGTCGATAGCTCAGGTAGAGTGAAAGTACATAACGATCAAAGCCTGAATGAGAAGGCGATGATCAAGGATTTATACCCTGAGATCGATTCCGTAAGCTTAATCAATAAGAAAGACTTTGCTTTCCAGTCAACTACCGATTTACTCATCGCGTCAAGCTATATTCCTACTCTAGGTTGGTACGTTATTGCTGAAGTACCAACAAAAGAGTTATACGCAGGTTTGAACAGCTCACGAGATTACATGATCATGACTTTTGGCGTTATTTCATTAGTCTTTATAGCGATTAGTATAATGTTAGCTAATAGTTTGGTTAAACCACTTGATAAAATGGCGGTGGCATTCGAAGAACTTGGTGAAGGTGAGGGCGACCTTACTACTAAAATCGATGAAAATGGTTCGGAAGAAATAGCACGTTTAGCTAAAGGCTTTAATATTTTTGTATTGAAAATAAGAAACGTTGTGAGAGATGTTTCGACTACTGCTATAGAAGTAAAAGGTGCGTCTGAAGAGGTACATCGCGATTCAGAGGGGTCAAGGGTCTCCTCTGACAATCAACGTGATGAGGCTCATCAAGTGTCTGTAGCAATAAATGAAATGGGCAGCACAATTGCAGAAATTGCCAGTAATGCTGGTGTTGCTGCACATTCTACTAATGAAGCAACAGAGATGACGTTAAATGCGCAAGGAGTTGTTACTGAATCTAATTCAACTATTACCCAAATGGCTGAAAATATGGAAGATGTTTCGTCTAATATTGAATCTCTGGCGCAAAAAACAGAGTCTATTACTAGTGTGTTGGACGTTATAAGAGGCATTTCTGAACAGACCAATTTGCTGGCATTGAATGCTGCCATTGAAGCTGCACGTGCAGGGGAACAAGGTCGAGGCTTTGCGGTAGTAGCAGACGAAGTGAGAAATTTGGCACAAAGAACCAGTGAATCTACTGACGAGATTCATAAAATGATCACAGAACTTCAGGATGGAGCTAAAGCTGCAGTTCTATCGGTTCATGAAGGTAAACAGCATGCTGAATTAGGTGTTTCAGCTGCGATTAAAACAAGTGATGCATTACAAGAGATAGTGGGGAATATTCAACATATTTCTGATTTGAATACGCAAATAGCTACCGCTACTGAAGAACAATCAGCGGTAATTAATGAAATAAATGTTCATGTAGTGAATATAAGCGACAGTAGTGATCGAAGTGCACTTTCTGCAGCAAGCATGGAGCGATCAAGTGAGTCTTTAAAATCAATGGCATTAACATTGGATGACTTAGTGAAAAAATTTAAAGTATAAATTAGAGTGTAATTGCGCGAGCGGTATCGGTAGATATCGCTCGCATTCGAGAAACAGCGTAATACTTGTTCTGTATAAAGGACACACATCAAACAGTACCTTGACACTTTAAACAGGACACACACTTTAAAAAGGACACACACCAAATAGTATGAGAAAGCGACTGAGTTTCTGTCACACTTGTTCAATTTATACACGCTCAATTTCCTTTAAATACTCAGCTTGTTATTGTGGTACAAAACACATAAGGATCACCATGACGACGGCACGAAAACAACTCATTTCTTTGGAAGCAACAGCCTATTATCACTGTGTCTCTAGATGTGTCAGGCACAGTTTTTTATGCGGTTTTGATCGCACCTCCAATATAAACTATGAACATCGACGAGAGTGGGTTGAGCATAAAATACAAGCGCTGACTTATACTTATTGCATCGATATTTGTGCCTATGCCGTGATGCATAATCACTATCATTTAGTGGTACATATTAATCGCGATAAAGCTAACGCACTGTCTCAGTTAGGCGTAGTTCAACGGTGGCAGTTTCAACATAAACTGCCCGATTTAATTCAACGTTGGCTGAACCATCAGCTAACCAGCCAAGCAGAACAGAAAAAGTGCCACGAAATCATTGAGATATGGCGTACACGATTATGGTCGTTAAGTTGGTTTATGAAGGAGCTCAACTACGACATTGCCTGTAAGGTGAATCAAGAAGACCAATGCACTGGGCACTTTTGGGAAAGTCGATTCAAAAGTCAGGCTTTGTTGGATGAAAATGCCCTCGCGGCCGCAATGACGTATGTTGACTTAAATCCGATTCGTTCCGGTGTAGCAAAAACAGTTGAAACATCGGAATACACTTCCATAAAATTGAGGTTAAAGTCACTCAACAGTGATGAGTTTACGCCACCGTGCTTGCATCCATTCATTGGTCAATCAGACAACAAAATGCAAAGTGGTCTGCCTTTCAAATTACTCGATTATCTAGAATTAGTTGACTGGACAGCAAGGCAATTCCGAGAGAACAGAGCATCGATGGATGAAACCTTACCCCCGATCCTACAACGATTGAATATCAACCAACAAAACTGGTTACATGTCTGCTCTCGATTGGAACAAAAACGAGCAACAGCCATAGGCTCTGCGAATAGCCTGATCCTAGCAAGAACGGCATTTGATCGAACTAAAATTCACTTATATAAACTCGAATAAAATCTTAGTGAAAATAGTATCTTCCCTCCCTACGCCAGTATAAGACTGGTTAGCTTTGTTTCCCTATCCTTGTTGAATTAGCTCTAATTTTTCGTATCTGCATCAATTTATTAATTTCCATTATGAAATGAGACAGAAAAAGTAGTGTGCGAGACTGTAGTTATCCTCGGTTTACTGGTGCTATTTGTTTAGTGACTGTCCAATATTCGTTATTCGTATATACGAGGTGGTTGTTTCAGTGTATGTCCTAATGGTTCTAATGGTTGGAGCTAGTTGTTAGTGGTGTGTGTCCTAGTGGAGAAGACGTTTAAATAAAGAGCTATCAACTTTAACAATAATTAATGTATAATCTCCGACCGTAAAAAATATTGCACCTGCTCTTATGAATAGAGTCGTCGCAAATTTTACTTTATACAATTATTGACGTCTGTGAAGACGACAACGACGGATATTTTAATGAGCGAAAAATTACAAAAAGTCCTTGCTAGGGCTGGTCATGGTTCAAGGCGAGAGCTAGAAACATTAATAAAATCAGGTCGCGTAAGCGTCAACGGACAAGTGGCAAAACTGGGCGAACGCCTGGAAGATGAAAGTGCAACTATCCGTATAGATGGGCATGTCGTTTCTATCAAAGAAGAAGATGATACGGTATGTCGGGTGTTAGCGTACTACAAACCTGAAGGTGAATTGTGTACCCGTTCTGATCCAGAGGGGCGCAGGACGGTGTTTGACCGATTACCCAAAATTCGGGGCGCACGTTGGATCTCTGTTGGCCGTTTAGATGCTAATACATCGGGTCTTTTGTTGTTTACTACTGATGGTGAACTGGCTAATCGCCTTATGCACCCAAGCCGTCAAGTTGAGCGTGAATATCTTGTTCGTGTTTTTGGTGAAATTAACGAACAAAAAGTACGTAATGTAGTAAAAGGCGTCAAACTTGAAGATGGCATGGCTAGATTCGAAGACGTAGTATATTCTGGTGGTGAAGGTATGAATCATACTTTCTATGTGGTTATAAATGAAGGTCGTAATCGTGAAGTGCGACGTTTATGGGAATCACAAGATACCACAGTCAGTCGTTTAAAGCGTGTTCGTTACGGTGATATTTTCTTAGAGAAAACATTACCGCGTGGTGGCTGGATGGAGTTGGAGCTAAAAGAAGTTAACTATCTGCGTGAACTTGTTGATCTTAAACCAGAAAAAAACACCATGATTGATCCGGATAAAGATTCACGTAAAAGAGAACGTTCACGCCATCAAAAAATTCGTCGAGCAGTAAAACGTCACGAAGAGAGAGTGAGCACTCCTAAAGGTCGCGGAAACCGTAATCGAAAAGTAAGAAAATAGAGTCTAATAAAGAACGGTTTTGAGAGCCGTTCTTTTTATTTCATCGATGGTAATTAGAAACTAGTCTCTTTTCCAAAATATATGACAAAACTTGTGCTCTGCTGAGCGACTAACGAGCATCCTGGCAAAAACATCGTCTAATATATCTGATTCTTCATTAACTAAACCAATTTTTACTTCAGCATAAACTTGTTTGTCTACTTCGAAGCCGACTTCTGCAGACCAATCATCTCCAGTCTCAACTAACTCAGCTGCTCCTCTGTCTTCAAATTGAGCAGTAAATAGCAGTACGTCAGCTGGCTCTAGATTATCTGGCGCCATTTCTAAAAAAATGTCATAAGCCGTATCAATTACGTCATCGTATGACATTAGCTCATTGTTTTCAGTGTTGTCTGTCATTTTTAATCCTTAATCGGCACGACTCATATATTTAGTTTCAGACGTGTTGATTTTTACTTTGTCGCCAGTACTAATGTATTCCGGTACTTGAATGGTTAAGCCTGTAGCAAATTTTGCCGGCTTAGAGCGTGCAGACGCTGACGCCCCTTTAATGGATGGGTCGGTTTCTTCTATCACCATTTCAACCGCAGCAGGCAGTTCGATACCGGCCGGTTTTTCGTCAATCAATACAACTTGAATGCCTTGGGTTTGTTCATTGATGAACAGCAATTCATCCTTAATATCATCGTGATTGAAGGTGTATTGTGAATAATCTTCATTATCCATAAAGATATATTCATCACCATCAACATAAGAAAACATCACATTACGTTTCGTCATTTCTACGGTATCTAGCAGTTCATCACTCTTGAAAGCTTCTTCTACTTTTCCGCCCGTAGCGAGATCTTTAAAACGAAACTTATAGATTTTAGCGCCACCGCGTCCACCTGGAGTTGTAATGTCAAAATCTTTAACCAATAAGATTTTTCCGTTGAGGCTTACGGCAAAGCCTTTTTTGATATCACTTGCCTTTGGCATTGTGTTTTACCTTTACATGAATAAGTTAACCCATAAATTGGGGTATTAAGGATAGAATACAACCTCTAGATTGAAATCCAATTATAACAAGGCATAATTGAAGTTAATATTAGATTTGGTTCTAATTTTGCTAACTTTCATGCTTAATTATCTATGCTAGGCTTATTACATACACACATAAGTATCATTGACATGAAAGCGTTTTATTTGTCTTAAATAGTGAGTATTACTTTGTCATTGCCGGTTATAGACCCTTCTGTTCCTTTTCAAGATGATTATCAACGGGTCATTAAAGAGTTGGTACAAGCACTAGAGAGTGGGTTAGGTAATAATCTACATAGCATTTATTTATACGGAAGTGTTGCTAGAAAAAGTGCAATAAAGCATCGTTCCAATATGGATTTAGTTGTCGCAATTCGGCATACGCCAGATGCTCGTTTTCAAACTTTACTAAGTACGATTAAATGGCGTTTTAGAAAGGCATTTCCATTTGTAACTGAACTCAATTTTCAATTTCCGCTTGTGAATGAAATTTTGCAGATCGACAATATTATTACTTGGGGTTTTATGCTCAAGCATTGTTGTGTTTGTGTGTCGGGTGATGATTTGTCAACACGGTATGGTGAGTTTGAACCAAGTTGGGAAATTGCTAAATTTTGGAATATGGATGTAGAGCAATGGATCGTTAATTACCGAAAAAAAATAGCCGCGGCGACCCGCAAAGATGAACAAGTGCAATATCAAATTGTGATTGCCAAAAAGCTAATGAGAGCCAGTTATAGCCTAATTATGCATAAAGATAAACATTGGTTTGATGATCCGATTCGATGTGCTGAAGTATTTTTATTTTATCATCCTGATAAGCAAAAAGAGATTGAAAGACTCACCATACTGCTTTCAGGACGCTATATTCCCAAACGTTCAGTCGTCGCTTTATTAGATGAATATGGTTCATGGCTTATTAGTGCTTATAAGAAAACTGAGTTTAGGATCGGCTAAACAGTACAGTCACACCTTAACCTGATAATTCATCCAAACCGAGAATAATTAGGCGCTAGAATAAGCCCAATTGCGGGGCATTAATACTATCAAAATCGAGCCCAATGAACGGAAGAATTGCATCTGCAACTGGTCGTAATTGTTTGTTGATATAGTGCTGATAATCGATGGTGCTTTTAAGATATTCGGCAGGTTCTGGACCATTTAGGGTAATAATATATTCGATACGGCCTCTATTTTGGTACTGAAGTGGACGTCCAAGTTTAGTATTAATTTCATCAGCCAGCCTTGCCGCTTTTACTTGCGGAGGGATATTTTTTTGATAATCGCTGAGCTTGCGTCGCAGTCTTTTTTGGTAGATAAGCTTATGGTCAAAATCGCCATTCATGGTTGCTTCAACGTATTGACGGATATATTCACATGGGTCAGCACCATGAAAAACCAATTTATATAGCTCTAGTTGAAATTCTTGGGAAAGTGTTGTCCAGTCGGTGCGCGCACTTTCTAATCCTTTAAAAATAATTTGTTCATTCGTGTCTTCACCAATTAATCCTGCGTATCTTTTCTTTGAACCAGTTTCCGAACCTCGAATGGTTGGCATAAGAAATTTTCGATAATGGGTTTCGTACTCGATTTCTAAGCAGGACGTGAGTCCGTAATGATCTTGTAAATGTGTCGTCCACCAACTATTGATATAATCCACTAACTGTTTGCCGATTTTATTAGCTTCAGAATGGGGTAAAGCTTGTTGTAAGGAAATAAAAGTTGAATCAGTATCGCCATAAATAACGTAATAACCTTTTTCTTCTACCAATTGTTTTGTTTTTTTCATTATTTCATGACCGCGCATAGTGATTGAAGAAGCGAGGCGAACATCAAAAAAGCGGCATCCAGCTGAGCCTAAAACACCATAGAATGAATTCATTATGATTTTTATTGCTTGAGAGAACGCTTTATTGTTGTTTCGTTTCGCGCTATCTCTAGCTGTCCATAAATCACTAATCATCTTAGGTAAGAAATGCTGACTTCGGTGGAATTGGCCCCCGACATAACCTTCAACTGCTTGGTTATCTTTGGCTCCAACCTCAATTTTTAGCCCCTCAATGAGCCCTAAAGGATCGATCAAAAAGGAGCGAATAATTGAGGGGTAAAGACTCTTATAGTCGAGTACTAATACTGAATTGTATAGACCGGGCAAAGAATCCATCACATAACCACCTGGGCTCGGTTGCCAATTATCTGCATGCAGATTAGGGGCAACGTAGCCAGCACGATGCAACTGAGGTAGGTATAAATTAGTAAACGCGGCGACAGAACCGCCCATTCGATCCAATTCAACTCCGGTTAATCGTGAGCGTTCTACAACAAAATCAATTAGCTGGGTGTGCTCAAATATTCGATTCACCAATACACAATCTTGTAAATTGTACTTAGCCAATGCTGGTTTGTCGTGTTTAAACATATGGTTTATTTCAGCCATACGATCATGAACGTTATGGATCGCTTTACCTTCAGAAAGAAGTTGCTGGGATACCGATTCTAATGCCCATGAGCGAAAAGAGTAGGTCGCGCTTTTAAGTGTATCAATACCGTCAAGTACAACGCGTCCGGGAATAGAAATGAAACCCTGTTGAGTTTTGCTAGATACCCTAAAATAGGCGTTTTGATTTGCTCGACCTATGCTTAGCTTGAGTCCATGCACTTCTGCTCGTCTTACTAGCAATTTGAAATCAAAGTCGATAACCATCCAACCGAGAATAAGGTCGGGGTCGTAGCGAGAAAACCATTCAATAAGTGCAATTAATAATTGTTTTTCATTTTCAACCCATTGAACCGGCGTAGAGCAAGGCTCTGGTGAACCAATCATGATAACTCTGTTATCCAAAGTAGAAGCTAGGCCTACAGAATAAAGCTCCCCTGTTTGGGAACATTCTATATCAAGCGAAACGTAACTAAGTTTAGGCTGAAAATCTCCTTTACGGCACTTAGCTTGGGTTACTTCAACATAACTATGGTGATTTTGATTGTCATTCTGTTTAGACGGCGCAGATCGATTACGAAAAACACCAGTAAATTCAACACTACCGCGTATGAACCGCTCCATAAGATATCGTTCTGTTAGACGAATATCGGCTTCGATCGTATCAACGCCTTTCGCTTTGCATTGTGCGATCAGTTGATTTGAAATATGTTGCGTTGGACAGTAGCAAGCCACGATACGATTCTGTTCGAAATCAAGCAAAGATAACGATTTAAATTCCACATGAAAATTGAGATGACCACACAGAGATTCTACATTGGCCAAATCTTCTTGCTTTATGAAGAATAGGACTCTTTCTCCTTGAATCTTTATTTGGGTCGGCCCGCTATCGGTATTCAACCAGAGTTCAATTTGTGTTGACCCGTTGATGTCGCGAGCATGGCGTGTGAGTATAAAGCCCTTATCTAGATTCAAGTTATGACCTTGTGTGCTTAATATAGTTGGATAGTCGCAATTAAAGTTGGCAAATAGCCAGTTGGTAGAGTAATGTTACCTGCGTTGCGCGTTTAGAGCTAAAAAATAAACGATATTTTAGTGAGTTGCTAAGCAATATTACTAATAATTAATCGAAAGTTTGCGCTAGGCCTATATGGCAAATAAGTAATATTACGTAATATAAGTATTCTTAAGTAATATAGGTTAATATCATTATCGTATAGCGTTCAGTACTCAGGTTGAGTACTGAATTGTAAATGTTAGTTGTGTGGAGATACAAGTTTGATAAATGTTTTCCTTGTAGATGATCACGAGCTGGTTCGCACAGGGATAAGACGTATTATAGAAGACGTCCGTGGTATGAACGTAGCAGGGGAAGCTGAAAGCGGTGAAGAGTCTGTAAAATGGTGTCGTAGTCATCATGCTGATGTCATCCTTATGGATATGAACATGCCAGGTATTGGCGGTTTAGAAGCGACAAAAAAAATAATACGCTTTAATCCAGATATGAAGATTATTGTGTTAACAGTACATACTGAAAATCCTTTTCCGACCAAAGTGATGCAGGCAGGTGCGTCTGGTTACCTAACCAAAGGCGCAGCACCCGACGAGATGGTGAATGCGATTCGTATGGTAAACAGTGGCCAGAGATACATTTCACCTGAAATAGCCCAACAAATGGCATTAAGTCAATTTTCTTCTGCTTCTGAAAATCCTTTTAAAGATCTTTCTGAGCGAGAATTGCAGATAATGCTGATGATCACTAAAGGGCAGAGAGTCACTGATATTTCAGAACAATTGAATCTTAGCCCTAAAACGGTAAATAGCTATCGCTACCGTTTATTCAATAAATTGGATATAAATGGTGACGTTGAGTTAACGCATTTAGCCATTCGTCATGGAATGTTAGATACCGAGTCGTTGTAGTGCCTAGTTGTTTTGATTCTGGCTCTTTTTTAAAGACAGTAACCAGTCAGCCCGGTGTATACAGAATGTATAACACCGCGTCTGACATTATTTATGTTGGCAAAGCTAAAGACCTCAAAAAGCGATTAACCAGTTATTTTCGTAAAAACGTTGATGGTGAAAAAACTCGAGCTTTAGTCAGTCATATTGCTAAAATCGACGTTACGGTGACTCACACTGAAACGGAAGCATTGATTCTTGAACACAATTATATTAAGCAGTATTTGCCAAAATATAATGTCTTGCTACGTGACGACAAATCCTACCCTTATATTTTTATAAGTGCCCACAAACATCCAAGAATTTCCTCACATAGAGGAGCCAAAAAACGCAAAGGCGAGTATTTTGGACCGTACCCAGAATCTTCAGCGGTTAGAGAGACATTGCATCTCATTCAAAAAATATTTCCCATCAGGCAATGTGAAGATACCGTTTATGCGAACCGCACAAGGCCTTGCTTAATGTATCAGATAGGTCGGTGTGCGGCACCTTGTGTTTCGAGCATTATTAACGATGAGCAATACGCAGAGTTAGTCTCTCTGGTTCGGTTGTTTTTGCAAGGTAAAGATAATCAGGTTATCTCTGAACTTGTCGACAAAATGGAACAAGCAAGTGCTTCACTACGTTTTGAAGATGCTGCAAAATTGCGTGACCAAATTCAAGCAATTAGACGTATACAAGAACAACAATTTGTATCAGAAGATAGTATGGACGATCTTGATATATTGGGTTTTGCCCAAGAAAATGGTCTTGCGTGCATACACATATTAATGGTACGACAAGGTAAAATTTTAGGTAGTCGCAGTCATTTTCCTAAGATCCCAAATAATACTGAGTCTGAAGAGGTGTTTTATAGTTTCCTGAGTCAGTACTATATAGGACATAACGAGGCTAGAACGATCCCCAGCCGAATTATTTTAAACCAAGGATTACTTGCAGATAGTGAACCTTTGCGACAAGCACTGTCTAGTTTAGCGGGTAGAAAAGTGCATTTTGACCAAAAACCCAACGGTGCTCGTCGTCAGTATTTAAAACTAGCGAATACTAATGCTCTTACTGCAATTACTAGTAAAATAAATCATAAAATGACGATAAAGCAACGGGTCACAGCACTGCAAGATGAATTGGGTATCGATTCTATTCGGCGTATGGAATGCTTTGATATTAGTCATACTATGGGTGAAAGTACCGTCGCATCTTGTGTTGTGTTTAACCATGAAGGGCCGATGAAACACGAATATAGACGTTATAACATTACTGGAATTACCGGCGGTGATGACTACGCAGCGATGGGACAAGTTCTGGACAGACGGTATAGCAAGCAACTTGACGTTGATAAAATTCCCGACATTATTTTTATTGATGGTGGCAAAGGGCAACTGAACCGTGCTTATGAAATAATTTCTTCCCATTGGCAAGATTGGCCTAAGCGTCCACGTTTAATTGGTATCGCTAAAGGGGTGACAAGAAAGCCAGGGTTAGAAACGATGATTACAATAGAAGGACGCGAGTTTAATATGGCGAGCGATGCGCCTGCGCTTCATCTTATTCAACATATACGAGATGAGAGCCATAACCATGCAATTGCTGGCCATCGAGCGAAAAGAGCCAAAACTCGTCGAGTCAGTCCGCTAGAAGGAATTGAAGGTATCGGGCCTAAAAGAAGGCAAGCCTTACTCAAGTACATGGGTGGGTTGCAAGAATTAAAGCGGGCAAGTGTTGAAGATATAAGCAAAATACCTGGAATTAGTATTTCTTTGGCAGAAAAGATACATCAATCATTGAAAGAATAAGTATTTTCGCGCAACATAAGAAAGCAATCTATAAGAGCTAATTAACCATGCGTTATACCATACCAAATATTCTTACTTTATTACGACTAGTACTTATTCCAGTGTTAGTTGTTATTTTCTATCTTCCCTATACTTGGGCACCCTTCGCCGCTGCTATGGTGTTTTGGTTTGCCGCTATTACCGATTATTTTGATGGTATGTTAGCACGTAAGCTAGGGCAAACCTCTAGATTTGGCGCTTTTCTCGATCCAGTAGCAGATAAAGTCATAGTTGCTACCGCCTTGATTTTGATTACTGAATATTATGGCAGCATCTGGATCACTATACCCGCGCTAACTATGATCTCTCGCGAAGTTATTATTTCTGCATTGAGAGAGTGGATGGCAGAGATCGGTAAACGAGCCAATGTGGCGGTGTCCTGGATAGGCAAAGTAAAAACCATGACACAAATGACAGCTTTATGGTTATTGATATGGCGTTATGATGATTGGATGGTATGGTTGGGGTATGCTGCACTCTATGTGGCTATGTTCTTGACTTATTGGTCTATGTTCCAATATTTAGCCGCAGCGAAGGATGATCTTTTAGATAAAGAGAACCAATAGAACCTAAATAACTTAAGAGAAAAGCGAGCATAGGCTCGCTTTTTTTACTTAATAAACCCGAGGTATTTTTTCCCTTTTAAATAAATCAGGTTTTCTTTCCAATTTAGAAGCAATTATGCTTTTAAAATAAGCAATTAAAGAATAATTGATCGCAAAGTAGTCAAACGATCTAAAAAACGAAAATTAGTGTTGACTCAACTCAATGAATCCGTAAAATGCGTCCCGTACTCAAGGGGAACTGAACTAAGCTTTAACAAGCAATTAGTTAACCGATAAGAATACGGCGCGTTGGCAGAGTGGCTATGCAGCGGATTGCAAATCCGTGGACCTCGGTTCGATTCCGGGACGCGCCTCCATTTTCATTGTAGAAAATGATATGCGACACTAGCTCAGTTGGTAGAGCGCAACCTTGCCAAGGTTGAGGTCACGAGTTCGAACCTCGTGTGTCGCTCCAGATAAAAATAAAAAAGCCCTAACATTAGTGTTAGGGCTTTTTTATTTTTATATTTACCAACTTAGACATGGTTTTAAAAAAACAACGCCTCTTAAGGAAAAATAGACTCAAGAGGCAAGGAATAACATTCTGTGCTGAATAAAATGACGGTGTTTGTCGGGTTTTAAGCCGCTTCAATAGTTGAGATAAGGCTATTATCCGAACCAAACTCATTGCTTACATAGTCATCTGCAGCGTGGTCATTTTCCCAAGTTTCACCGTCGATTAAATAGCGAAATTGAAAAGTCTGTCCTTTAGGTAAACGAAGTTTAAGTGAATACACTTTATTTTTTTTGTTAAGTTTTAATGGAGTCGCTTGCCAATCATTAAAGTCGCCAGCAATCCCAACAGTCGTTACGTCGCCTTGTGGCCATTCGAATGTGACCTCAACTTCATCTTTAGTTTTAAAAAAACGCTTCTTTAACATTATTTATCCTATAAGTACCGTGCGAATGCCTAATTTGTAGACGATTTTGTGATGTAGTTCAAGCGTTTTTGCTAGATTATCCACTATTTATGTAAGGAATTTTTAAGGTTTATCGCGAAGGAAAGTTGCTTAACTACATTAACTAATTGGTAACTATAGACATATTATTATTTGCAACGAACAATCGATATCACAAAAAAATTAATGGCTAGATTATCAATAATGGGCACTTTGTGGTGTAATCGTTAAATAATTCTCTTTAATATTTGAATTCTCTACTTTGGAAGGTTGCATTGTCTACACACTATTTAACAAAGACACTATTTAGCAATAAGCGGTACCAGCAATCTGCAGAGAAGGCCGCGCAAAAGGTTACTGAGCAGACCTTAATAAGGCATGCAAAATGGCTTGTTAGTATGAAATATCTAATGGAACAATCAGATATTGACACCGTTCTCAGTGCGCAAGGTGAATATTGCGACCCGGTTATTTTCGAAGAGAAACAGCGTATAACAGAAAACCAGCGAGTGCTGCTTCAATGTGAAAAACTCAAAGTTATTCAACGTAGAGAGCAAATTGAAGAACGACAACTAATATTAGACAAAGTGGTGACACGTGTTTCGATGAAAACCGAAAATCTAATGATTGAACGTTTGGTGTCGATGAGTGTGCCTAAACTACTATGGTCATTTCCTGCTTTTGAACATTTTGCGTCATTTGCTTATTCGCCCACGCTTAATTTTTCAAAGTTAGGCACATTGACAACACTTAGTCCGTCATTAAAGTCGAATATTCTAGATTTGGTCGGTAATGCTAAATTTTGTGAGTTACTAGGTAAAATGCCAAAACACATTAATGACCCGCAAATGGCGATTGGCATTATTGGAATTGAAAATTGCCGTAGATTGTTTCCCGTTTTAATGGCTAAACCGTTACTTCGATGGGCGGACAGCAATACTAAGTTAATTGCACCTAAATTATGGCAGCAATTGATAATTACTGCCAATGTTACTCGTATGAGATTAGCAGCAGCGGGTTATAAAGAGCCTGACGAAGGTGTTTTACTGGGTGTAATTCGTTCGTTGTCTCAAATTGCTATTTGTAACTATTTTTCTCAAATCTTTGAAGATGCGTTAGTGTCAATTATGAAAGAATGTCGCGAGAGTGATGATATGGAATCATACTTTGCTTGTTCGGAGGTGAAACCTACTTTATCGATATTGCCGAATGTGATCTATAAATTAGATAGAGTGTTAACCAAGAACATCGTGGAGCACATCGAATGGGATCCTAAAGTCTCTCATTTACGTAGCGCTTTATTGGAAGACGCGTCGAATAAACCGATTCTCGAACGTAGCTTGCACGGTGTGGCGTTAGGTCAGGGGAGAGCTTATGCGATTTATGATATGTTGCAAAAAAGCTCTGTATTTGTTGAAAGTCATACACCGTATTGGTTTGCAAATGCACAGTTGGATGTTAAAGCGTTGCGACAGCTAAAAAATAGTAGCCCAGGTAAGTTAACGCTTTCTATGTAGTTTTTACATAAAATGTTGAATAATTAAGCCTTGAGATTAAAAAGTGACCATACAGTTAAAAAGTTCATAATTTTTAGTTGACTCATTTTCTGAATACAGTAAAGTACAGCCCTGTTCTGAAGCGAAACATTAGCGCTTTGGAAAAATAAATTTGCGATATTGATTAGTCAGTATCTTGATGGTGTCTAACTAAAATCAGTTAGTAGCACAGCAATAAAGAATTGCGTGCCCTGGTGGTGGAATTGGTAGACACAAGGGATTTAAAATCCCTCGGCGTTCGCGCTGTGCCGGTTCAAGTCCGGCCCGGGGCACCATCTATAAAGTCTATACTCATTGAGTATAGCAATGCGACACTAGCTCAGTTGGTAGAGCGCAACCTTGCCAAGGTTGAGGTCACGAGTTCGAACCTCGTGTGTCGCTCCAAATCGCCTAAGTAGGATCTCATTTCTACAAGCAAAAATAGAAGCCTTAGCAGAAATGCTAAGGCTTTTTACTTTCTAAACCACGAGCTATCTATTCCACAAGTTAATTCTTGTAAAACCTGTCCTAATGAATAAAACGGCTAAAGGCAATGCTCTAATTGGGCAAGTTATCTGAGCCCCGTTTTTTATGACTCAATTTGTATATAAACAAACGTTTAAGCCTTTAGGCTTATTTACGCATATTCATCAGTAATACCTAACAGAAGAGTTATTACAAGGCGGTGATAAATAATGCTAGTTAGCCAATGTTTTCTTACCACAAAAATAACATTGCTAACGGAAAATTTGTTAACTTATATGCTCACTGATTAAGCAGATCGTTGGCACAATATACTGATGGGCTCGTTTTTTAAGCGGTTGAATCAATTGGCTAACATTTTTTGTTGACGCGTTCTGAAAATCGGTTAAAGTACTCAACGTTCTCAGAGAGAAGTTCTGAAAACCCAAATTTTGTAGCATAGGTTTTACCGATGCTTAGATGGTGTCTTACTTTTCAGTAATCCGCATCGCAATAAGAAATTGCGTGCCCTGGTGGTGGAATTGGTAGACACAAGGGATTTAAAATCCCTCGGCGTTCGCGCTGTGCCGGTTCAAGTCCGGCCCGGGGCACCATCTTTAAAAAAGCCTCTGCATTTTTTGCAGAGGCTTTTTACTTTTTCATCGGTGATATTTTACCACTTCAGTTCTGTTTAACCTTAACCTCAATAGTAATGACCTGATTAGTTATTGCTGCAACGACATTTGATTTTCTTGTAGCATTAAATTGCAGGGGCTTTCGGACATTTTCATCGAATCAATAATATCTCTGTCTAGTGTTTCTCTCACCTTTAATGTCTCATTGTAACTCTCAATTCTATAACTATTATTTAAAATCATCTTTTTAAAGCCATCAAGCTCTGTAGCATCAAATCCATTACTAAACCAACATTCAATCGCGTTCTTTTCTTCTAGATAAATTGAATACTGTTTTGAAATACGACCTCGGCCTCGTTCTTTTGCTATTGTATCAATCACATTAAACATTTGAATATAGCTAGCGCGCTTAATGGGTGCCTCAGGAAATTTGTGACCAATATAGACTTCTATGTCATCTCTTATCCCATTGCCGTTGCTGTCGATTTCTACTGCGTCTTTAGGTAGGGTTTTAAGGAAATAACGTGTATCAACCAGTTTAGTCTTGTTATTTGCTATCAACTCATCAGTCAGTTCCTCAACTGATGGCTGCGTTTGTTCATCTATTAAATTCAAAATAGAGTTTGGTCTTAATGCTTGTGAGCGTTCGGGTTGAAAAATTAACACGATCAAACAGACAAGAATGATCGCAATTAAGACATAAATTAGATACTTGAATACTTTCATACAGTCTAGAGAATTTTTTACTGGAAAATTATAAATCCGAGTCTATAACATGGCGTATGACTATTCTAGTTGAGAAAGTAAAATTTGAGTTTCTCACATCTAAAAGTTTAATTAATACAACTTATTATATCGTCAATTATATTAGTAAATACTGTCAAACTATCATTGTATATTTGGAAAAATCGAGGTTTTTTAGATAAATAATGCTTACTTAGTTACGCTTGTTGCGCATGATTACTACTTGGTTTGTCTTAATTATAAGATTTCGTAATGGTTTGTTGATAAAGATAATAATAATTGAGATTTTATATGCTGATAAGACGGAAGAGCTGATAGTATGGTTCGCTTGTTAAAGTAGCTCGTAGTTTGTTCAAGCAACGAAATGGAATTTCAGTTCGCTAACCGCAAAGCTATCAATGATTGGATTTATAACTAACAATGCCCCAGCAAAATAATAGTCGTTTTATCAGCATGTTTGATTCAGCAGTAGAAGGCCTTTGGATCATGGATGTTGATGGAAAAGTCTCTTTCTATAATTATACCTTTTATCAACAATTCGATCTGGTTCTTGATAATTCTACCCTCGATGATTGGTTAGCATTAATACATCCTCTCGATCAGAAAATATTTTCAGCCCAAGTTGATGAACATATTGATGAGTCAGATTCGGAAGAACGGGTTCAGAGTCAATATCGGGTGAGAAAAAAAGACGGCAATTACTGCTGGATAGAAGCGACAGGTGTAATGAAGGAAGATCATTCTGGCCGTTTTATGGTAGGTAACCATCGTGACATTTCTGAACAAAAGCTATTAGAGTCCTATATCAAGCAGTTGGCCTATTACGACAAAGCCTCTGGATTGCCTAACAGCGACAAATTGAAACAAGATCTATCTGAAACAGATTCGAATTATATCTTAGTTCATATACACCTTGAGAAGATTAAATCATACATTAATCAATATGGCGAAGACTTCATTAGCAAGATACTGAAGCGTGTTATTGTCTGCCTAAAAGCGTTTGAAAGTTATCAGTGCCAGTATTATCGAAATTCTATGAATACATTTTCGGTACTTATACACAGTGCGATATCGGAAAATCAGCTTGCAGATATGTGCCAACAATTTGTTGCTGATTTTCGTGAAATGTCACGTGCTGATGGTCAATTTTTTGCTGGTGATGCATTTGTAGGCGCTTATCCATGTACAGACAGTAATAAATCTGCTGAAGAAGTAATCAGCTGGGCTGCTCAAACGTGTGAATATGCACAAAGACATGAAGCGGCACATTGGGCAATAAGCAATCGCGAGGTTCAGAAAAAGGTCGAGCGGTTCTTTTATATAGAAAGTAAAATTAAAAGTGCTATAGAAGAAAATGAAATTAGCATTCGTTTACAACCCATCGTATGTGCTGAAACATTTCGTATAACGAGTTTTGAAGCATTGGCCCGTTGGGAAGAGTGTGAAATAGGAGAAATATATCCTACCGAATTTGTTCCTGTTGCCGAGCGGAAAGGTTTAATCGATCTACTGGGTGAGTACGTGTTAATCAAAGCGTGTAAGTTCCTTTCTGCATATAATAAGAAATGGGGCAGTGATGTTAAAATGAATGTTAACGTTTCTGTTTTACAGCTTTTAGGAGGTAACTTCCCGCAACGAGCTGCTGAAATTGCAATGGAATGTGCCGTTCCTGCCAACTTGTTGAATTTAGAATTAACAGAATCAGTATTACTTGAAGATAAATACCAAGCAATGGGTAAAATTAGGCAACTGAAAGCGTTGGGTTTTAATTTGTCTATGGACGACTTCGGCTCAGGGCACAGTTCTTTAACAGGCTTTTTTAGATTGCCTTTTAAACAGTTAAAAATAGACCGTGAACTCGCTCTTGAAGCGACTAAAGCAACAGAGCCATTTTCTTATTTAAAGTTTCTTAATGAGATGAATCAAGAGCGTGGTGTCTCTGTAACCATTGAAGGCATAGAAACTGAAGAAATGTTGCATCACCTAACCAAGCTAGGTGTTAACTCTTTTCAAGGTTACCTATTTTCTAGACCAATGAAGAGCCTTGACGCATTAATGCTAGATAATAGCTGGAATTTACGTTCTTTCTCATAATTTATATTAGCTAAATTTGGTTTATAAACGACATTTTAGAGAGGGCAAAAGCCACCCTCTATACCTGCTCATTGCTTGGTGCCAATAATAATTATTTATTACTCAAAACTAACAGTCATCATTCAATTTGTATCGATAATCAATTTAGCCAGAATAGCTTTCTACTCAATTACTGCAATTTAAATTGATCGACAATTTTTACCAATTGCTGATTTGAGCTATCTAGATGGTGAGTGCTATTTACCGCATCCGCACCATTGGCATTAAGCGTTTCAATCATCCCTTGAATTGCCACCATATTACGATTAATCTCTTCAGTCACCGAGCTTTGTTCTTCTGCTGATGTTGCTATTTGCGCGGCCAAATCATTTATTTCAATCACGGACTCAGTCATTAAATCTAATGATGTCATTACTTTAGAGGTTGTTTCAGCTGTTTGCTGACAACTCTGTTTAGTTGAGTCCATGCTAGTCACGACGGCTTGCGAACCTTTATTCAGTTTATCAAGCATTTCGTTTATTTCCGTCGTGCTGACTCTTGTTCGTGCCGCTAGCGCTCTAACTTCATCAGCCACAACCGCAAAACCACGGCCGTGTTCTCCTGCTCTCGCGGCTTCTATTGCAGCGTTAAGTGCCAGTAAATTTGTTTGCTCTGCTATATCGCCAATAACATTCAATACCTGACCAATTTGTGAAGTATGCTCGTTCATCGAGATAATCGTTTCAGAGGTATGCTCAACTTCATCAACTAACGCAGTCACACTGTTAACTGCTTCAAGTACGATGTTTTTTGACTGTTCAGCTTCTTTATTCGTCGCTTGAGTTTGTTTAGCCGCTGCGGCGGCACTTTCTGCAACAGAATCGGCTGTAGAGCTCATCTCATTGATTGATGTAACCGCCATTTCCATCTCTGAACTATGATCGGTTAGCAGCCCTTGGTTCGATCTTGCTTGCTCTTGAAGTTGAGAAATTTCTTGTCCGATTTTTAAACTTGAAGACGATACATCAAGCATCATTGATTGTAGGTTTTGTATAAACTGGTTTATTCCTGCTGCAATTTTTCCAAGATCATCTTTCGTATCAACTTTAAGACGATGGGTTAAATCACCGTTACCACTGGCTAAATCTGTCACTACCTGCCTAAGTGAAACGATTGGCTTAAAGGCAATATTTAACGCGATAATACTTAAAGGAATGATAATGGCGGCGGCAATTAGTAAAGCAATGGTAATTGAACGGCTCAAGGTGTCTGTATTTGCTTCGATGTAACCTTTATCAATATATCCTGTGAGTTGCCACTGCTTACCACCTACATCAAAACTATTTTGAACTGGAATAAGTTCGCCTTCCACTTTGTTTGAAAATAGTATATTGCCCGCAGAGTCAGCTAATTCAACATAACTTCCTTTAACTGAAGATGATCTCAATAGTTCTTGAATACGAGTCAGGTCAACAACAAATAAGTCACCACTGTCTGGACCTCTGGAAATGGCAATTGAAAGTAAAGGCGTGTCATTTGAAAAATAAATATCACTGATTATAACTTTTGGGTCTCCTATAGGAATGAGCGACTTATATTTTTCCATAGTTTCGGGATCTTCGATGCCACCATCTTTGTCAAATATCAAACCGTAAGTTAATTTAACAATATTATTGAAATCGGTGGTATCGAGAGTGCTATTTATTTGTGTGATGTTGATGATAGAGTTTTGCGCTAGGGTAACATCATTGTGAATATCACCTACTAGTTTATCTTTTACTAAGTTTAGTTGCGCCTGTATATTATCAGTATCAGAACTAGCAATATAACGGCTAATGAAATAGTTAGCACTAAGAAAAGAGGTCAGTACAGTGACCGAAATAATTACGATTAACAATGTAACGATTTTGGCTTTGAACGGAAATTGATTCATAATATTGTCTATGTTGTTGTCGCCAGAGAAACGTATGTTTATTTAGAAGTGTTAATTTCTAAATGAAGTATTGGTTTGATAACTTAATGTTAGCTTTAAACGTTATGCTTAATTGTAACTTGAAATAATAAATACCTTGAAAAATATGATACCAGATCATTTTTGTTTAGAGCATATAAGAATCTAACTTTTCATTTTAAAGCTCATAGTTTAGAGGTTGTTAACAAATTTAGATGATTTTTATGAAAAGTGATCTATTCAGTTTGCTAATGAAGACGATGCCCAATTTTTATATTTAGACGAATGTGATACAAAATTAATAAAAAAGTCGGCTACGGTTTACATTGTTATGAATTAAGTTCTGCCAATAGTAAAAAGCAACAATGCAATAAGCTATAATGATTATAAACGCATAAATGGATTTTTTGATGGAAGATAAGACGGACAATAAGCGCAATAGTAATTCTCCTTATAAGACGAGTTCTGCACAGCGAACTCATTTATTGCGTTGGCTGGAATGGCCAGTACGTATGCCTTGGTGGGCACTAATTAGTTGCGTTATTTTGATTGTATCGGCAGTAGTCGGTGGAAAAAACCTCTATTTCAGAGGTGATTACAATATTTTCTTTGACAACAACAATCCGCAATTACTTGCTTTTGAAGAGATTCAAGCTCGATTTGCGAAGACCGATAGTTTAGCTATTGTTATTGGCCCAAATGATGGTGATATTTTTACAGAAAGTACACTTAAGTTAATCCAAGAGTTAACCGATAGTGCATGGCAAACACCGTATTCTAGTCGAGTTGATTCATTGTCTAATTATCAGCATACCGAAGCCTTTGAAGATGACCTTTTAGTTCAAGACCTGATTCCAGAGGATTTCGACTTTACTGTGGAACAGATAGAAAAAGTAAAACAAATAGCATTAAATGAGCCGGTAACGAAAAGGTCGATGATCTCTCGTAAAGGTGATGTGTCGGTAATTAATATCACGGTACAACTGCCTGAAATAGATAAGACTGCGGAAGTTGTTGAAGTATATGATTTTGTATCCAATATTATAGATGTTCAGCAAGCCAAGCATCCAGATATTGCCTTTTATAAAACCGGTATTGTGGCGATGAATTATGCGTTTATGTCCTCTGCCGAGAAAGATATTGTTACTTTAGTACCGATAATGCTTTTAGTCGTTTTGGTGTTTTTATCGCTCATGCTTAGATCAATGACCAGTGTCTTGGCTACTTTGGTTATTGTCATTGTTTCTGTTGTTTCGACGCTGGGTATTTCCGGTTGGTTAGGCATGCAGCTAAATATCGCTACCGTTAATATTCCAACCTTGATACTTACTTTGGCCGTTGCCGATTGCGTGCATATCGTCGCGACAATGAAATATCACATGCAAAAATCCATAGCGAAAACAGAAGCTATCTTATTAAGTATCAAAGCGAATGCTATGCCGGTAATTATTACCTCTGTGACGACAGCAGTGGGCTTTTTTATGATGAATATGTCAGATTCGCCAGTGTTGCGAGATTTTGGCAGCTTGGCTGCATTAGGCGTTATGCTCGCGTGCAGCCTGTCATTGATATTGTTACCAGCTTTGTTGGCTTTATTACCTATTAAAATTAAAGCAAGTGAAAATAATACCAGTAGTAATTTGATGGATCATTTAGCCGATTTTGTGGTTTTGAATAAAATTAAGTTATTAGTCTTTTCGACCATTGTAATCATTGCGGCAGTTGCACTCATCCCATTAAATACGGTTAGTGATGATTCTGTTAAATATTTTGATCAAGAAAGCGAATTTAGAACCGCTGTTGACTTTATGCAAGATAATATTAGCGGTATGGGTAGTATCAGTATTGCTATTGACTCTAATGTTTCTCAAGGGATTGTAGCAAATGAGTTTCTGCAGACCGTTGATGATTTTACAAATTGGTTAAGGGCACAACCAGAAGTTAATCATGTATCTTCTATGACAGATATTTTTAAACGCCTAAATAAAAATATGTATGCCGATGATGTAGCCTATTATCAATTGCCAGAGAGCCGTGAATTGGCAGCCCAGTATTTGTTGATGTATGAAATGTCGCTGCCTTATGGCTTGGATTTAAATAATCAAATTAGTCTTGATAAGTCATCACTTAAACTTCAGGTAACAACTGATAACTTAGGTAGCATAGAAATGATTTCGCTAGAGAATCGTATTTATGATTGGTTTGACAACACAGACTATACAATAAAAGCCTCAAGTCCTTCCTTAATGTTTGCACATATAGGTGAAACCAACATGCGTAGTATGTTAATTTCACTTCCGGTTAGCCTGTTGTTTATTTCTTGTTTGTTAATATTTGCATTACGATCATTTAAATTGGGAATATTAAGTATCATTCCTAATATGATTCCTGCAGTTATTGGCTTTGCTATTTGGGCATTGATTTCAGGTGAGGTCAATTTAGGTCTGTCAGTCGTAGCCTCATTAACCCTCGGTATTGTGGTAGACGATGGAGTACATTTCTTAACCAAATATCAATTGGCTAGAAAAGAAGGAAAGTCACCTGAAAATGCAGTGCGTTATGCTTTTCATACTGTCGGTCGAGCTCTTTGGATTACCACGGTTGTTTTAATAGCGGGTTTTTTGGTATTAGCCAATTCTACCTTTAGACTAAATTCAGACATGGGGCAGTTAAGCAGTATAGTGATATTGTTGGCATTGATAGTCGACTTTCTGTTACTACCTTGTTTACTTATGCAGTTTGACAGAGTGAGCAATAAACGTCGATAAGCGCAGCGTTGCGTAATATAACGAAACATACACAAACAGTTATCAGCTGCTAATGATTAGACACGGATCATTACATTGATTGTAGTTATGTGTAGCTTTGATGATAATAAGCTAAATTGTACTGATGAATGTTTGTTAACGAGGAGAATAATATGGGTTTGTACAGTATTTCGCGTTCGATTAAGCGTGTTAAAAGTACAGTAATTTGTAGTGCTGTATTAGGGACTTTGCTTACGATGTCGCCGTTCGTATATGCTGACGCAGACAAAGGCCTTGAGATAGCAAAAGAAAGAAAGCTACGCGACAAAGGTTGGAAAGATAGTACTGCCTCAATGGAGATGCTGTTGAAAAATGCTCATGGCGACACGAGTAACCGCTTAATGAGAATGAAATCTTTAGAAGTCGATAATGATGGCGATAAAGGGTTAACTATTTTTGACGAACCTAGAGACGTCAAAGGAACCGCATTTTTAACGCACTCTCATGTCGAAGGCTCGGATGATCAATGGTTGTACTTGCCTGCATTAAAAAGAGTTAAACGTATTTCGACTAGAAATAAGTCAGGCCCTTTTATGGGCAGTGAATTTGCTTATGAAGATCTAAGCTCGTTTGAAATTGCAAAATATAATTACAACTATTTGAAAGACGAGCAAATACAAGGCATGGATTCTTTTGTGGTGGAACAAACTCCTATCGACAGTAAATCTGGGTACACCAAACAAATTGTGTGGTTAGATAAACAGCATTATAGACCGCTTAAAGTTGAGTATTTTGATAGAAAAAAGGCACTGCTAAAAACGCTTACCTTATCAGACTACAAATTGTATTTAGACAAATATTGGAGAGCACTGAAGCTTGAAATGGTCAATCATCAATCTGGAAAAAGTACGATTTTGAACACCAGCGAAATAACTTTCCAAAATGGACTGGATGATAAAGAGTTCAATCAAAATACGCTTAAACGAATCAAGTAGCTACTGGATTAATAATGACGAAACGTAAATTAGTAAATGGCCTTTGTAATGGCATTATTTCGGTAAGTATTGGTTTGTTATCGTTGCCGATTTACGCAACATCATTATCTGACTATCAGTTAAGTGGACAAGCTAATCTAGAATATAGACAGTTTTTTAATGATGGAGTCTTAGGTCAAGAGAATAACCAGCCATCGATTGTTGTTCAACCTGAGTTATATTGGCAGCTTGAAGATGGTGTGTCCGCTGTTACTTTCATGCCATTTTATCGTTACGACAATATGGACAAAGAGCGTACTCATGCCGATCTTCGTGAACTTCAGTTTATTACCGCTTGGGATGATTACGAATACAAAATTGGTTTTAGCAAAGTGTTCTGGGGAGTAACTGAATCTGCACATTTGGTTGATGTTATTAATCAAACCGATGCAGTCGAAGATGTTGATGGTGAAGATAAACTTGGCCAACCAATGATGCAGTTCACGTTACTCAAAGATTGGGGTATTACGGATTTATTTATCTTGCCTTATTTTCGCGAGCGTACCTTTGCTGGCGAAGATGGCCGATTAAGACCAGCGTTAGTAATAAACACAGACAAAGTGACTTATCAATCTGACCAAGAACAAAAGCACATTGATTATGCTGTTCGGTACTCACAAATGCTTGGTGATTGGGACATTGGCTTAAGTTATTTCAATGGTACAAACCGAGACCCTGATCTCCTTTACCAAGGTGGAGAATTGGTTCCATATTATGCACAAATGGAACATGTTGGCGTCGATGTTCAAGGATTTATTGGCGACTGGCTTTGGAAGTTAGAGGCAATTTATCGTGATAGCACCAATAATTATACGGCGGTTATTTCAGGGTTTGAATATACATTGGTCGGTGCTTTTGATACCGCGATAGACTTAGGGCTGATATCGGAGTTTCTCTACGACACAAGAGGTGAAGGTTCTACCGCGATAGGGCAACGTGATATATTTGCCGGTATTAGGTTTGGTTTTAATAATGAAGATAGTACCGAGTTATTGGTTGGCGTGACACAAGATCTAGATAATACCGATGTTCAAATGTTTAAGCTAGAAGCGTCAAGTAGACTAACTAATCACGTCCGATTAGTTGTCGAAGCGTGGAGCTTTGATAGTGATACCATCGTTGATCCGCTATATTCTGTTAGAGACGATGACTTTGTTGAGCTCGGGCTGCAGTACTTTTTTTAGCTGATACTAGTTTTACTTAGTCCTAATTTAAGTTGTTGATGAGCGAATGTTATTAAAAGCTAATCAACAGCTTGCACTAAATATCGATTGTTAATGTTCGTTCAGTTCAGATTAGTTAGCGTCTGCAAAAGGAAAACACGGTTTACTGTCGGTTACCGTCGAATCAAAAGCACCAATGAATGTTTGTCTATCGGTTATTTCTTGGCTACAAAAATCGACTAAGCTCGGCTTATCACTGCTTGGAAAGCTCACCGCATGCTTATTCAGATCCGAGTGATCGGCATTAATAGAGAAATCTTCGGTTTCTGGAGCGGTGAAAATTGCTCCTAATGGCTCATCGTTTCTAATAAAGCCTCTGGCTAATATTAGATTGCCTTCCGATAACATTGCCGTTGAATTGTCTCTTAGTCTTAGCTTACCGCCAATAACATTATTGATGACATTGGCACTGGTTTGTGGAAAACGTAGGTCAAGTCCCATCGTGTTATATAATGTATTATTATTTATGGTGGCGTTTTTGCCTCGATTGATGTAAATACCAACATCACTGCAATGAATAATTAAATTATTACGTATAGTTATATTTTCCGCTTCGTAAGGCGCATTATTCCTTCTCGATTTCATTCCGCCTCCACCCACAGATAATCCAACAGATGAACTAGGGTATTGGGTTTGAGATGAATTACAAATAACAAGGTTATTCTCGAAATATCCACCGTTTGCGCCGCCTTTAATATAAGCACCATAACTTACTTTATTACCACCTGTCTTAACAAAATCTCTAATAATATTGTGTGAAACAATCCAATCATTTGCATGATCAATATTAATAGGTGTGACCGAGCTAGAGGTGTTTCTAGGTGCGTTGGCATAAAAGTGATTGTGGGTAACCAAACCTGAATCAGGGTATTTATTTTTTGTGCCATTAACTTTAATTGCCGCGTTATAGTCAATGAATTCATTATGTGATATTTCAATGCTGTGAGCATTGCCGACTATATGCATAGCATGCTCACAATTACCTCCGCAATCACCAATAAAACGTAACCCAGAGATCAACCAGTAGGGCTGACTAAGATACAAACCTTCGTTTGAATTCATTGAAATGTTAACTTTACCCGGATTTTGCGCCATTAATCTTATTGGCCTAGTGCGTGTTGGTGTTGTTTTACTGACGTTGATGCGTTTACCGGAAAGCTGATAATCACCATCTTTAATAATAATAGAGGTTCCAGGAAGTGCGCTTTTAATTGCTTGAGCCAGTTGTTTAGAGTTAGATACAAACAAGCGAGAAGTAGAACCGACTAACGAGTGATGGAGGCTAAAGTTAGGGCCGACAGTGGGCCAGTCTTGGGCGTTAAAAGGTTGAGAATAATAGATAGGCGAATATAGTGCATCACTAGCCGATTGTAAGGTTGCCGCAATAGGTTTAATAATTGGTTTGTCCAGTTTTTGTGCAGCAAGCTTTAAAAAACCAGGAAGTGATCCTTTTGCAACGATAGCTTGCGTAGCATAATAACCAGCAACGCCTAAGCCAAGATTGAATATTATCCCAGACAATAGTAAATATTTAGTGACTATTTTATTTAAAACACCCATTGAACACCTTCAGTAGTAGCCTTAGGACACATTTCGTTAATTTAAACAAACGTTTTTACTCTTTCAAAATCAGTATTAAAAACCATTACAAAACACTTAAAATATTAAATCAGACTCTTTATCGTCTTTTTCAACTAAACTTTTTATCGATTTAACGATGAGATGGGGCACTAACATATGTAAAGGCATACGTTTTAAATGACCACGTACGTAAAGTATAGTTTCAACCATAGAATGTGTCGTTCGTCTATGTGGTGGGAAATGATGGCTAAATATTTGTTGAAAAGCAACATCCAAAACCTTTAGGTTTATTGGATTAGGCCGATAGCGGTTATAAAAGGCTTGTATATCGGTTGGTACAGGCATATTAAATAATTTATTGCAGTATCTTAACGCATAGAATACTGAATCACCATTACCTAATTTTTTCTGCAATTCGGTCAATTCTGACCAAAATCGCGGTTGTTGGCTAAATGTTGAAAATAACAAAAATAAGTCGTATAAATCGCGTAATCCTTTATTAAATTCACCTTCATGAAAAAGATGAATAGCGCTATGAATTACCATAGCTTGTGGATTCAAAATTTGTGCGCCAGATTGTTCTTTATTTATATCAATTGTCTGGTTTAGTAGTTCAGTTGGATCGGGTGATTTTTTAAGCGTATTGGGCAGAATATTAAAATGCAAATCGATCTCGGTTTGCCTTTCAACATGCTTTAATGGTGGAATCTCTTGTGACTTCTCTCGATAATATTTATCGTCATAATCATTTAATGCGGTGTGAACCCAACCATTTGCTTTAAGAGCCACTTCAACGCGATTAAGCGCGGTTTGAGAAACTAGAATGTCAATATCTGCCATAATACGGCCTTGAAATTCATTCAATTCAGCTAATTGATAAGCCGAACCTTTTAAATAAATCCACTTAACATTTAGTGCATCAAAAATATTAGCTAATACTGAAGCTTCATAGCGCAGTTGTTTTTGCTGGTTGATAAAAGTGTAGTTTGCTGCATTCATGTGTTGACGCAATTTATCGGGCAAATCAGCCCAAATCTGACAGCGTTCACAGGCGGCCTTTAATTGCGCTAACATATTAAAATATCGAGCTTCAGCGATAATATCTGACTGCATCACCGGTGTAAGTGACAATAAAATATCTGGCTTTGCTAACACATCGATAAGTTTAGTCATGACTACTCTCTTCACTGGTGTAGGTGCAATTGTTATTGATGATGTTGAGCAATTCGTGTTCACAGGCCTGAAAGTTGTTATATTCGATATAATGAACTTCCGATTGACTCACTAAGCGGCGAGCACAATCAAAGCCCTTTTTATTGAGTAGACCGAAGTTAAAACTGTTGCGGACGATTTCAGTAAGCGCGAGGCATTTTTCCACTGGTTCAACGTAGCACCTTTCTGTTTCATTATATTTAACAAAAACAATATGATCTGGCTTGACGGTAAGAGTGGCTTGTTCACAGCTAGAAAGAGGTGGTTTGATTAAACTGATGCTGCCTTTGTGTGTATCTATAGCCATTTGGCTAAAGTCTGACGGCTGATAATAAGCCTGCATAAGCTCAATAGATCTGTTTTTTAAGTTTATGGGTCTGGCTAATCCAACCATATCTAACGAATCTGGTGATAATAGGGCGAGCTCATCCGACAATAATCGCCACCCTTGTGAGACCAGATAAGCGCATAAAGTACTTTTACCAGAACCAGACGGAGCAGAAATAACGATGCCTTTGCCATTTTTTTCTAATGTGGCGGCATGAATAATATAATAGTTGTTTGCCTGACTAGAAATCACCCAATTCATTCCCCACTCGAGCATTGCATGAGCTTGATCTAGAGGCAGAGGTTTGAATGGTGCTGAGTGATTAAAGGTAAAAAGAGCTTGAGGTTTGTATTTTCTACGGTACAAAGGACCGTGTTCAATAGCCACGTGATAATCAATAAAATGGGTACGGTCTGCACTAAAAAGATTATGTTGGTAGTGATGTTGCAAATACGTTTGTACCGCTTTTATGTCAGTTTTGACTGAAAAATTAAAAGGGCCAACTTTTAGAGTGTATGTTTTACTCACGCTTACCACGTTTTAGTCACTTAATTATAGAGATTGAATGATGTTCATCGTCAGTAGTTTATCGATCATATCTTTTGCATGTTGTGGGTAGGTGTCGATAAATTCTAATGTACACGAACTAGAATTTGGGTCGGATTCTAGTTGAGATAAAAACTGAATAACCGATTGGTCGCATAGCATGGTTTCAGATTTCACCGGACTAAAAACTACAGCGAGATTTTTATCAACAAAAATGCATTCCTCAAGGGTAAATGATGGATGCAGAGTGAATTTATTCGACATTGTAATCACGGCTGTAGTTAACGTTGTTTTGGTTCATTACTCGACTATCGATGCCACATTAAGGCCAAATTCGAGGTTAAATTTTTAAGTGGAGTAGAGTAAGGTACATTACTGCTTCGGTTATTACCCAATGTTGTAGCGATCATATGAATAGATTGTGTTACCGCATTCTTAATATCCGTGGGATAGTAATCAGACCGAATGACATCTGGCGTTAATACACTATTTAAAAATCCACACGTCACATTTTTGTGGAAATCATCGTTACAAATGTCTGCCTCATAACGCTGATTTCTATTGTATTTATTTTGCACTCTGACAATTAGTTTTGTTTGCTCATTGCCTGCAAGCGAGCCATAAAACGTGTTGCTACTACATTTATTCTTAACCAACTTATATTTCCAATTGGCATTACTGCAGTTTTGCCAATTAAAACTATTGGCCAAAAACAGAGAGCTGAAAGAACTAGAATGATAAATATTGCTATATTCTAGGGCTTTTCTTATTGCGTATAATGAATCGTGTTCGTAAGCTTTGAATATTTTTTTCCACTGTTCAGGCGGCTGGCAATCTGCTGTTGTGCAGCTACCAATTGCAGAAGCATTACCAGAAACATAAGTGGTAATACTACCATTAGTTGATGTACCGCAACCCCAAGCCATTGGGCTTTTAACTGATAGAAGCAGAGGAGATGCCGCCACCCCTGATTGTAAAAACCTACGGCGCGAAAATCGAGATGACTGAGAATTATCCTCGTTATTTTCACCTGTGGTTTTATTTATATTATTATCTTCCATTCTTAACTCCAGCTACATACCAAACTTGCATGTATTCAAAACACTCAATTAACATTCACTCAACATATATTATCGGCCAGATAACCTATTTCTGCAATGCATATTTTTCCATCAATGCATAAAGTGTGGGGCGTGTGATTCCAAGTAAACTGGCTGTGTTTGACATGTTTCCATTTGATATAGAATAAGCCCTGCTAATTGCTTGTTTTTCCGCTGTTTCTCTCACTTTTTTCAAGTTCAGTCCGATAGATTCTTTGTTTTCATCAATAATAAGATTGAGATCTTGAGTGTTGATTTGTTTTCCATCTGACATTATTACTGCGGTTTTTATTTTGTTTTGTAACTCTCGGACGTTTCCAGGCCAATTGTGTTGGAGCAGTGCATGAATGGCATCATCGCTTAGACCGTTTATATTTTTACCAAGTTGTTGGTTACAGCTTTGCAAAATAGATCGAGCAAGCAATATTATATCTTCGCCACGCTCTCTCAGAGGAGGAATATTAATCGAAATCTCACTGATGCGATAGAAAAGATCTTCTCGAAACTCTTTACTTTCAACCATTTGTTGTAAGTTTTGGTGAGTAGCGCAAACAATTCTAACATCGACAGGAATATCTTCTCTTCCACCTACTCGCGTGACCACTTTTTCTTGTAAGAAACGCAATATTTTGGCTTGAAGTGAATAGGGCATATCACCAATTTCATCTAAAAAGAGTGTACCGCCCTCAGCGCATTCAATTTTTCCCTTAGTGGTTTTATGAGCGCCGGTAAATGCGCCTTTTTCATAGCCAAATAATTCACTTTCAAGTAGGTTTTCTGGAATAGAAGCACAGTTAATGGCTACGAATGCGTTTTTCTCTCGCAAACTTAAATTATGAATCGAACGCGCAATTACCTCTTTACCTGTACCACTTTCGCCAAGTAGTAAAGTGGTGACTTCTGTTGGGGCAATACGATCTACTAAACGACAAACTTGTTGTATTTCAGCACTATCACCAATAAAACCATTCTTATCAAGAGAATAGCGTTTAAGGTTTTCGTTTTCTTGTTCGATATTTGCCAGAAAAAAAGCTCTATTGATAATAACGGATAATATTTCGTCATCGATAGGTTTCTGATAAAAATCATGCGCCCCCATGCTTATAGCTTTTAGCGCATTTTCTTTTTCATCGTTTCCGGTAATGACAATAACTTTGGTTTTTGGAGCAAGCGTCAAAATTTCTTGTAGTGTGGCAAGCCCTTCACTGGCATTATCTTCATCTGGAGGGAGGCCTAAATCGAGTGTGACTACTCTTGGTTCGTGGCGACGAAGAGCCGCGATAGCTGTTACTCTGTCGGTTGCCGCTACGAAGCTATAATCGGAAAAAGTCCACTTAAGTTGTTTTTGAATGCCAAGATCATCTTCTATAACAAGTAGTGTTTCCATTTAATTCTATTCCTATATATCCCAAGTTGAATATTAGCTGAGTTGGGCGCAATGAGACAACATAATATTTATTGCATATGCAGCGGTTAAGCTATTTACTGAATTTCATAAATAAATTATTCATTTATGAGACATTTTTGGTATATCGGTTACAAGTTATTTTGTTCAAACGGTATATGGAGTAGAAATTTAGTACCTTTACCCGGTGATGTTTGTACTTCGACATAGCCACCTAACTGTTCAATCATTTTTTTCGCATCGTAGGCACCGATTCCCATTCCTGAGTTGCCTTTTGTGGTATCAAAAGGTTTAAAAAGCCGATGCTCTACAAAATCATCAGACATACCTTGGCCGTTATCTTCAATACAAATAGTATAAACGTTATCGTTTATGGATGTAGCAACGCGCACCCAATCTTGATTGGGGGTCGCTTCCTGAGCGTTCTGAATGATATGTGCGATAGTACTGCCAAACCTCTCTTTATCGGTCGTAATTGATATGTCGCAACTAGTGTGACTCACAAAAGAGGGGATAGGCTTTGATACGGATCTTTCGGTACAAATTTGCTCAACTAACTGGTCCAAATTAAAGGTTTCATTGAAATTAACGTCGATATTTTTCTTTTTCAAATGGTTAACCACTTTGGTTAGCCGAGCAACAGATGAATCGATGGTTTCAAATGCATCATCTATAAACTCAGGATTATGTCGGTGACGTGTGGCATTTTTTGACAGTAATTGCAGCTGAGCCAGTACATTTTTTAGATCATGAGCTAAGAACGCTGACATACGATTAAAGGTATCGAATTGTTGATTCTCCGCCAATGTTTGGTTGGTATTATGAAGGTTAAGGTAGACCGATAACTGTTTGCTTATTGCCCACATTAAATCGCGATCTTCCCAATTTAATGAATGTGTAGAGGTTGGTTTTGAAATGAAACAGGCACTGCCAATACCGGATTGACTAATAATAGGAACGATATAGCTAAAACAGCTGAGTTCTGACAACTGTTGAGCGTCAAACTCAAATGGGATTTTGCTATTATCTTGTTTCAGTTCATTTATATCGATTATCCATCGTTGGCTAATGGCTTCTTTTGCTAAGTCACGTAAAATCTGCTCATTCGGCTTATAATCGATGTTGAGGTTATAACACGCTCGTTGTTTTAGTTTGCCGCTTTCTACTGTGGCTAGCATGCCATATTCGCAGTCAAAAGGGCGGATCATGGCATTAAGAGCGATTTGATAAGGAGAGTCGATGTTTTCTTCTAAAACTGAAGCAAAGCGCATCCATTCTTCACGATATTCATATTTATTGGCGTAGAAATGTTTAGTGATAAACACTTTGAGCTTTCGTCGTAATACTTCTGATAAAAATAGACTGGCTAATAGCAGGCCACTCAGTGCAAAAAAGATATTCTGTACGGCACTACCCCAATTACCTCCTGCATAGCGAATGTAATATCCAGCCATTGCCATGACCAACAAATAAGCTCCAGCAACCAGTAGTAAAGTGCCTTGATAGACGACATCTCTTGAGATATAAACGCGGGTTGACCAGTGTTTCACTCTACGAGTAGTAAGGAGAATAAAAGGTAAAGTAAGTAATGTGACCCATCCTCTACCATACCAGAATCCGGTATCAATAATATTGGTTAGCAGGGCATTCGCATATAAAGAAAAATCATACGCATAAGTCATGCCTAAGCCTAAACAAAGTGGCTTTATTGCCCAGCGATGGTGTCTTTCGGTTCTACGATACAGCTGTTCAATTAACCACAGGCCAATAACCGATTGGGTTAGGTGGAGCATTAAAATGTGGCGGTAGTCGAGCCATAGCAACCAAGGATAAGCGAGTTCAAATAGTAATATTAGGCTGAAAAACAGGCTGATTGTTCTAACTATGGGGTCAGAGACGAGCAGTGCTGATAATCGTTTTTTATCGGTTAGCGCACTGGCAAGTAGAAGAAACCAACTGAGATTACGCACCGTTTCTGAAGCTAGATGTTGTATTAAGGAATACTGATACTGGATTTGTAAGGCAGAACTTAGTGCCCATAAAGAACCGAGAGAAAAAGAATACAATAGAATACGGCGTTGGAGACTATGCTGCTTGGTCGTGAGTAATAATAAGAATAGAAAGAGAAATCCCAACGAGGTTAATGTATAACCTGCAACACCAAACAGTATATCCAACGTTCAATCCTTTTAATTTTTAACAGGTGCCATTACTTTTAGGTGCTCAATGGCTTCTAACTGAATAATAGTTTACCTAAATTGTTTTTTTTTAATAGCTTGTTGTTAACAAAAATGCTTGGCAAATAAAAAACCTCTGCCAGAGTAAAGGCAGAGGTTTGAGAGGCTTAAAGCTTTTAGTTTTTATTAGGTTCTAGTCACACTATCTTAATTGCAGTATCAGAAATATTACAGTGTGAGAACTTAACCTTGTTGCTTACGGCGACGTTGGAAACCGGCCATACCAAGGAAAGCTAGACCCATTAGGCTCAGCATTCCAGGTTCTGGAATAGTTGCCATAGAATAGTTACCAGTATTCTGTGTAAAGAAGTCACCGCGGTCAGCAGTTAATTCATCATAAGTTACACCAAGACTAGCGAGTAAGGCGTCCAAAGTGTCGTTAGATTCAGATACAATTTGGTTAGTAGAACTTGAGTAACCAAAGTAATATGGTTCATCTTCTGGATAAAGACCCAATAGATAAGAAAGTTCTTCATCGTCGGTAAATACGCCATCTTCATTTACGTCAACAAAGAAGTAGTCTTCTGCTGCTGAGGTAATTTCAAATTGGATATTGATCTGACCATTTTGATCGCCATCTAAGTTTAAATCACCAGTACCATTAACAATTTCAGCTGTTAAAATTAAGTCATCGCCCGAATACCAGTTGATCGTTTTTCCAGCATCGAACGCAAAGTTCACTTCGTCTTCACTAGCATCATAGCTAGTGTAATATCCTGTCCAATCTGTGAACTCAGCGGTGATCGGGTTGTTGTAATCCTGTAGGTCCCAAACCTGATAATCAGGGTATGAAGCAAATTGGTCGCCAGCATCGGTGCCGTTGTAGTAGTAACTACCTACATAGAGATAACCATAATCTGTGAAGCTAGTTAAGCTTGCATCAGAATCGGTATAGCTGTAGCCATCGAAGTTAATATAGTCGACTGCTAGAATAACACCACTAGTAGTACCACCACCTGCAGAGTTAATACC
Source organism: Vibrio sp. TH_r3 (assembly GCF_033101115.1). NCBI lineage: Bacteria > Pseudomonadati > Pseudomonadota > Gammaproteobacteria > Vibrionales > Vibrionaceae > Vibrio > Vibrio sp. TH_r3. Next base: position 164,663 of record NZ_JAWMPW010000001.1, on the reverse strand, counting down.
CCAAGTTGAAAGATCATCTAAGCTAACATAAGCTGCGTTAGCTTGACTACTTAGTAGTAACGCTCCACTTAGTGCTAATGTTTTAATTATCTGCTTGTTCATAAAAGCCATCCTCAGTTTTTTTGATTTGATGTCACTATCCCTTAGATTAAAGCAATTTTGATGCCAGCTATAAAAATTATTTTTTATTGTTTAATATCAGATGGTTATAAAGCTTGCTGTGTGAGGTGTTAACGGTCTGGTGACTAACTGTAAAAATAACTGTCACCTTTGTTTGACTTATTGCTGCCAGTTAATTATCAATATTAATATTAAGTTTCAGAGCATTAATTTATATTGTTAATTTACATGAACTTATAATTGAGTACTATATCTATTAATGCGCCCGGACAAGGTTGTAAAATTTTCTGACACTTGTCATTGTGGCGTATGTTTATCTTTATGGTGTGCCTGACATTGGCTTAACAATGGCTTGACATAACCATTAAGTATTTTATTTATTATCCGCAAGTAAACCATGGATATATTTGTTTGCCATTTTCGGATATTTGTCCTTTGAGTAATATGATTATTACGTATATTACTTTTTAATTATCAAGCGGTAATCGGCATCAAAAACTATATAACGAGAGGTTCTGATTGCTTTTATAATACGACACAGTCCTATTTTATTTGATATAGGTAGAATATTCATTTTTTTTTGAGTAATTCATTCTCCTGCTTTAGTTAATTGTTATATACTAATTTTACTTACTTAAATTAATTTTATTACTAAATAAGGAGTATTGTGTGGTTGATACTCATACTAAAGCACCGGAGCTAAACGGAAGGAATGTACCTGTGGAAAGACGTAAAGATGTGCGTATTTCTAAAGACAGTACAAAAGATAAACCTGAGGTGCGTGCTGTGACCTATAAGATCGCGGTTGAAAAACAAGAATTGGAAAAAGCATTTTCATTGGTATGGGAAAACTATGTAGAAACAGGGTTACAACAAAATGATAATTTAGGACTTCGTTTTACTAAATATCATTTGTTACCAGATACACGAGTATTTATTGCCAACTTTCATGAAGAACTAGCCGACCAAAAACCAGAAAAATACACAGGTAAAGGTATCTGTGTGGGTACTGTCACCCTAGTTATGGATGGACCCATGGGTTTACCTATGGAAGAATTTTGTGGCGAAGCTATCGATAAAATGCGAAAAGAAGGCCGTAAAGTTGCTGAAGTGGTTGCATTTGCAGTTGACCCAAAATACACCAAACATAAAGTTTTCTTGCATATGTTTAAGCTATTATTTCAATTTGCTGCAATGAAAGGCGTTACAGATATATGTTGTTCTGTTACAGAAAGACATATTCGATTTTATAGAAGAGTTTGTTTATTCGAACCAATTGGTGAATTGACGCCATATTCAGCCGCTTATAAGCATAGAGTTCAAGGGCATAGGTTAGATATTAGCAGAGCAAAAGAAAGGGCTAAAGAATTTTACGGTGGTCGTGAGTTTGATGCGGATTTATTTCGTTTCTTCTTTGGTGAAACATACAATCGCCAGAAAGGGGAAGGTAAACCGTTGTCTGAAGAACATATTGAATATTTTGCCAATAAAAAGACCAAATTTATAGAAACATTAGAAGGACAAGAATTAGAGGTGCTCCGATCTGAATATAATAAAGTCGGGATGTCATTTCCTTTTTAGATGTTGGTTTTTAGAGTATTAATTATTCTGATAATAGTACAGTAGTTTCAAGACGATAATATAGTCAACAAAAATTCCAAGGATATAATAAAGGATAGAAATAACGATGGATAATGATGAATATTATAAATTAGCGGTTACCCGTAATCTCGGACTTGTTAATGAGCAAGAACAAGAAATATTAAAAAATGCTCGAGTAGCGGTAGCAGGATGTGGTGGGCTAGGCGGCAGAGAATTAATCGATTTAGTAAGAATGGGTATCGGTGCGTTTAATATTGCTGATTTTGATGAATTTAGTATTAAAAACATTAATCGTCAGATAGGTGCGACTTCTAAAACGGTGGATCAGTCAAAAGTAGAAGTAATGGCTGAATTATCTCGTGATATTCATCCTGGCGTTGACATCACCGTATTTGATAAGGGGATTCAACCAGAAAATATCGATGAATTTGTTCGCTCTGCTGATGTTATTGTTGACGCGGTGGATTTTTTTGCGATGCCTGCTCGACTTCTTTTGTACAGAACCGCGAGGAAGCATGGCAAACCAGTGGTGTTTTCTGCTCCACTAGGTTTTTCAGGCACATTAAACGTATTTATGCCGGATGGGATGACTTTCGAAGAGTATTTCGATATCAATGATGACATGGATTTGTTTGATCAGCTTATTGCCTTTACTGTTGGTGTAGTACCGTGGGGCACGCATTGGAAATACATGGATACCGGTAAGGTTGATTCTTCTGATCATGCTGGACCGTCGTTATCTTGCGCTTGTAATATTGCAACAGGCATGTTGACTGCCGAAGTTCTTATTTTACTACTCAACAAACGACCACCGATGGCAGCACCACATTATGCTCAGTTCGACCCTTACCGTTGTGTGTATAGAAAGGGTAAATTACGTTGGGGTAATAGAGGTCCATTGCAACGTATAAAGAGAATATTAGCAGCGAAGAAATTTGCTAGTCAGCGTCACTTATTAGATCAGAGTTAATTATTAATTTAATGGCTGCGTTGAATCAATTTGAACAAGTTCAACTTGATTCAACATGGTCTTTTCAGTGATCAGATTTTAAGGTGGTTTAAGTGGCAACTATGATTGATCGTGATGTATTACTTGAGTTTGTTTCTGCTGGTATCCGGGCATCTTCTCCCGATAACAGTGAACCGTGGAAATTTAAACTTACGGATGATGGTATTGAGTTATATCTCGATAAACGATTTTTAGGGATGTTTTTTGATGTTAACTGCTATGCAAGTTTGTTAGGTTGTGGTGGTGTAATAGAAAACATTCGCCTCACGGCGTCGACAAAAGGCTATCAGACCAGCATTACTAAATGCTCTGCTACTCAACCAGAATATAAGGTCGCTTCTCTTTCGTTTCAACCTAGCCAAGATATCCAAGTTGATCCTTTAACCAGTGCTATATATCAACGTAGTACTCATCGAGGATTTTACTATCGTGACCAAGTTATCTCACCGACCATTATTGATAATTTAGAAACAACCGTAAAACAATCATATTCGGATGCATATATTCATTGGTTTACTGGCGAACAAAAAAATCAGTTAACGGATATTATTACCGATACTGATCGTCTACGTTATACCCATCAAGAGTTGCATAACGATTTTTATTCTAAACTACGCTTTGGCAAACAGAGTGATGTGAAAAACGATGGTTTAGCAGTCGACACATTGGGATTAGAGCGAATATTTTGTTGGGCGCTGCCATTATTGAAATCTTGGTCTTTTGTCAAACTACTGAACAAATTCGGCATGCATTACTTTATGGCCTTTAGAGGCGCTAAAATGCCATTGCAAAATGCCGCTCGTGTTGGAGCATTAGTTATGCCAAGGCATGCTGATACTCTCTCTAAAGGGACTGCTCTACATCGCCTGTGGTTAGCAATCAACGCCAATCAAGACTTATACTGCCAACCGTTTGGCGCTCTACCGCTATTTATTTACCGAATGAACGAAGTAGCCGGAGAAGGCTTCGATGAACAGCAAAGAAGGTTTTTAGCCACTGAAATAAATAAACTTAATCAACTTATCGGGTTAGATTCCGATAGCGAACAGGTGATTATTATTTTCCGCATTGGTTACTCAACGCCACCTGCTGCTTATTCTAGACGTCGTCCAGTTGAGAGTTTTTTGTTACAAGATTAGTGGTTCGCATAAAGAGAACACCAAACACAATTCCTGTAATGTTAGCCAAAAAATCATTAATCGAAGGCTCTCTTAGTGGAACGAGTGTTTGGGCCAGTTCAAGTAACAAGCTGTAAACAGCAATAGCTAGGCAAGATAGTATTACGCCTTTTCTGGATGAAAATAGCCATAGTGCACTGCAAATTAATAATCCGTAAGCAGCGAAATGGGCCAATTTATCTAAGTGTTCAATACCATAACTATTGAGATCGGGGACAGGCGGAGGATCGTCAACGGAATCATCAACCAGAGATAAGTAGCCAATGAGTACTGTACAACTTGCTAGTAACGCTACTTTGAAAAACTTAACAATATCATCCATCATTTCAGACTATCCAACATCTCACTTAAATAACTAATCGGAATGGCATAAGTAATAGCACTTGGATCAGATAATAACGATTCCTTACTTGATTTTACCAGTACTTTATTAATTATCGCAATCACTTCACCTGTTTCAGGGTAATAGACTGGGCTACCACTATTTCCTGGGTAGGCGGTAGCGTCTAGTTGATACACTAAATATGGGTTGTTTTTAAGTCTTTTCAGCTGTTTTATTGATAGCTCTTTAGACGAGCGAGCTGGAATAGCAATGGGCGTAATACTGGAAATAATCCCCCGATGGGTAACAGGATATAGCCCTAAAACTGAGCCTATCGGATAACCAGTAAAGCTAATATCTTGGCCTTCATGCACTGATTTACTCGACAGTTGCATAGGGTTTAGCGCTTTACCACTAATCTGTAATATCGCAATATCTTGCTCTTTGTTAATAGCAACAACTTCCGCAGAACGAATTTCAGGGCTACGGCCTTGGCCAACAAATACCACGAGTTTCTGCTTTTTTCCCAAATCTAATTGTTCAGGGACAACGTGCGCGTTTGTAGCAACATATTGGCCATTAGCAATGGCGAAGCCTGTGCCTAAAAAGCGAGAATTCGGTGATGCTAATCTACTGTATGTACCAACAGCAACGATAGAAGGCTTAATGGACGCAATGGTTTCTGGCAGCCCCGCTAAAGCAGTATTGATGCCTGAAAATAACAATGCAAAGCAGTAAAGTAATCGCAATAATGTCGTCATTTGATTGATTTATTTGGCTTATTTACCCGTCATATTTCCTTTATCAAACTATTTCTTTTATCAAACAAAGAAATATGACGGTAAAGTGGTTAATAATCTATAATTTACTCTCTAAAGTCTGTTTTAGAGAAACGAAGTTCGGTTCTTCAGTATTGATACCAGCTAATACTGTTCTAGCCAAGTCGTCTTGATTATTTTCGATTAAACTTTCTGCATAATGCAGTGCTATTTCAGTATTATCAGGTAGCTGCTCGTAAGCTGATTGTAACACCTTCACCGACTCGTTAGTTTGACCCGTTTTCAATAAACTATAACCATATGTATCAGAGACTAATGGACTCTTACTAGCCAGTTTATAAGCTTGTTCTGCAAGTGTGTGTCCTTTTTCAAATTCACCACTATTAATATATAGCCACGCGAGATTATTAGCGGCAACAAAGTTTTTTGGTTCTCTGACAATAATGGTTTGATACTTTTCAATTGCGGCTTGTGGGTTTGACCTAATCTGTAGATCAGCGAGCTTAATTTCTAATGCTCTTGCTTTTTCCGGTTCTTTGGCGATGACATCTTCCAAAAAGTCTACCGCTTGTTGGCGTTGATCGTTCAAAACATAAATCGAGGCGAGCTCATTGGCCGTCTGTAATCCTGGCTGTTTGTTATATCTTAATTTATGGACTTCAATTGCAGCGGGTAAGTCATTCTGCGCTATATAAATTAACCCTTGTAGTTTTAACCCTAGCGGCGTTTCTTGCGCTTGTTTATCTAAACTATTCAACACCAGTTGACTATTTTCTGGCTGGCCTGCTTTTAACAATAGACCGGCTTTCATCATAGGGAATCGAGGGTCATTAGGGAAAGTGGTTGCTGCTTTATCCGCTATATTGACACCAACAAGATATTTTCTCGTCATTTCCTTAATGTTGATGTTTCTAACATAGGCTTGTGGATTTGCTGGAGTGAGAGCAAGCCATTGTTCATACGCGCGTTCTGCATCTGTCCATTTTTTTTGTGTATAGTAAACATCACCGATTAGCTGCCAAGTTTTAGAACCTTTATCCGTATCTGGAATATTTTCTAATAAATTAACCGCATTCGAAGCTTGGTTATCTAATGTTAATGCACGAGCTTTTTGATGCAATAAAGTAATGTTCGACGGATCGTCTGCTAATTGTGTATCGATCAATTCTAGTACTTCTGAAATACGATCCAGCTGTTTACCAGTTAACAGTAAAATTTGATTTGCCGTAGTATTAGTCGCTTCTTGTAGTTTTGCTTGATAGGCCATTTGATAGGCTTTATCAAACTCTTGTTGCTCAGCTAATAGTTGCGAATAGTAAATTAACGCTCGTACATTATTGGGTTCAGATTCAAGTACTGATTTAAAAATAGCTTCTGATTGTTCTCTATTGCCTTCTGCTTTAAGTATTTGTGCTTTAAGTAATTGTGCATCAAAATTTTCTTTGTTGTTGGATAATAATTCATCCGCGATCGTTTTTGCTTCTTCGAAACGACCAAACTTCAAATAATAGTAAGCTAAGCCTACGCGAGTTTTGTCAGTATTAGGTTGTTGAGCAATCGCGGCCTGAATATTGTCAAAGCCACTCTCATCATCTCCTGACAACTTAATTAACCCAAGCATCAGTTCATCTGTCGAATTACCTGAGTTTTCTGATACTTTCTGAACCAGCTTCAACGCTTCTTCATCTCTACCTAATTTAGATAGTTGTAAACTGGCAGTGGATAAAAACTGGCTATCATTTTCAGATTCGACTTTAAAATCATTCATTGATTCGATAGCTTCATCTATATATCCCAAATGAAGTTCTGTCGCGATATATAATCTTCTGGCAAAGTGATTCTCTGGCAATTGAGATTCTATTTGTGAAAGTCGACTGTACGCTTGCTCAAATAGTTTTAACTGATAAGCCGAAACTCCCGCAATAAGGGAAGTTGATATTTGTTGTGATCCGTTTTGCAAGGCTCTATCGGCGTATTCTTTGGCTTTAGCATAGTCTTTACGATCATATTCGATAGTGGCCTTAAGCTCATTACTAATAGTATGGTTTGGGGCTTGGGCTAGGATGTTATCTATATATTTTTCTGCGCTATCAAACTGCTTTGCATAAACCAATGATCGAGCGATATAAATAGTATATTGAAATGCATCCGGTGTTAATTCATAGGCGGTTGTATAACTAGTCACCGCATCGTCATATTGCTGTTTTGCACTATCTAAATGGCCTTTAAATAACCAAACATCACTGTTGTCTTTTGTTTCAGCTAAAATACTTTCAACTGACACCATAGCCGTGTCGATATCGTTTTTAGCAGCGCTTAATCTAGCTTGAGCTAACTGAGCGTATAAGCGAGTATCACCCGCATCCTTTACTCGTTTGATTGTTTCTTCTGCGCCAGATACATCCCCAATGTTTAGTTGCGACAGAGCTTTTAGTGATAATAATTCTGTTTGTACTTCGTTATCGGTAATTGAGGCGTCATCAATCAATGTAATTGCTTCATCATTTCGGCCTTGGGCTGCGATCGTTCTAATTAATGCAGGCAATACAGTATCTAATTGAGCTCCCAGTTGTATAGCTCGAGACAATTCTTTTTCCGCACTAAGGTAATTACCACGATTTAAATAGATTTCGCCCAACATTATTCTTGGTTGAGCTTCTTTAGGGGTAGATTGAATTGCATTTTTTAATTCAATGATCGCTGAATTGACATCTTTCTCTTGCAGATATTTTTCAGCACTTTCTATATATTTATTGGCATAAGTCGTGCCACTAGTAATAACTGCAGTAGAAACTAGACTAAAGAATGCAATTTTTTTTAAAACCTTGTACGCTTGATAAGACATAATGTTCCTTGTACTTGCCTAACAATTGGGTCAACTTATTCATAATAGACTTAAAATTTGCTGCATATAAGTGGTAATGTGTTTTTTTTCTTTGTTCTCATATATTTTACGCTTAAAAGGCTATATTTTTACCGAACGACTCGATATCGTGAGTGACAATTTTATTACTCATAATATGAGAGATATATAAGGAAGTATTTTGACAGTGCGAAAACGTAGTAATATTCAATGTGAGTGGTTTGAAAACCCTGATCGACAATGGTTAGAAAAAGCTTGGATTGAGCTGGAACAAGACACTCAAGCTAGTTTCTTTTTAAGTTGGTTGTGGATTGGCACATGGTTAGATACTTTTGTTGAAAATTTTACCGTTATTGAAGCAAGACGAAATGGAAAAACAGTAGGTTTAGGAATTTTAGTTACTCAACCCTTTTTATCTAAAATGAATCCATTTAGACGTAAGCATTATTTGCATCGAACAGGGATAGGTCAAGAGGATCAGATTTGGATAGAATACAATGATTTTCTAGTCGCCAGCGACCATGCAGCCGAGATTCGTACAGCGATGCTTTCTAGCTGTGCTTATTGGATGAACAAATCGGATGCATTAATTGTTGGTGCATGTGGGACTAAAGATTTCAGTTTTACCAAGCAATTGGGTTTATTAGATCGAACAACGTGGGAAACAACTCACTACTTTTTACAGCTTGAGCCTCTTAAGCAAAGCAAAGATGCATTGCTCAAATCTATTTCACGAAGCGCACGTTATCAAATTACCCGCAGCTTACGAAAATATAGTGAAATTGGTGACATAAAGATAGAGAGAGCGACTACGTTTCCAGAAGCCGTAAATTTGTTATCCATAGCAGAACCTTATCATAAAGCTCGCTGGGGAAATGGTAAGCAAGGAAGTGGCTTTTATAATTCTAAGTTTATGAAGTTTCATATGAAATTAATACAGAATGGGCTCTCAACCTCTGCTATTGAAATAAACCATGTTCGAGCTGGAGATGAGACGATTGGCATTGTTTATAATTTTCGATACAAGAATAGGGTGTATTTTTATCTTGGAGCGATGAATTACAAACACAGCGAACCTCAATATAAACCCGGGTTAGTTGCTCATTATTTATTGATAGAAAAAGCAATAGAAGAAGGGGTTGATATATACGACTTCATGGGAGGTGTTGCGCGCTATAAAGCGACATTTTCTGATGTGCAGGGTAATTTGGCGGTATATCAATTCGAACATCCGCGACCTCTACTTTCTTGTGAAAATCAGATCCGAAAAGTTAAGCAAAAGATAATCGAAAAGAAGCAACAACATTATTGCAAATAATAATGGATGCCAAACTAGCTTACTGGTGAGGGTTTTCTGGTCAATAATATTTGTTCTTAATAAACATTTGATGGCCGAATAACAGGATACCATCAAGGATGCCGCTAAAATCAGCTTAATATAATAAGTAAGCATACAACGAGTGCTATTGCTAAATGAGTGCAAAATTAGAAAAAAAAATGGCGATTGGTTACATTTGGAATTTACTTTCGAAGTGGGTTAACCGCTCAATCGGCGTTATCAGTTCTATTATTCTAATTCGATTACTAGAACCGGAAGATTTTGGTATTGCCGCACTAGCAAGTATTGTTATTGCTTTATTTGTTATGTTTTCCGATTCTGGTGCGGAAAAATATGCAATAAAAGCAGAAGATTGTAATGATGAATTGCTTAATAGTGCTTGGTCATTAAATATTCTCCTAAAGTTATGCTGTGCTATGTTAATTGCTGCTTTCTCGCATTTGATCGCAGAATTAACTTATGAGCCCGTTTTAAAAAACGTACTATTGCTTTGTAGTTTCCTTCCAATTATCAGTGGTTTTAAAAATATTGGTTTAGTTCATTATGAGCGAGAGCTAAACTATAAACCACTGGCACGTTTGTCAGTAATAACTAAACTGATTGTTTTTCCAGTTACTATTGGTCTAGCGCTATGGTGGCAAAATTATTGGGCATTAATATTAGGAAGTATCATTAGTGAATTAATGCTAGTCATTGGTTCTTATTGGATACATCCATACCGTCCGAAATGGTCATCAAAACTGTGGCGTACTCAATGGTCGTTTTCACAATGGGTGATGATCTCTACTGCGACAGGGTATATTCGTTCTCGATTAGACGTGTTGCTCATTGGACGTTTTCTGCCTAGCGAATCGGTGGGCGTTTATCGCGTTAGTCAAGAGTTCGCATGGTTGCCATTTTCCGAATTGATATCGCCAGCAACTGCCTCTTTTTATGCAGGAATTACAAAAATTTCTCACAATAGAGACGAGTTGAACGATAAACTGCTGCGGTATTTAACAGTTACTTATATTTTGGTTGTGCCGTCTGCATTTGGTATCTATGCGTTACAAGATCAAATTGTAGCGGTCGTGATGGGAGAACGGTGGATATCGGCTGCGCCAATAATGGGTTTGCTCAGTTTGCTGATGTTGTCAATGCCATTAAATGTTGCGTTACAAACCGTGCTAATAAGTTTGAATAAAGTTAAGTATTTAGTCGTCATTGATATCGTAATGATCGCAGCGATACTATTTAGTTTTATGACACTTAATCAGGTCAGTTTTACTGAGCAATCTCGGTTATACGGTGTAGAAGGGTACACGTTAGTCAGAGTAGGGTTGGTGGGACTATTTATTCCTTTACTGTTCCTAGTTTATAAAACTGTTTTGAATATCAATTGTATGCGAGCATTTTGTGCTTGTTTTATACCAGTTATACCTAGCTTATTTATGCTATTTGTGATTGAACACTTTGAAAGCGTTTTAGCGTTTTCTGAGTGGATTAATTTGTGCATTTTAATTGTTTGTGGTGTTGTAGTTTTTTTACCTAGCATGATAGTCGTTATTTTCGCGACTAGGAATATACTTTCAGAGAGTGATTATTTATATAAAGTCATGTGCAATAGCGTATTAAAAATTCGTAAAAAATTCAGAGCATAAGTAAATTAATAACCTGATGTTTTGTTACAAATATTTTGCTGAAATAAAGGTTTTATGGCAATCTAAATGAGATTTTTATGCGCACAGATTAAGGCTTACGTCTTGATGATATAGACGAATATTTTCTAGTATCGCCAGTTTAGTTAAGTAAATTAATATTAAAAATGAATAAAAATCAAAGTAAATCAGAGTCAGTGATGGATGTTGGAATTTTAGGTTAAGTGAGTAACCATGGCGAAGAAAAATAAAAAGCAAAAGCCGTCTGTATTGGTATTAGGTGAAGATACTCGCAGTTTTTTATCTGTCGTACGATCGTTAGGTAAAGCAGGCTATAGAGTACATGTTGTCTGTTATGATCAATTAAGTCCTGCACTTAGAAGTAAACATATCCAGTCGGCACAATACTACAATTACCAATCTTGCAGTCCTAACGAGTGGCTTGATAACGTTATTGCGCTAATAGAGCGCTATAATATTGATCTCGTTATCCCATGTGATGAAAGAGCGATTTATCCTTTATGGAGTGCTAAAAATCGCATGTCACCGAACGTGCAGTTAGCTATCGCTAATCAGGAAGCGTTAGATGTGTTGTTTGACAAATGGGAAACGAAACAGGTCGCGTTAGCGTGTGATGTTCCGGTTGCTAAAGGCCAGATTGTAGATCTTTCTAGTACCAGTTATTCCACATTACAACAACAATTTGGCGACAAATTTGTAGTTAAGCCTTTGCAGTCCTTTGAACACACAAAATTACACCAAAGACAAAAAGTCGCTATTGTTAAAACTGACGCCGATTATGTTGCGTATCAAAAACATGTTGCCAGTAATCAACCTTATTTAATCGAAGCATTTTTTACAGGTAAAGGTGAAGGGGTATCAGTCTTATCTGTGGATGGAGAAGTGCAAGCAGCGTTCGCCCATGTGCGCGTGGCAGAACCAGAAGAAGGTGGGGGCAGTTCTTATCGTAAAAGTATTCCGCTAGATTCACAACTTCTTGAAGCGACAAAAGCCGTGTGCAAAAAAACCAAGCTTACTGGTGTCGCGATGTTTGAGTATCGCCGCAATTTAGAGACGAATGAATGGATATTAGTCGAAGTGAATGCAAGGTTTTGGGGATCGCTGCCACTGGCTGTATTCGCTGGGGTCGACTTTCCAAGCTTGTATGCAGATTATTTATATTATCAACGCCAACCAAGTGAGCCTATCCTCAGTTATGCCAATGATGTTTATGCTCGGGTATTAACATCAGATATTTATGAGATTAAAAGAGAGTTTGAATTAAAGCGACACAAAGAATCAACCGTTACAGCGTTTAAACACATGATACTGCGTATGCTGAATATACTCCGTTTTTTAGGACCTAGCGAAACGATCGACAGTTTTACGCTTTCCGATATGCGACCATTTTTCATTGAAGTCACCGCGATAGTTAAAGCGCTTAGTTGGTCTATTGCGAGAAAGAGTAGTCTGTTTTTACGGGTGCGCAGAATTGTTGCTCGGCGTAAGTTAGTAAAACTATTCGAAGTGAATCAAAACAGAAAAATCTTATTTGTCTGTTATGGCAATATTATGCGTAGTCCTTTAGCTGAACAGAGCTTTCGTTTGTTGGCCGCTCAATCAGCTAGTCAGCTGAGTGTTGATTCTTTCGGTTTTCATTTGCAAGAACAGCGTAACAGCCCCGAAAAAGCAATTGAAGCAGCTAAAAGTCTCAATATTGACTTATCTGCACATCATTCAAAATGGTTAACGCAAATGGACATCGGAGATTCAGATATTATCATTTACTTTGATGATAAAAATAAGGATAAATTAGCCTCTTATTATCGAATTAATCACGCATTTTGTGCGGCTGACTTCGTTGATAATTCATTGTCGATATCCGCTGAAATTGACGATCCTTATGGTGGCGATTTAGACACGGTACTTGGTTGTTATCAGCAAATCGAAAACTCAATGCTAAATTTATTGGCACTTTCAAAGGGACCAAATTGATGACATCTGCAGTTAAGTTATCTGTCGTTATTCATGCTGAAGAAGAGTTTGATTGGGATGGTGGGTTTTATCGTTCAAACCATCAAGTGACCCACCATAATGGGCTCATTGCGGTTGTTGATCAGATTATTGAACATGGCGGAAAAGTAACGTTAGCAATGGATTACGCGTTTGTTACCAGTGCAGGTGGCCAAAAAGTTGTCGATTATTATCGACAACAAGAAGGGGATAATATTGAGTTCGCTACCCATCTTCATCCTTGGGTTAATCCACCATATGAAAATGAACAAAATAAAATAGAGAGTCGCTATTCTTATCCGTGCAATTTAGAGCAGGAACAGGAATACCAAAAGTTAAAATACTTAACCGAGACAATCGAAACCATTACTGGTGTAAGACCAACGACTTACTTAGCCGGTCGATACGGAATTGGAGACAATACGGCTAAAATTCTGAAAGAGTTGGGTTACTCGGTTGATCTTAGCATTAGTGCCTATGTTGATTTTACTCACCAACAAGGGCCGAATTTTAGTCAGTTTACTAATCGTTGTTTTACACAAAATGACATTCAGTATTTTCCACATACAGGGTCAGTTTTGTCTTTATTGCCACCATTGACCAATTATCTCAATCGGAATCCTGAATTGTTCACCCGTATTGGCGAGAATAAGCTTTCAAGTTTAGTTGGTAAATTTCTAAGGATTCGCCGTTATAGACTCTCGCCAGAAGGCTTTACGTTCAAGCAAATGAAACAAGTGACAGAATCACAAATGGCGGTTGGCCAAGAGGAATTTATCTTGTCTTTCCATTCGCCTAGTGCTAAGCCAGGGCTAACACCATACGTAAATACTCAAGCTGACTTGACGGAGTTTAGAAGTCAAATTGCTCAGTATCTTTCATGGTTTTTTACACTAGAAAATAGTTGTTCGCTATTGCCAAAACAAAAATAAGGAAGGCCATCCAATGGAACTCAATACGCATGTGGACCCGTTTTTTTCCGTCGTTATTCCGACTAGAAATCGACCTGAACTATTTAAATTGGCTTTAGATTCGGTTTTATCGCAAAAATTTGACCGATTTGAAGTGATTATTGTTAACGATGGTTCAACAGACGAATTTTTACAGCGCTACCAAGTAATACAAGACCAAGCGGATGACAAGGTTACCTTTTGTCGTTTAGTTCATCGCCCAAACGGTCATGGTCAAAGTTACTCTATGAACTATGGTGTCCATCAAGCAAAAGGTGAATATGTCTGTTTTCTAGATGATGACGATTTTTGGATTGATGATATGCATTTGCAGAAGGCTTATGATTCTATAAGTCATTCTCAGGATCAGGTTGATGCTTATTATACAAATCAGGATGCCTACTTTGCCGATGGTAGCAAACAAACTAATAATGTTTGGATCGAAGATCTGCAATATAAGTTAGCTGACCAAAAATGTGATAGTGCAGGCAGTTATCAAGTGGACTTGGGTTTTTTACTTTCTAGCCAAGGCTTTGCACATCTAAATTGCAGTATTGTTAGAAAAGAGTTGTACCAACGCATTGGCGGAATGGATGAAAATATTCGATATGAATGTGATCGTGATATTTACAATCGAACCATTGATGCGTCTGATAATATACTCTATAACCCAGCAGTAATATCAAAGCACCATATTCCTGATGTCAGCAAAAAAGATAATATGTCTACATTAGTGAGTTTTTCCGAAAAATTGATTTATCAATTACGAGTGTACGAAAAAGGTATTGCTTTATCTAAAAATCACCAAATGGTTAAGTATTGTGCCACTGGTAACATGTATATATTAAAAAAATTGGCTCAAGGTTTTTATGAGCGACAAGATATTAAACGTGCAGCTTACTTTGCAAGACAGGCGTTAGGATTGAAATTCACGCCTCAGTGGTTTGCATTTTCGATGTATTTAACCATTATGTCGTTTAAAAAAAAACCTTCACTAAATGATAAACGTCGTTCAATCGAATAGTAGCGACGTTGCACTTTGTATCTCAAGCTAATTAATAAATATCTAGGTCTGAATATATGATTCATCAACTTATCAAAAGCCCACAAATCATTTTCCCCAAAGAGCATATCTTTTTAATCAGTCATATGAGGGCGAATACAAGCTTATTTGGGCATTTACTTGGTAGTTCAGATGAAATTTCTGGGTATTATGAAATGCATATTGGTTATTACAGTTGGAAGAGTCTCATTCGCCAACAGTTAATTTATAAACAACAGCATGAAAACTCAAAGCCAACTCGTTTCTATTTTGACAAGTTATTGCATAATGAACATGACTTAAGAAAGACGATAATGGATAAGTCCAACTGTAAGTTCATTTTCATGCTGAGGAATCCAGCAAGAACCATACAGAGTACCTGTAATCTGTATCAAAAAGTTGAACCTGAGCATGAGTTTGCCACGGTAGAAGGTGCGGCGAACTATTACCTTGAGAGAGTAGAGCATATAGGTGCGATGTTAAATCAATTTGATGATTTTAGTCGTTGCTATTATTTAGACGCAGAAGCGTTAATCTCTAGTACAGAAGACACCTTAGAGTCGTTATCGACTTGGTTAGGCTTACGGCAACCTTTATCTCCAGAATATAAGAAATTCGAACTAACCGGTTCGAAAAAACATGGAGACTCTTCTTCTTATATTAACCAAGGAAAAGTAAGAGCAAGTAGAGAATCATATAACAATATCGAATTGCCTGAAGAGCTTATACAACAGTGTGACGAAAAATATCGCCTAGTACGTGACGGTATGATCAATAAATGTACCATGCTGTCGCTAGATACTCCTAATGGCGGTACGTAATATGATATTAGCATCAAAAATGGGTGCGTAAGGGTAGTAATTGTAATGATAGGTAATATAACAAATATTTGTTATGAGTAATAACGTAATGCTTAGGTTTGGTACGGTGTAGTAATGACTGACAAAGTAAAAAAAGTAATGAAAGCATCTTTCTGGATGCTAACTGTATCTTGGTATTCAAAAATACTCTCTATGTTTACTGTGATTATTTTAGCGAGAAATTTAACAAAATATGATTTTGGGATCTTAGCAGGATGTTTTGTCGCGAGAGCCTTTTTTAACGCGATATCAAATGTTGGTAGCGAAAATTATCTTATAAGAAAAAAAAACATATCAAACGATCAAATTAATACAGCATGGACAATAAGCATTTTTTCTAAGTTTTTAGTTGGATGTATGATTTTTTTGCTATCAGATCTTGTTGCGAATTTTATGAAAATTCCTGAACTTAGTTTAGTTTTAAAAGTGATGTGCTTATCCACGATATTTAGGAGTTTCCAGAGTCCAGCTTTAACTATTAACATGAAAAAGTTAGAGTATAAAAAAATTGCTTTTTTAGAGGCTTGTGCCAAGTCTTTTTCTAGCACAATCTCAATTGTTATCGTTGTGCTTTATCAGACTTATTGGGGTGTTATAGTAGCAGAAGTATTATTCAGTTTTGTTTATGCATTAGGAAGTCAATTCATAGTTAAACATAAGTTAAAATTATCTTTAATTGGTCTGTCAGAACAATGGACCTTTTCCAAATGGATTTTATTGAAAGGAATAGTTAGCTATACCAAGTCAGGTTTTGACCGAATAATGGTAAGCCGAAGTTACTCAATTGGAGAGCTTGGGCTTTATAATTTTGCACTCGAGTCGTCAATAACAGCGTTACAATTTATCATTGATCCAGTCAAAAATCTAATCAACCCTAGCTTATCTGATTATATTTATGATTCAAAAGTTTTTGCGGATAAAATTCATAAATCATTATTAGTTCTCAGTATTATATATATGCCAGTGGTAGTTGGTGGCGTCACTCTTTCTGATCTTATAGTACCCATTGTTTTTGGTGAAAAATGGAACGATGCAATACCATTTTTCGATCTGTTTTTAAGCATGACGTTTGTAGGTATGTTAATTTCTGTATTGACTGACATTTTTACACTTACTGGCAGAGTTAAGTTGCAATTTTATTTTGAATTAGTTACATCTTTTATAGTTGTTTTATTATTAATGAATGCAATTTCTTTAGAACTAGAAATGTTTGCATTGTATCGAGCGTTAATACCATGCCTAATGTTGTTTTTATTACTTTTTACCTTAAAGTACTGTGTTGATCTTTCAATCTTTAGGTTGTTTATCTTATATATCCCTTTACTTATATCCTCATTAATAATGTTATTGAATGTAAGTTGGGTAGCCACATATTTATTTGAGGATGTTTCTATTTTTTCTTTGTTTATTTTGATTCTTATAGGTGCGATAACTTATGTGTTTACAATGCTGCTGATGATTTACTTGTTGAAATTTAAAGTTAAAGAATATGATTTTTTATATAGTAGTTTTGTTTTGCCGATTATGAACTTGATTAAAATAAAGAACCTACAATAAAATGAAAAATGTATTTAGAATTATCAATAGCCAAATAGTACTCAGTTTTGATTTTTCTATATTCACAAGGTTTAGTTTTGCATATTCTGATGGCTTAATCGTATTTGAATTCAATATTTTTCCTTTTCGAATGTTATCAGACATATCTCCAATGCCAGCTATTTGAGTATCGGAATGAACTTCATAAGTTTGGGTTAAAGGAGAAGGTAAATCTAAAAAATCAGTGAGTCTAGCTAAAATAATATCTGTTTCATTTGTCAATTCATGTGAGTTGATATATTTTTTCATTTTTTAAATTACTCCAATAATTCTTGAGGATAGCTAATTGTTCTAGATAATACTCTTCTAGTTTGAATACTGTTTCGACGCTATTACATTGTAAATGCCTATTAATCAAACTTAACATTGTTCGTTCAGGTTCTTTCTATAAAAAGATATATCGAATTTTTAAATTAAAAGTACGTTCATCAACAACTAATCTATTATGAAGTGATTTATCTAGTAGGTAATCTGATTAGACAAAATCATCATTGTTTTTAAAATAAACTAGATCTTGACCATATTAAGTCTAATTTTTTTGATATCTTGAATGGAGTTCTTCTTTATGGCTAGTTATTTTTGAATGAGATGCAATACATGGATTAATAATGTATTTGTTAAACTCATATGATTCATGATAATGAATCCACTATTTTGTTCAACTTTATCTGAAATTTCAGAAAGTGGGCGATTTACTATGATATCTGAATTAAGTTGAATCACGTAGCTATCTTCTACTAAACTAGCGACACAAAACAATCGCTTCCAGGAAATATAGCTAAGGCCTTCATGAGTGTTGAAATCATTTGCATTCACAATAGTTAAATTGCAATGTGCTAATGTAAAGTATCGAGGTCGTCATTAGTTATTGGGCTATCGCTAATCGCAACAATAAGTCCGTATTTAAAATTACTCATAAATGTTTTTATTGCCATTAAATAGATAAATAAAACAAGAATTGTGTCCTACCATTGATACAATTTTTACTTTGTCATTATAATTGTATGTAATTAATTCGGTTTTTACTATTTGGGTGATGATTCTCTCGAATTTTAATCTTTCTATTTTTTCTAGTAATTTTCTTAACATGATTATTGTTTGATAAATTTGGCTTATTTTGGATATAGAGCAATCAACCTATGCGCTTACCCTTCATGTGATAAAATAGTTGTAAAGCAAAAGAAGCTGTATCGAGTGTTATATCTCAGCTCTATTTGAAAGCTGTATCTTTTTGAGAAACTAGCTACAAAAAATAGTGAGAATAATATCGTGTATTTATTAGTATTTTCATATAGTTATGATAAATATTATTTGTGTCGAAAAACTTGCTAAAAAGTTTATAATATAGCGTGTTAGAACGCTAGACATTAAGCATTCAATTATGTATAAATTATAATATATTTATATAAAAGAAATTTTTATAATGCACAATGATAAAATACATGTTTGCCACTTGGTTTATTGTTTTGACGTCGGTGGGTTAGAAAGAGTTGTATTAAATTGTATTAATAACCTTCCTAGTGAAAAATTTCGTCACAGTATCATTTCATTGACTAACGTTGGTGCTTTTATTACCGAACTTCCACAATCGGTTGAATACCATTCTTTGAATAAGAAATCAGGCAATGATCCTTCAATATATTTCAAACTTTATCGATTGTTAAAACAGATTAAACCAGATGTGTTACACAGCTATAATTTAGCTACAATCGAGTATCAGTGGATAGCTCTTCTGGCCAGAGTTAACTTACGTGTTCATGCGGAACATGGCCGTGATACATATGATCCGAATGGTTCGGTAAAAAAATATCAATTGATTCGACGCTTTTGTAGCCATGCTATTCATCGCATAATTTCGGTTTCAGGTGATTTGGATGATTGGCTGTCTACTGACGTAAAAATCCCGAAAAATAAATTACGTTTGATTAAAAATGGCATAGATACCCATTATTTTGATCGGAGTTGTGTTGAAGTAGAACAGAGAGAGAATCCTTTTAAAGATAAATTTGTAATTGGTCATGTGGCCCGGTTACACGGTATAAAAAACCAAATGTTATTGCTGGAATCTTATGAATTAGCCTGTCAACAATGTGCAGATTTTAATCGCGATAGCGTGCTCGTGATTGTCGGTGATGGCCCTGATAGAGAGATGCTCGAAAACTATGTATCTAATAGTGACGTGATCACTGAAAACGTGCATTTTGAAGGCGCTAGAAATAATGTTCATGATTACTATACACTCTTTGATATATTTGCGATGAGTTCAATTGCAGAAGGAATACCGATGACATTGCTGGAATCAATGTCTATGTCAATACCACACTTAGTTACCTCAGTAGGTGGAATAAAAGAAGTGGTGATTCAAGGACAAACGGGTTTAGCGGTAGAACCAAATGATATCAGTGAATTTTGTGCTGGCTTGATTGATTTGTATTCAAATACAGAGTTGAGAGATAAGATGTCAATAAATGCCAGAAAGCGCATCGTATCTGAATTTAATCAACAGATTATGATGGAACAATATACAAATATTTATTTACGGAAAAACTGAGGGATTATGGAAACAATATTATTTGCTGGTTGTTTGATTTTTATTGTCTATCTTGCTGTGATGGCAATAAAAGCGGATAACAACAGTAATAAGAAGGATTAGTTATGCGTGACCTGTTTTTTCTTGGCATTTTTTGTATTTTATTACCACTGGCCTTGAAGCGGCCCTTTATCAGTCTATCTCTTTGGTTTTGGTCTGGATTATTTGTTCCGGTGTATTGGTTATATGGAATAGCTCAATCTATCAGTTATAATACGGTGTTTGCCGCATGTACTATAGTTGGCTATCTGGTTATGAAAAATAAACCACAGTTCCAAATCAATTCTTTGTTTTTATCAGTTTGTCTTTTTTTTATACACACCACGATTACCAGTTTTACTACTATTGCATTGCCTGAGATTGTTTGGATCTCGTGGGAGAACTTCTTCAAAGTTATTTTACTGTTTGTTTTGACTTGTTTAATTATTCGAGAAAAACATCAGTTTGAATTTTATATCTGGATGTTACTTCTTTCTATTGGTTTTCTTGGTTTTGTCGAAGCACTCAAGTTTGTTGCATCGGCTGGTGGCCACCATATCAAAGGCCCTGCTGGACATATATTGTCGGATAATAATCATATGGCGCTGGCACTTTGCATGACACTACCGATGATCATTTACTTAATCAGTGAAACCAAACAACGGGTTATTAGACTTGGGCTGATTGCAATGCTTTTGTTATGTACCTTAGCGATTCTAGGTACATTCTCTCGTGGTGGTTTTATTGGATTGTCGGTTGTTGGCGGCTATTTTTGGTTAAAGAGTCAAAGTAAATTGAAAAGTTTGCTTCTTTTTTCTATTGTCGTTGCTATTGCATTATCGATTCTTCCTGAACGATGGTTTGTTAGAATGAATACCATGGAAAGTGTAGAAAGTACCCTTGAAGATAGTTCTTTTGCTACTCGACTAAACTCATGGAAAATACATACTTTAATGGCGATGGATAGACCATTAGTCGGCGGTGGTTTTAAAGCGCCTCAGTTTGGTTTTGTTTGGCGTGAGTTAGCATTAGATATTGATAAACTTAATTTTGTTGAGACGCCAGATCCAGGTGAAAAGGGTTGGGCTGCGCACAGTATCTATTTTCAAGTATTGGGTGATCATGGTTTTGTCGGTTTGATGTTGTTTCTTGCCATTATTATTCAAGCTTTTATCAGATTATATATAATAGAAAACTTTTATAAGAAAAATAATATGATGACCTGTTGGCAAGCTAATTTGACCAAGAATTTACGCTTATCCTTAATGGCATTTTGTATCGCTGGTGCTGCTTTATCTTTGGCTTACGTAGAAATACTCTATGCGCTAGTTGGACTTATTTTTTGTTTATCTGTTCAACTGTCTTTGCCAGATGAATCTAACTCAAAGCAAACAGCTGAAAGCCCATAAAGTTTTGTCGCTCACTAGTTAAGATTTGTAGTTTACTAAGAAAAGCGGCTCTTACATCGAGCCGCTTTCTGAACTGCTTAGTGATTGGCGATATGACTTATGTGGCTGATTTGGATGTATCAACCATTAATTCGGTAATCACCTCAGCGTTTTGCAACCATGTTAATCGCAGATCGGTAATCGTTTGATGAGCGTTATGCTGTAAGTTTTTACGTAATTGTTCGTCATTTACAATAGTTCTGATTGAATCAATCATGTCACTTTGGTTGTGGTTATCAAACAATAACGCATTGTGATTATGGGTGAGTAACTCTTGAATGTTATCGGTGTCTGGTGCAACAATCGCTTTGCCCTTAGCTAAATATTCGATCAATTTTAGTGGTGAACACCAAGGCGTAACCGCAGATTGAATAGCAATATCGATTTGATCTAACCAATGCGGCATATCAGTTCGTTCCACCAGGCCAGTGATATGGAAGTTATCCTCAATACCAAGGTTAATTGCATGTTGCTGAAGTTGTTCGGCAACAGGGCCGTCACCGACGATTAAGAACATCAAATTTGGATTATTCTCGTTGGCGATGAGTGTCATTACTTCATCAAGTTTGTGCCACTCGCGACAAAAACCAACGAAACCGATGGTTAATTTATCACGAAATCTCTCATCGCGATTGTTGTCTGTTGTTGGAAAGAATCGACTGCGGTCGATGCCATTATGTAACACTGTGATTCGAGAAGAGGGAACACCCGCTGTAATAACGTAGTTAGATAGCACTTTAGTGACTGGCAACACATGATCGGCATTGCGCCATGTATAGACCTCTGTCCATTTTGCTAACCAATCTAACGTGATCCCACCATATTTTTTTCGTTCATCATATAAGGGAGAATTTACTTCTAGGATAAGTTTTAGATCAAACAGCTTTTTAACCCATATACCCGAAGGTAAAAAGAGGTTGCATCGTTCATAAATGGCATCTGGACGATGTTTTATAATGGCCAAGCATAATTTAAAAAATACATAAAAAGCATAAGCAAACTCTAGTAGCTCAGAGACAAACCTTGGCACGCTAGAACGTATTTTCGATACCCAGCCACCGTCACTACCAAAGTCTCCTTTTTCCGCAACCTCTGGAGCAACAATGATAACTTCATGCCCAAGAGCTCGCATGGCTTTAATAATTTCTTCGACATGTACATATTGCCCGTCTTTGGATGCAATGCGATGGTGGTACAGAATTTTCATGTTGGCTTCCTAGGCTTTAATAAGTTTTAATTATTAATTTTCGTTCGAGAATCACGTATTTCAGAGTTTCAGGTAGCACTCTTATCGGCCAGCTAATATCAAGACTAATGTGGAGTATTTTTTCAAATAACGAAAATTTTTCATAGGATTCAATATATCCCATAGAGAGCATGCTATCGCCTGCGATCCATTCAAACCGTCTAGCTTTAAATTTACTCCAGTGTGCGAACCTATTTAGTGGCTTGAAGTCATCAGATTTCTTTACAGGTTTCCAATCAATATTTTTACTCTGTTTTTTTTGTTCGGAGGAGCCCGATATATGTAGTCCTTTTATATCGTCAACGGAAACATTATCTTCAGGTAAATTTAAAAAACGAAAAATGTCTGCTACTTCTTTGTCTGGTGACTTTATTAAGTTTTCGTAGCACACTAATTTTATATTATCGTTATTTTGGATGTTATCTAATTGAAATTTTTTGATTTTTTTTGCTGCATAATTCCAATCAAAGCAGGCTTTTTCAAAATCCCAATTAAAAGACCGACAACCAGATTCAACAAGTGACCGCCCGTCTCGAATTAAAATGATTAATTTAGTATCCGGGAACAAATCTATAAAGTTTTTAATGTTCTTAACCGATGGAGTTTTACTAATTAAAACAGTGTGTTCTACAACAGTTTGTGTTTGGGACTGCAAATAGGATGCAGATAAAAACTGTTGTAAGCCGTTGCCAACTGCTTTTAGCAAGGAGCTTGTAGTAACGTGTTTACTATCCTTTTCCCAATCAGAGTTCCAGCGTCGATTAACACTTTGCGCGTATTTGACTAATTTATCTGATTCACTTACCAAAAAATCTTCATAGATTGGTGCACAATCAGTACACTGATCATGCAAAGTAATGATGTTTTCTAGATAATTTGTTCCAGATCTTGGCATTATACCAAGAATAAAGCAAAGCTTAGCCATGTAAGGTCCCTAATAGTATTAGTCTTTTTTTAATATACTTTTAATCAATTGATATTTTTTATTAATGGTTTCATCCCAAGAAAATACTTCGGCGTACTGTCTAGTTAACCGTCGATTGTTATTGTTATTCAAAACTTTTTCGATGCCGGATGCGATATCGACTGGATTGCGTTCAACTAATACACCTGCGCTTTCTGTTTTAACCACTTCTGGCGTTCCCCATATGTTTGTTGCTACAACAGGGGTGCCACATGCCATGGCTTCTAGCAATACGTTCGCCCATCCTTCACGACTAGAGGCTAAAACCATTAAATCACAAGCGCCATAATATTCAGCGAGTTGTGATTGGCTTATACTGCCTAAAAAAGTCACTCTTGAGCCTAAATTGAGTTTTTGTACTAATTGCTGCAAATTTTTCTGCTCAGGACCATCACCCGCAATTAATAAGGTCAGTTTAGGTAAGTGGCTAAGTGCTTCTATAACTAGATTGTGTCCTTTACGTTCAATTAAATGTCCTACTGAAATAATAATAGAGTTATCAGTGGGCAAATTAAGTTGTTCTCTTAACTGGTGTTGTTGTTTATCATCTGAAAATGAAAACAGCTCAAGGTCGACACCATTACGTAAGGTAGTGACTGTAGTTGGCTCTGCGCCTAACTTTATCATTTCTTGTCTAAGAGCTTCACACACAGCAATATTATGATTACTGTCTTGCAGTACCTGTTGTATTTGCCTTTTTGGTTTATCAAATTCAGGGATAAGGTTAATATCTGTTCCGCGAGCAGTGACAGTAAAAGGTTTATTAAGTTTTTTTGCTACATTAGCAATGGCGATACCATCGGGATAAAAATAGTGACCATCGATTAAATCAAAGTCATAACCATCTGCCAATAGTTTTTTCGCTTGCTGATAAATGGCTTTTTCTAACGTAATAGGTGTTATTGTCATACCTATTTTTGGAATGACTAGATAGCGCGGATGGTAAACCTGCATACCATATCTTTCTTCAACCATCGGTGCTTTATTAAACTCAGCATAATGGCCAAACATTTTGTTTGAAAAAGGAAAGTAAGGAATAGGGGCGATAACCTTAATCTCTACATTTGGGTACTGTTTTTGTAAATGACGTAAACGAGTCTCTACAAAAATCCCATGTTTAGGATTGTTGTCATACGGAAAAAGAGTCGTTATTGTTAGTAATTTCATTGTTTATTTATTGCCGATTTAAGAATTGAGAAAACATCAATAGGCACCATAAAGCATCGCCATGATCGCTTCTTCCACTAGTATGTTCATTAACCATATTGGTTAAGTTTTTGGCATCAAAATAGCCGCTATCGAACATTTTCTCTGACAATACGTTACTTCTCAGTTTGTCTTGTAAAGGCCCTCTGAACCACTGTGATATTGGAATACTAAAGCCCATTTTAGGTCGATATAAAATGTCGCTATTAACGTATGGTTCTAACGCTTTTTTAAAGGCAAACTTACCTTGGTTACCGCGAATATTGTCTTGATTTTGGATAGAGAATGCCCATTGCATAAAGTTGTGATCCAATAAAGGTGCACGGACTTCTAATGAGTTTGCCATGCTTGCACGATCCACTTTGGTCAGTATATCGCCAGGAAGCCATGTTTTAATATCTAGGTATTGTATCAGCTTCAAAGGGTCGTCAGTTGGCGCATTAGTGGCTTGCTTTTTGATGATCTCTAAACCAGTGTACCCGTCAAGCTGTTGTAAATATTCTGGCTTGAATAAGGCATTCCTTTGTTCGAGACGCAATCTAGACATAGTATTGCCATAGGCTTCTACCGTGTTCATCGCCAGTGATTGGAATGTGGTTTTTGCTCTAAGGTAACGTGGCGCCCAATCTGCTTTTGGGTAAAGACTTCCAAGCGTTCCGAACAATGGTTTTCGGATAGAGTAGGGAATGCGTTCACGCAATTTACTTTCATTCATTTGCAAGCGATGACGACGATATCCAGCAAAAATTTCATCACCACCGTCGCCAGAAAGCGCGACTTTTACTGATTGTCTGGCGAGTTTACAGACTTGATAAGTTGGTAAAGCTGAACTGTCGGCAAACGGTTCATCATAAATATCGATTAGCTGGTCAATTAGGCTATGTTCGTCAGCGGAAACTATTTGCGATACATGATTGGTTTTGTATCTACTTGCTATCTGATTAGCGTATTCGGTTTCATCAAACGCAGCTTCATTGAATCCAATTGCGCAAGTATTAACTGGGTCTTGTTGTTGGCTAGACATTAATGCAACGATTGCACTCGAATCCACACCGCCGGATAGAAAAGCTCCAAGTGGAACGTCGGCTAACATGCGTAAACGAACGGCTTCTTGTAACTGCTCGATTAATGAATCTTGGGTATCTTGCCAAGATAGATCGCTTTCTGGTGCCGCAAGATCCCAATATGGCTTTTGCTCAATAGGACTTTCTGGAGACATTAATAAATAGTGCCCCGGGTTGAGCTTGAAGACGTTTTTGAAAGCGGTGTACGGATCAGGGATATAACCGTACATCAAAAACTCTTCAGCCATTTCGGTTCGTAACGTTGAGTCAACGTCTGGGTGAGCTTGTATTACTTTTAACTCTGAACCAAACACCAGTTGGCCGTTAGCGGTTTTGGTATAGTAAAGCGGTTTTTTTCCTAATCTATCTCGGGCGATGAAGAGTTGCCTTTTATTGATATCCCAAAGGGCAAAGGTGAACATGCCTCTAAATCGTTCTAGGCAGTCTGTACCCCATTGCTCCCAAGCATGAACAATAACTTCGGTATCGGAATGAGTAGAAAAAACATGTCCTAATTCGCGAAGTTCAACCACTAATGATTCGAAATTGTATATTTCACCGTTAAAAACAACACAAACGGAATTGTCTTCGTTAAATACAGGTTGATGGCCACCGGAAAGGTCGATAATAGATAAACGACGGTGAGCAAGTCCAACATTGTCATCAATATAATAGCCTTCATCATCAGGGCCGCGATGCGATTGAACTCTATTTATAGCTTGTAATATGCCACTGTTTATTGGAGGCGCTTTGTGTATATTAAAAATCCCTGATATACCGCACATAGTTGATTCCTATTTCTTTTTAGCGTCATTGGCTAGCCAATTTTGTGCCAACACCAGCAGTTGGTTTTGAGACAATTTCTTACTTGCAATAGCGTGTATATCTGAATAGCCGCCATTGCCTATGATCAGTTGGTAAGCTTTATAAAGCTTGAGTTTGATTCTGCTATTAGAGCAATAATTGTTAATACAGTGCCAATAAACAACATTCATTGGTTCGCCCAAGTAATTGATTATCTGAATGTATTTAATTTTTATATTTGTTTCATTATCGACTAATAGCAGGTCTTTAGATGAATTTATTGACCAATAATTTTTATTAAATAACTGATTTTCATAACTGACTAACTCGCCATCTAATTGATTTAACGCGTAGCGTGCTACAAAGTATTCTGTTTGAGTTTTGTGTGCGACTACATGGGTTTTCAATTGAGCTTTAGGATAGGTGATACCCCATTCCGATGAATTAATAGCAGATGTTTGTTCTGGTATAACATTTGCCGCAGCAACCAATGTTTCACCGGTTGTTATCCATTTACTCCATTGAGAGGCACTAATCAGTATCGCCATCAGTAAAACACTGACCACCAAAACCATAGATGAACTTTCTGCTTTGTTGGTCGCTTTTACAGTTTGGCTATCATGTGATGATGTTTGGCTAGATAAGGTTTCTGTTGCCAATTTAGCTTTAGACGAAGCCAAGGGTTTGTCTGAAAATCGCAATGCGGTAAAGAACATCAGCAAGATGATAAGACTAAAGAACACCCAACCGTATATCAAATGATCGGCACCGGTAGCTAAGGTCATATCACTCAGATGACCAATGATTATAATACCGTAGGCTCTAATGCCGTTGGCAATGATTGGAAATAGGCAGGAAAATAGGACAAATAAGCCACTTTTCCACCAAGTTGAGAAAAACAAGTAGGCAAACAAACTGCCTAGTGCGATGCTGGAAATAAGAAAACGGATCCCTGAACAAGCTTCTGCTACTTCGAATTTACCATTTGGAATGGTTAAAAATAGACCTTCCCTATAAATCGGAATTCCTGTCCATTGTACAGCGATAACAGAAATATCGGCCGTGAACGACTGTAAGTAGGGGACCAATTCTTCACCAAATGGCACGCAGAACAGTAAATATAGTATTGGGAAGAAATAGGCTTTGGCTAATTGATTGCCTAATAAGCTCCATAAGATCAGTTGCAGGCTGATTACGGCTGCCAGATGCTCAAAGAAAGCGATTCCAGCGATATTGCCAATTAACCAAAGTAGTGCAGGAAAAATTAAACCTATGCAGGGGAGCCAAGCAGTTGATAAACGGAACTGTTGAAATTTTTCTTTTTCGTTCCAAACTATCCAAAGACTGATAGGGATTATCAAAAAACCATGTTCGTAGGTTTTAGATTGATTCCATACCGTGACCATTCCAACAATTGAATCGAAATATACCCAGCCCCAAATCAATAGAGGTAAGGTCAACCTTTTCATCAGCATACTAATCACTTGTACGGTCCAAATAGTTAAGTAGAGGCGCGAGTTTGGCATCCCAGCTGTAATTTTCTTGCAGCCAAAGTCGAGAATGTGGTTGTGGCTGGATATCTTGCTGTAATTTATCAATCACCCACTGCGCGGTTGGTTGCGGTTTACTTGCCAGTGTTATTCCGTTTTGTGGGTAATCTTCAATTCCTTCCATGCCTAATTCAGTCGTCAAGATAGAACGTTCCATAGACATCGCTTCGAGAATTTTATTTTGGATGCCTCGAGCAGTTTGCATCGGTGCTACTGCACCTTTTGCATTGCTTATATAAGGTCTTATGTCTTCTACCCGTCCGGTAACAATAACACCTGGCTCTTGTTGTAAGCTCAAGACTTGTTTTGATGGTGACGATCCAACAATGTAAAACTTACCATCAGGCACTTGCTCTTTAACCAGTGGCCAAACTTCATTTACAAACCATACTACCGCTTCTACATTGGGTCTGTAGCCCATTGCGCCAGTAAATACCACGTAGTTATCTTGCTCAATGGGATAGCTTTCGTGTTTCAGTGCATTGTTTTCTTGTTTATATGAATCGTTGTCGTGTGTCGGTGATCTGGTGACAGGTTCAGTTTTAGGGCAAAAGTATTCACTGTCGATTCCATTACTTAATGTACACACTTTATATTGTTGTTCTGGAGGGAGCATGTCACGAAACATGGCGCATTCGCTATCAGAAACGAAGCAACTTACTTCGGTTTGGTTGGCAACATGCTTTTCGTAGTCAGCGAGTTTCTTTTGTTCTCTGGCATAAACCCAGCGCACCAATCCGGTACTTTTTTGTGCGTATTGCCCCCATTTGTCTGAATCAATATCGACAAAATGCATGACTTTATGGGCGTGACGGTTTGATTCCGTTAAGGCAAATTGCGCGACACATGCCGAAAACATAAAGATTTTTTCAATCCCATTATCAGCCATAGTGCGTTTTACCCATTTATGCATATTTGGGCTATGGTAGTGCGGTACAGTGAGTGGTTTGCCGGTAATAAATGCGCTCAGGCTTTTTAATTTTGATTGCAAAGGAGACGCTTGAACAAAATGTGCTTCTTTACACATCGCTCGAACGTCGTCTTGGTATTTATTGTCGAATGGGTCGTCAATAAAACAGCCAAGATATACGTCATAGTGTTTATTTAAGTATCTTAAAATATGGTACGCAGCAATCTTATCCCCTTTATTTGGGGGATAAGGTATGCGGTGACATAAATAAAGTAGCTTTTCTTTCATAATATCGGCTTATTACCCTAGATACTTTGACAACATAGGGCCAACAATTCGGCTTAATTGAAGTGGCATCTTCTGCCATAAATTAATAAACAATTTATACTTAGGGTTATTCGGCGATAAATTTGGCCGTTCTTTACTCTGCACTAATGCAATACGATAGTGCAGTTTATCTTCTTGCATACCCCAGTGTTTTTTGTATTTGTAAGAACCAGAATCATTTTTGCTGCGTCCAAAATCAAAGCTTGTAAAGCCTTTTTCTCGTGCGATACACATCAACTGATAATACATATAATCGTTACTTTTCAAATCTCGCGCCTGTCGATTTCCGCCTCCATAGTATGGTAATACCGTGTCTTTGTAGTAGAAGCTCAATACGCTGGAAACGGCTTGCCCGACATCATCTCGGATAATCAGAGTTTCGCAACGGTCGGAAAATACACTTTTCAGTGTCGTAAAGAGTTTTTGACTAAAGACAGGTGTACCCAAATTACGCACACTTTCAGCATAGATGTCATAGCAGAGTTTGGGGTCATCACTATTACTCCATGTTAAATCATTTTTTAATGAATGACGTATCACGGCACGTTGTTTACGTTTAACGGATGTTAAAATTTGCTCTGGCGTCTCTTCTATCTCGCAAGAAAAGGTAGAATGATGGCAATGAGATAACCAAGGGCCTTCTATTGAATATTCTTGTTTATCACGTAGCTCTACGTAATCAACTTTGAGTGAACAGCCCAGTTGGTAAGCTTGTTGTTCTAACGCGATGCGGATCTCATCATTGTCAGCTACTACACCGCCGTAAACACAAAACGGTGTTGACACTAAAGCATGGCCAAATATTAGGCTTTTTTGTTCAATTAATGGTAAAACACCGACGATTCCGTGGTTAGATTCTGCTACCAAGTAGTGATGTTTATGGCCAAAGACTGACCGAGCAATTTCTATCCAACCAGTTAGATGGAAGAAACTTCCTTGAACATGGCTATCTACGTATTTATCCCAGTTGGCAAAGTCTTGATCAGTTATTTTTCTGATCTTCAGATCTGCTATCATCTAATTGTCCATTTAGTTGGTAAACATTACTCATCGTATCCCAGTTGAAATCACTAAGAAGCGAGTTCAAGCGGTTTTCCATACGATGAAGGTTCAAATAATGACGCACTCGAGATTTAAAGGGCGCGTCTGTCATCTTGGGTTGATCATGATCAATTTCCCAAGGATGAAAATAAAAACTGTATGGTTTATTGGTTTCGGTTAAAAATTTGTTGATAAGGTATTTACTTAACGCGTACGGATATAAACGGAAGAATCCGCCACCACCAATTGGTATGTTTTTGCCAAAACTTTGGGTTGTTGGAATAGGTATTTCTATAATTCCTTCCGGTCGTAGGTACTTATGTCGAGGCCAATCAGGTGCGCCATATAAATCGTGTTTTACTGGATAAGTACTGCTGCTGTAGATAAAACCAAGATCTTTAAGCACTTGGAATGCCCATTCATTGCTTGGATCTATTGAAAAACTCGGTGCTCGATAACCGATTATTTGTTGACCAGACGTATCTTCTAAAAAGGCTTTGCTACGATAAACGTCTTGTTTAAACACATCGAGCGATTGCTGGTTCGCTCTTTGATGAGCATAACCGTGACTGGCCAATTCATGTCCTTGATCAACAATATGCCTTACTAGTTGTGGGCAAGCTTCTGCTACCCAACCCAATACGAAAAAAGTGGCTTTCACATCGTGCTGCGAGAAAATATCGAGTATTCGATGTGTGCTTTTTTCTACTCGTAATGGATACTTTGTTCCCCAGTCAGAGAGCTTTACGTTGTTGCTAAACGCTGACACCTGAAAGTAGTCTTCTACATCGACAGTCATGACACTACTGCTTGAATGTTTCATGAATGTTAACCTTCTAAATATTCTTTAATGGCCATCGTGGTGTTTTAACATTAGCTACAAGGTAACTATAGCGAAAACCCAACTATCAATTAATTACACATCTATGAACTTATACACAACTATGGCCATCGCTGGCCATGTTGTTATCGACCTTTACCAAACAAAATTATTTCTGCTGTTCTGAGCAAAATGAGTAGATCAAATAAAAAAGCTCGATTCTTAATGTAGTAAAGGTCATATTTCAATTTTTCCAATGCATCTTCTTGGCTGCTTCCATATGGATATTTCAACTGTGCCCACCCGGTTAACCCTGGTTTTACATTAAGACGATGATTGTAATAGGGGATGGATGTTTCAAAATCATCAGAAAACTGAGGACGTTCAGGTCTTGGCCCTACAAAACCCATGTCACCTTTAATTACGTTATAAAGTTGCGGAAGTTCGTCAACTCTATATTTACGAATAAAGTTGCCAACTTTCGTTGTTCGAGGATCTTGCTTAACCGCCCATTGAGCACCATTTTGTTCAGCATCTGTCCTCATACTTCTAAATTTATAAATATCAAATAGTTTTCCGTTTAATCCGGTTCTTTTTTGGCTGTAAATAATAGGGGCTTTTAAGCCTTCTTCCAGTTTAATTGCGATAACGGTGATTATCATCAAAGGGAAGGTTAGGGAGAATATAAACAGCGCTAAGGCACAGTTAAATGCCCATTCAAATATAAGTTGAGCGGTGTTTGTTGTTGTTCGTTTACTGTATATCATCCATGATGGATAAATATGGTTTACTGCAACCTGGCCGGTTTCTTTTTCGACGAAATCAATAATATCAGTAACTCGGATACCTAATTGTTTGCATTTAAATAATTTTTGGTTGGGCAGTACGTTTCGTCGTTCATCAGATGCAATTACTATTTCCGCAACATTGTTTTTGGTTGCGAATATTTCAAGCGATTCATCCAGTTCAATGATAGTTTCACGTTTCAAGCCATCTTCAGAGCAATCACCCGGCATAGCAACAAAACCAATAAATTTGATTCCAACACGGTCTGCCTGCCTACGCATGCTTTTTTCTATTATCGTAGCGCGTTTACCTGCACCTAAAACTAAAACGCGTCTTGAACCAATTTGTTTAAATTGTGTTTTGCTAATAATGAATCGGCTTAAAACGAAGAGAGCAAATATGCTAAAAAAGTAAACTTCATTAAAGTAACCTGGTAAGTCTTTAATAACAGTAACTTTAAATATGATTATTGTTATTAAGTATGCAGAAGTAATACTAACTAAAATTCTAACAATAATACCATTGAATGTTTCACGTAGTTTTTCGTTATATAGCCCCACTGCAAATACGGACAATAGTACCACTGGCGCTATAACAAGTAACTGAATGATAAAGGTGTGGAAAATATCATTAGTTGCTAATAAATCGTCAATATTCGATGAATTATAATAATTCGAAAATATTGTCGCATTAATAAGAAATATTGCAGTTAATACAATTAGATCTGTTAATATAATAATAACGGAACTGGTTTTTAGTTCACGAAAATGTGATTCACCCATAGACACAATTCTCTACACTGTATGGAGTACCATTAGTAGGTATCAGTTTTTATATAAATTATTAACGGTACTAAAGTATGGATAGGTAGGGAAATCTAGTTACATGTCTTTGATATTACCCTCTCTTATGTCTAGGTATATAGGCGATAAGAGGTGGTATATCTCGCAACAGCGCTAGCTTTACATTTTGGTAAAATAGTTTAATGAGAATAATAAGCAATGTTTGTGCTTTACTGTTACATACTGATTTTCACTCACACTATTTTTACTTAGAAGATATCCCTATCTAGCTTTAGTTAATACCAATATAATCTGCTTAACATCAGATCAATGTCATATATTATCGTATTTTTATAGTTAAGTCTTTCATTAAACGTTTGTCTAAAGTAATTTTTTATATGTGTCAGTGTAAAAGCTAAATAAGAGTGATCAAGAATTAAACTAATCGCCTGTATAGTAAAAAATAATATACAAAATACGTAATATCGCGATAGTATTATGCGTCTAGTGATGGTTTGTGTTGAGAGATCAATTATTTCAACTAAAGTATAGGATAACTGTTGGTATAAAATGGTAAACATGGATGAATATAAATCATATTTTGGAGAATACTATGTTGCGGGTTAGAAGATTATTAGGTTGGTTTTCAAGGGCAGGGGTAATATTTAGTTTACTGTTTATTGTGGCTTGTTCGTCGCAGTCTTCAGTGGAGTTGCCGGCGGCTACAGTTCGTGCTTCTTTGACTGACAATATTAATGATTATAACTATTTAATTGGCCCAGGTGATGAGCTAGAAGTATTTGTATGGGGTAATCCAGACATTTCAAGTTCATATACTGTGCGTCCTGATGGGAAAATTTCTACCTCATTAGTTGATGACTTAGAAGTGTCAGGTAAAACACCAACCGAGTTGGCACGAGAATTAGAATCTCATTTGAATGAATATATACGCGACCCTATAGTTTCGGTAATAGTAAATGAATTTATTGGACCGTTTAGCGAGCAGATTCGAGTTATTGGTGAAGCATCAGATCCTCAAGCAATTAATTACACTGAAGATATGACGTTATTGGACGTTATGATTCAAGTAGGTGGCCTGACTGAATATGCAGATGGTAATGACGCAAGTTTAATTCGCGTAATAGATGGGCAACATAAGAAATTTGCTCTAAGAATGGACGATTTACTGACCTATGGCGAAATCGAAGCTAACGTAGATATCTTACCCGGCGATATAATTATTATCCCAGAAGCATGGTTTTAGAATAGTTAGAATAGGAAGTTAAAAAATATGCAGGAAATGTTAGATGATGTCCTTCAGTTGGTTCGGGGTGTATGGTTAAAACGCCGATATATTTTGATATTTGGTTGGTTGTTATGCCCTGTAGGTTGGACTCTCGTTACTATGCTTCCGGCTCAGTACACGTCAGAAGCTAGAGTATACGCTGACACTAGGTCTATTCTTCAACCTTTATTACGTGGTTTAGCCATACAAACTGACCCTACTCGCGAACTTCAGTTGATGGTTAAAACGCTGTTGAGTCGTTCTAATCTAGAGATAATTGCACGGGACATAGATGCCGATATTCGAGCTTCTACCAGTCAAGAATATGAAGCGATTATTGATGATCTAGAATCTAATATAAAAATTCGTTCCGCAGGAAGAGAGAATTTATACACAATAAGCTACATCGGTAATGAAGCTAATTACGCGAAAGACGTCGTGCAATCTGCTCTGAATGTGTTTGTTGAAAATACACTCAGTGAACAGAGAATCGATACTGACCAAGCGAATGAAATTATTGGTAGTCAAATAGCTGATTATGAAACTAGGCTTATTGATGCAGAAGTTAAGTTGGCCGACTTTAAGCGTGAATATCGTGGCTTTATGCCTGGTAGTGGCACTGGATATTATTCTCAGTTAGAGCAAAATCAAACCGCTTTGGAAGATACTCAGCTTGCGTTGAGTGAAGCAAAAACAAGATTGGAGTCGGTGAGAAGTCAGCTTTACAGAGAAGAATCTAGAGCGACAGATCAGTTGTCACGAGTTCGTACCAAGCACGATGAACGAATTGATGCGTTACAAACACGTTTGGATGATTTGGTGTTTAGATATACTGAAAACCATCCAGATGTGATTGAAACTCGTCGTCAACTAAAAGTATTAGAAGATTTGAGAAGTAAAGATCTGGCTTCTTATTCGGTCAAAGAAATACTGGTTAATAATCCAGTTTATCAAGATCTTAAATTAACGGTCAATCAGCTAGACAATGAAGTTGCATCGCTCACGGTACGTGAAAGACGTTACGTAGATAAAATAGCCGATCTGCAGAACAGACTGGATACAGTGCCAGATGTAGAAGCAAAACTAACGGCTCTTACACGTAACTATAATATTACGAAAGAAAAATATGAGCAGCTTTTATCTCGCAAAGAGAGTGCTCAAATTTCACAGAGTGTCGGAGACTCATCTGACGAAATTAAATTCCGTATTATTGATGCACCAAGAGTCCCTTTAGAGCCGTCAGGTCCACCAAGAGTACTGTTTTTAACCGTAGTGCTTATCTTTGGTTTGGGTAGTGGTGCCGCAGTGTCATTCGCACTAAGTCAAATTACGCCAGTGATTTCATCTACTAATCAGTTACATCAGATGTTGGATTATCCAGTGTTGGGCGTTGTGTCAGCTAGTAAAGTGTCGGGTCTTGCCGAGAGAGCAAAAAGACGAACTAGATGGTTTGCGTTACTCAGTGCTTTATTATTGTTGGTTTTTGTTGCCTTTATTGCCGTCAGTGCTTTTCCACCCGTTCATGAACGATTAATGCAGGCAGCAAACGTTATAATTCAAGGAAGCGATTTTCTCAAAGAATGGTTCAGTGTTTTGATTCGTAAGGTGAATTTCTAGTGAGCACAATCGAAAAAGCGATGGGGAAGCTTAAACAAGCCCCAACACAAAATGATGAGGTGTCTGCTGATAAAGAATCGGCTCATGAGCCAAATTCTGCGATAAGCACAACTCAAGCCAATGTAACCGTACAACAGCAAAGCGCTGCAAGCGGAGTTGAACTTGGTCAGACAGAATTTAATGATGACAAAGAAACACTTCAAATCGACCGAACGCATTTAACTAAATTAGGTGTGATATCTAAAGGAAACGATATTAATGAACGGTTGATGAAAGATGAGTTTCGTACCATAAAACGTAAGTTGATTAGTAGTGCATTTGGTGGCAGCTCTGAATATCTAACCAATGGTAATTTAGTCATGGTTACCAGTGCCAATATGAATGAAGGTAAAACGTTCGTTGCGATAAACCTTGCTATGAGTATTGCTTCCGAAAAGGATAAAACAGTCTTGTTGGTTGATGCAGATGTTTTGAGTCCTAGTATTGCTCAAATGCTTGAATTCGGCGATAAACCGGGACTTATAGATTATCTACTTGGCAATATTGATGATGTGTCTGACATTATCTACCAAACTAACATTCCCGGCTTAAGAATTATGCCAGCAGGTGAGTACCATGATTTGAGTAATGAACTTTTATCCAGTGATAGAATGGCAGCCTTAACTCAAGAATTAGCCACTCGTTATCCTGATAGGATGATTGTAATGGACAGTCCTCCAATTCTGGGTGTGGTAGAAACGGTTACCTTATCAAGTTTAGTCGGACAAGCAGCGGTGGTTGTCGAGCAAAATAAAACCAAAGTGTCAGACGTTAAACAGGCAGTGTCATTGTTGAATAGTGAGATGTCAATAGGGTTCATTATCAATAAAACTTTGAAGAAAGCGGATTATGGATATGGCTATGGATACGGCTACGGATATGGTGGGAAAGACAAGAAGGCATAACGTTTTTCTTGTTGGAATAATATCAACACTGGTGAGTTACAACTTATCGGCCGCAGACGTGAAAATGTCTCCTTTTGTGGAAAGCGGAATAACATTTACCGATAATGTCGATCTCACTAGTTCAAATAAGCAGAGCAGTGAAATACTCACGCTTACAGCAGGAATTGATGTGTCCGTTGATGGTAATGACGGCAACTTATTATTGGCATATCAAGCTAATCAATTGGCTTATTCTCATGATTCTAATGAAAACGAATTATATAATCAGCTAACGTTTAGTGCCGATAAAGGGTTGTTTAACACTGGTTTTGCTGTGGATGCGGTCGCTTCAATAGACAATGTTGCACGTTCTATATTGGATGATGCGAGTAATGATATTTATACGGGTGAGACTGTAGAGACTAAATCATTTGATACCGGTCTTTCTTATCAAAGTAATCCGGCTGGTATCGTGGATCTGTATAGTCGGTTGTCGGCTGGTATGTACGCCTACGATGATGGTGAAGGCGACTACAGTGCTTATAATGCGGTGGTTGATTTTACCGAAGGCGAGCGAGTTAAAGACTATTTTTGGCAATTGAACTATTCTGGAACGAGAAATATTGGTAAAGAGAGTTCTACTCGTTCGAGCTTGCAGACGTTGGATCAAGAGCTGGGTATTCAACGAGGCAAAGGGTTGAGTCCGTTTGTACGTTCGTATTATGAGAAATACACCAGTGAAGCAAGCGATGAAACGACAGAATTTTCTAGTTGGGGTATAGGATTACGCTACTATATTCATGACGACTCATATGTTGAATTTAGTCGTGATTTTGCTTTAGACGATGAGAGTGACGATTACTGGCAAGGTGCAGTACATTTAAACCCGAATCAGAGAACGTCTTTAGATTTTGAATATACCAATCGTTTTTATGGTGATGCATATGAATTTAATTTAAGTCACCGTAGCCGTCGGCTAACCAATGAAATTAGCTATACCGAAGAAGTAAAAAATTACGATAGAGATATTTTTATTGATGGTGAATCAATAGAAGAACTGACTCTTGAACGCCAGTTAGCATGGACATCCACGCTAAATTTACGACGTAGTACGTTTTCAGTCGAGATTAATGGTGGTAAAACCACACCAATTAATGAGTCATCCACTAATTCAGATACGCTGAGATATGGCAGCAGCATTGAGCTATCGCATAATTTGACTCGTAAGATGTCCATATCATCAAGTTTTACTTATGATTACTACCAGTTTGATCAAGACGTCTCTAACCCACAGAAAGATTATTATCGAACTTGGGATCTTGGTTTGTCACGTCAATTTGCCAGAGATTTTTCTATGGATGTTACACTTACGCACCAAGATAAATCGTCTTCTGAAGATGATGGGTATAAAGAAAATAAAATTGATTTGAGTGTAAGGAAAACCTTTTAATTATGTACGAGTCTTATTTTGAGCTGTCAGGAAAGCCGTTTAAACTTAGCCCTGATCCTAACTTTTTTTACGCTAGTCCTCATCACGGTAAGGCGATTTCTTATTTGCGCTACGGTTTAGAATTAGGCGAGGGCTTTATTGTTATTACTGGTCCTATTGGTACCGGAAAAACAACCATCGGACGCAGTTTACTCTCCTCGCTGAATGACTCTATTGTTGCTGCTCAAATTGCTACAAGTAGTTTGTCACCTGAAGAATTGGTTAAGATGGTCGCCGCAGAATTCGGTCTGCAAGTAGAAGGTTTGAGCAAAGCCGATATTCTAATAAGACTTGAACACTTTTTGGGGAATTTGCATCTCAAAAATAAGCGCGCATTATTGATTATTGATGAAGCGCAAAACTTATCTTCAGATACGATTGAAGAGTTAAGAATGTTATCCAATTTTCAGGTGGATGATAAACCTTTAATACAAAGCTTTTTGCTAGGACAGGAAGAACTAAAACCTATTATTGAATTGCCTCAAATGGAGCAATTTAGGCAGAGGATCATTGCTTCTTGTCACCTTAAGGCATTCTCGAAAGAAGAAACTCGAGATTATATTTTACATAGGCTGAAACAAGTAGGTTGGGCCAATAAACCTGAATTACCGGATGTGATATTTGAGCCTATAACCAATTACACTCAAGGCATACCACGTAAAATCAACCTATTTATGGATAGACTGTTCCTGTTTGCTTTTATGGAAAATATTACCTCGATTAATGTTGGTCATGTAGAAAGTATGATCAAAGAAATGGGAGGAGAGCTATCCGGGAGCCTTCAAGCTCCATCGGCAAAGCAGATTAATAAACCGGCCAGCAGACCACAACCGTTGCCATCGCACAGCACCGATAGCGGTTATGATGTCTCTAAGCAGCACAAGATATTATTTGATGTGACTCGCATTTTGGATGATGTGGTGTATCGCAAAACGTTGACCATAAAACATCTTGATAAACTGATTAGAGAAAAACGCAAAATTTTGTCAAATTCCACTGATGACCCATTTGATAAACGTTTAGCGGAAAGCAAACTACCCGAAAATAAATT
This sequence comes from Vibrio sp. TH_r3, assembly GCF_033101115.1. Classification (NCBI taxonomy): domain Bacteria; kingdom Pseudomonadati; phylum Pseudomonadota; class Gammaproteobacteria; order Vibrionales; family Vibrionaceae; genus Vibrio; species Vibrio sp. TH_r3. The sequence goes on along the minus strand of NZ_JAWMPW010000001.1, from coordinate 125,471 downwards.
TGCAGAGAGTGAATTAGCTAATAGACACTGGTTTAAGCAACTCAGCAAAGATCAACAATCGGACTGATTGGCTTTTAACCAGTCAGTCCAAACAATCCTTAAAAATCGAATTAAAACCAGATATTATGTTCGGTCCAAGTTATGTTTAGGTTCAATGTAACGTAAGCAATGATATGAAAGGCCCAACCCTTTATATCTTTAATTTACTGTTTTTATTAAATTATTTTAGGTGAGTTTCGTGCGTAAAAGTGTGTTAGTTATTTGTACTGGAAATATATGTCGCTCTCCTTATGCAGAATCAAAATTAAAGCAGTTATTACCTGGTTCAATTATTGAATCTGCCGGGTTAGCGACTAAAGTTAGCCGCTTACAAGGTAAGCCGGCTAATAGCGTGGCAATCAAAACCGCAGAAGAAAATGATGTTGATATCAGTCAGCATAAAGCTAATCAACTTACTGATGAATTAGTGGACAAATACAATATTATATTGGTAATGGAACAAGATCAGATGGATGAAATCATTGATAGGTTCCCTGCGGCTAAGCATAAAACCTTCCTTTTTGGTCAATGGATAAATGTAAACTGTATTGACGATCCATATCGACAAGGTAAACATGTCTTTAGATACGTATTTTCTACTATTAATAAAGCAGCAGAAGAGTGGGCTAAAAAGTTAGCGTTATTTTAACGTTAACATCTTACTCTATTAACCATCGTTATTTTGTATGCCACAACAACCAGCCATTATCCTTAAATCAGTTTGTCAGCAATTAATCTAGTTGAGGTCTTGCTGATACGGCGCCTATTTGAGCACAACAGTCTCCCTGATGGTTGGCTGTTGTCGCTTACTCCATTTTGTACTTAGCACCATTTATTCCCAGCATTAGATTATTCAATATACCGATGAATTTATATCGCTTTGTCATGTAATTTTAATACATCAATGAAAAAATAGTTCTTATGAAAAGTGAATTTGTTGGCGTAAAAACTCTAGTAATTGGTTAAATTTACGTGTTATTAGCGTCTAATGTTTTTTGTGTTGATATTTTAGGCGGTTTAATAATCTTGATGTCATTTTCGTAATATTTCTGTCTCAGATATGAAACAAATGGACAATGATGTTACTCATTTGTTGAATTTATGAGAGTTACATCACACAATGAATTTGTAGTTTATATACGGAAATTAAACACAAACTTTCGGCTAAGAATCGGAATGAGTATTTAGGATTGGAACCCTGTGAGGGGTTCAGGCTTCCTACTTTTAGGATAGAGAAATGTCAGTTGTTAGCGCATTAGGAGCTAAAAACCTAAGGGCGGTAGCGTACTTAAACGAAAGTTTTGCTAGGGATTAGTTATGTTATATGTCGAAAGGATTCGAAATCAGGGCGAAGAAGCGTCTTCCGCCTACCGTATCTTTGATATTGCTTTAATCATATCGATTCTGTGTGCTTCTACTATTATTTATATAGGAGAAGTTAACCACAGCTACTTGCTTGTTGGTTTTGCGGCTATCGCTTTATTTACCATCATTGCAGAACTGACGGGTGTCTACCGGTCAGTCCATCCCTGTCCTCTGCGTGAAACTCTCATACTTATTTTTATCTCTTGGTTTCTTTGCGCCACTGTTCTTCTTTTCGCTGCATTCATTTTCAAATCTACTGATACCTATTCTCGCGTTGTAATGGGCGCGTGGTTTTCTTTTACGCCAATAACATTAGTCGCTTGGCGATGGCTAAATAAACAAGTGGTTAAGTTTTACGACAGAAACAATGATTACAAGCAAAAAACGGTCATTATTGGTGCGACAGCCTCTGGCTTACAACTTGCAGAAGAAATACAAGAGCATACAGATTTAGGCTTAAAGCTGATTGGCATTTATGATGATCGACCTTTAGAACGTCTCAAGCTCAATCCTGATGAAATGCCCGTCATGTACAAGGGTACGATTGATGACGCGTTACAGTTAGCCAAGTCGAGCAGTATAAAAAACGTATATGTTACTTTACCACTTGAAGCATCAAAACGAATAAAAGAGATACTGCATCACTTTAGCGATAGCGCTGCTAAAGTTCATATAGTACCTGATTTTTTTGTGTACGATTTGATGCAAGCTAAATGGGGTAACGTAGGGTCTCTTGCAACGCTCAGTGTTCATGATACGCCGTTTTATGGTTCAAGTCGTTTCATGAAACGGTTGCAGGATTTAGTTATCTCTTCTCTTATTATCTGTTTAATTAGTCCAGTATTGATTGCTGTGGCAATCGGTGTAAAACTCTCTTCTAAAGGCCCTATTTTATTCAAACAGCAACGTTACGGTTTAGACGGCCGTTCTATCTCTGTTTGGAAATTCCGCTCAATGAGCACCATGGAAAATGGTGCGGTGGTGAAACAAGCCACTCAAAATGACCCTCGCGTTACCCCTTTTGGTCGCTTTATTCGCAGAACTTCTCTTGATGAATTACCACAGTTTTTTAATGTGCTGACCGGCCAAATGTCGATCGTCGGTCCGAGACCTCATGCCGTTGCACATAACGAAGAATATCGAGGCTTAGTTGACAAGTATATGTTACGTCATCACGTTAAACCGGGTATTACTGGTTGGGCGCAAATAAATGGTTATCGTGGTGAAACCGACACATTAGACAAAATGGAAAAACGTATCGAGCATGACTTGATCTACATTCGTCACTGGTCCTTATGGCTTGATATGAAAATTATTTTCCTTACAGCTTTTAAAGGTTTTGTAAGCAAGACTGCTTATTAAACATTTTGTTGTTATACCTTGTTGTATTACATATTGGGTGAAAAATGCACAAACAGATTTATAAACTGATCATACTTTTTTTTCTTACTACTTCTGCTGCGTATGCTAATACAGGTTACGTGTTATCAGCAGGGGATACGATTCGTATTTCAGTTTATGGCGAGGAAGATTTGACCTTTGAAGAGCTCATTATCGACAGTAGCCAGAGTTTTGACTTTCCATATTTAGGTATTCTCAGCACCAGAGGTAAGACATTGAAGCAAGTTCAGCAGATGATTACCGACGGATTATTAGGTGATTATTTAGTTGACCCTAAAGTGAATGTTAGCATTATCAAATATCGCAATGTTTATGTTAATGGCGTGGTTAATAAACCCGGAGCGTATGAGTATCAACCCGAGTTAACTGTTGAAAAAGCCATTACATTGGCGGGTGGCTTTATGGCCAAATACCGCAAGACTAAAGGTATCTATTTAACAAAAAATGAAGAAGTAAAAGGGCTAAGTGATGCTCAAATCAAGACACTACTAAAAGAGCGCGAAACTGTTTCGGTTACTGAAACGGTTAATCCAGGCGACACGATTTATGTGGTTAGTTCGTTTTGGTAATCCGATTTAAGGGCACGTCTTGTGGGTTACTTTTTAATTTAATTACTTATTTAGGTTTTTCATGCAGCAGATATTAGAAGAAAAAAAACGGTCAACTGAAGAACTAGTAGACTTGTCGCATTATTTTAAATTATTGAAAAAGAATTGGTTTTATATTTTATTGTTTACAACACTGGTCACAGGTCTGGCTGTGTTAGTGGCATTGTCTCTTACGCCTAAATATACTGCCACTGCTACGTTGCTGATTGAAGCAAAGCAAAAACAAGTGGTATCTATCGAAGATGTTGTTGGGATTGATAGCACTCAAGCAGAATATTACCTAACCCAGTTTGAAATATTAAAGTCTAATAGCATTGCCGAAAAAGTCATCAAGTCGTTGAAACTTAATGAAATCCCAGAGTTTAATGCAACACTTCGAAATGAGAAGTCAATATTAGATGACATCAAGGCGTTGCCACTGATTGCTTCACTGCTCAATAAAGAAGCAGTGAAAGCACCAAGTGAAGAGGCAGTTAGACAATCAGTTTTAGGTACGTTTAAAAGTAAATTATCGATATCTCCTTTACGTAAAACCCAGTTAGTTAAAATTAGCTTTACCTCCGAAGACCCAAAACTTGCGGCGCAAATTGCTAATGCTGTTGGGTATGCCTACATAGACATTAATCTGGAAGCCCGTTTATCTGCCACTCAATACGCGTCAGGTTGGATTACAGAACGTTTAACCGCATTAAAGTCAGAGCTGGCAAATTCTGAAAAAGCGCTGTCAGACTTTTTAGTTGAGGAAAAGCTTATTGATGATAGCGGTATTGACGCGCTTGCTAGCCAAGAATTATCTAATTTAACCACACGTTTATCTGAAGTGCGTGACCGACGTATTGAAGTCGAATCGGCTTATACGGCTCTTCGCGCAACTAATGCTACCGATATTTCTGCTATCTCGTCTATACCTAGCATTTCATCTCACCCCCAAGTAATTTCTATTCGCCAAGCTGAAATTGAAGCAACTAATGACGTGCAACAACTTGCTAAACGTTACGGTCCTAAGCATGACAAAATGCAAGAAGCCATTGCCAAGTTGAAATCTGTACAGGCTCAATCGAGCAGTATCATTAAGAAACTTATCAACGGGATAGGCAAAGAATTACAAGCAGTCCGTAAACAAGAAGCTCTCATTTCTTCAGAAATTAATAGTCGAAAAGGCGAGTTTCAACAGATTACTCTAAAGAAAAGCCAATATGAGGCTTTGAAGCGGGAAGTAGAGACGAATCGAAACGTATTAAATGTATTCTTAAATAGACAAAAAGAAACCACGGCGACCAGTGACTTTCAATCTGCCAATGCACGTTTTACTGATCAAGCACTTATTCCTCAATTTCCAAGTGCACCAAAGAAAAAAATTATTGTTGCGTTAGCCATCGTTGCTAGCCTTGGTTTTGCGGTAGTAATGGTCTTTATTGTCGATGCAATGAAAAATACCATCGAATCGATGAAAAACTTCGAGGATAACTTTGGTTTGATGCCATTAGGTGGATTGCCAAAAATTAAAGTTAGAAAATTCAGAAAGAAACCGCTTGATAACAGTGTCTTTTTTGATTCGAAGTATGGTGTATTTATCGAATCAATCCGTTCGATACGAACATCACTTATGCTTAGCTTGATGGGCTCTGAAAATAAGAAAATCGCAATTACTTCATCGGTAGCAGAGGAAGGTAAAACAACCTTGTCTATCAACTTGGCGATGTCATTTGCTAAAGTAGAAAAAGTGTTACTCATTGATTGTGACTTGCGTAAACCTTCTATTGCCTCCCGTTTTGGCTATAAAAAATACCAACAAGGGCTTACTAACCACTTATTAATGGGCTCTCATCTAGACGATTGTCTTCTTTCTGATGAACAATCTGGGTTAACGATCTTGCCTGCAGGTATGTTAACACCTAACCCGCAAGAGTTGCTGAGTTCTAAAGCATTTGCACAATTATTAACTACATTAGAAAGTAAATTTGACCGGATTGTCATTGATACGCCGCCAACTTTACCAGTGAGCGATTCTTTAATTGTTAGTCAATTAACGAAATCTGTGTTGTTGGTTGCCAAAGCTAATTCGACTAAGCAACAAGTCGTTCGAAGTGCGATATCCAAATTGCTTGCTCATCATATAAAAATTGACGGAGTAGTCATCAATCAGGTTAACGCAAAAACTGCTTTGTCTGATTATGGTTATGGTGAATATAGCCAATATGGCGATGCGACCAATTAGTGCGCTTAATTGAAGTGGATTCGTCTACTTTATGTTTTTTTAGAAAATAACAATTAGAAGTTGGATATGAAAAAAAGTAGACGCATTCTAGGGTTAGAATTCTGTACGGAAAATGTAGATAAGATAGTTGAGCTGGTTATTAATGAACAAGTTCTTAATACGCTGAACGAAGACAAGCTGTCTTCACCTCAACAGCCACATCCATCTAGAGAGTTACAGTTGTTGGTTACACCTAATGTAGACCATGTTGTCACCATGACAAAAGATCCGCAGTTTAAAGAGTTGTGTCAAAATGCATGGCTACTTACTGCAGATGGCTTTCCGGTAGTGAAATTGCTCAGATATTGTGATGTGGATATTCCGGGCCGTATTACTGGTGCTGATTTATTCCCCGCGATAATGGATAGACTCACCGTCGATGTCCACAGTCCATTCTTTGTCTGTTCTTCTACTCAAACCGCTGAATTTTTGTCTGACTGGCTTAGAAAGAATGGCTTTTCAAGCGCAGAACAACGTGTAGTTGTTCCTGATTTTGGTTTCGAAAATGACCCGGCGTATAACCAGCAACTTATCCAACAGATTAACGCGTTAGATACTACCCATCTATTTTTTGGTGTTGGTGCGCCTAAGTCAGAGAAATGGATGTACACCCATCGAAATGAATTGCCCAACATGCTTGGTTTTGGTTTTGGTGCAGGCTTAGATTTTTTTGCTGGGGTAAAAAAACGCGCACCGTTATGGGTACAAAATATTAAAATGGAGTGGTTTTGGCGTTTATCTAGCGAGCCTAAACGCCTAGCTAAACGTTATCTTATCAACTCTTGGGTGTTCTTAGGCGTTGCGTTAAAGGAAATGAAACAGCACAAAAGGGACTTCGGTTAATGGATTTTCACAACGATAAACGTCCTGACTTGATTATTGATTGTACTCACTTAGGACGGCATACCACTGGATTAGAACGCATCACAGAAGAGTTGTTTTCTGCTGAGGCATTGTCTCTAGAGACTTGCTCTGCCGAAGAGGTGGTCAGCGAAGAACGTATTGTGAAAGAAGACAATGTGATTGAAAAGGACAATAGTGCCAGTCAAGAGCGCGTTTCACTAGCACACAGTAGCAATAGAATTCAGCATGTGCCAGGCGGAAACATTGGTCTGATGATAATGCAGCAGTGGTTTGGTATCCTCATTAGAGCATTGCGGCACACTAAAGCTATCGTGATTACTCCGGGGTTTCCTCCTAGCATTTTGTTGTCGTTATTTATCGGTAAAAGAGTTATTCCATATATTCACGACCTATTTTTATTAACTCGTACTGAAGAGCTGAATTTTAGAGCAAAGTATTACATGAGACCGTCGCTGGCTTTTGCTGTTCGACATTTAGATACGTTTTTTGTTAATTCAATAAAAACTAAAAATGAATTGATACCATTTTGCAAAAAAGATGCTGAAATCATTACTTATCGACCTAAAGTTAGAAATGTTTTTTCGGTCGAAAATAACCACTCACGCTATGAAGCGTTTGAGCTGAACAAACTGAAAATATTAATGATTGGTACAGTGGAGCCTCGTAAAAACTATTCAGGGGCAGTCCGCTTATTCACTGCCTTGCGACAAAAACTAGGCGACAATATAGAGTTACATATTGTAGGTCGTATAGGATGGGGAGAAGATGCCGACCTGCTTCAATCGACAGAAGGTATCGTCTGCCATGGGTACGCAAGCAGCGATACAGTAAAAGATCTTATCGCTCAATGTTCATTCTTTCTTTCTACATCACATGATGAGGGGTTAGGGTTACCTTTATTAGAAGTTCAATATGGCGGGATTGCCGTAGTAGCATCTGATATCGAAGTTTACCGTGAAGTGCTAGGCAGCAGTGGATTGCTGATTGATTCAGATAAGGTTGACCACGCAGTCGAGCAAATTATTACTCAGTTTAGCGACCCAACTTGGCTTGCTACTGCAGCAGAACAATCTTTTGCAAACGTGATATCTTGGAATCAAGAAGCGGAAAAAGACCAGCATGTTGTTTTGCAACGATTAAAAGGACATAAATCGTGAATAAAAAGCCGGTTATTTTAGTCAATCATCTTTTGGAACCAGGCAACAAAATTTCTGGTATTTCCAATTATCTATTTTATCTTTTGAATAAACTTCTGGATAGTGAGCAATTTACCTATGTAATGCTGACGTGTTGGGACGAAAATAAGTTACCAGATATGTTAAAAGGAAAAGGACTGACGGTGGTTACCTTGCCGTATATTGAGTCTACCCCCAAGAATATCTTGTCCCAGTTTAGCCGAGTAAGAAAGTATGCTCGCCAATATAAGGTGGATTTGGAGTTTAATCCAAATCCTTTGGCTGGTATCGATGGACCTGGAATGCCACCGCTAGTCAATGTGGTTCACGACTTGTATTTTGATGTATCGCCTTCGTCATACAAATTTCATCATCGTCTTTGGTGGAGAATGTTTTTTCCATCGACCTTAAAGAGAGCAAAAAAAACCATTTGTGTATCTAATAATACTCAAAATGACCTGATTAAATACCATGAAAAATTTCGACACAAAACAACGGTAGTAAAAGAAGCCGCATGTTTGAATGGTGAATTTGTACGTCGGGAAAGAGAAGACTACGGTTTATTCGTCGCAAGTGTGTCACCGAATAAAGGTGCTGAAGTTCTCATTAGAGCGATGAAGCTACTGGAATATCGCGGTACACCAGTAAAGATAATTCATACGGGACGAGACCCTGTTGGATATTTAACCACGTTTGCTAATCAATATGGTCTGAAAGAAGGGCCTTTTACTGTGGGTTATTTATCAGAACAACAATTAGTCGAAAAATACTCTAAAGCTAAATTTTTAGCATTTCCGTCTTTTTATGAAGGATTTGGACTACCAGTATTGGAAGCGCAGAAATATGGTGTACCAGTCATTGCCACCGACATTGCGGTACTAAGAGAAGTAGCAGGACAAGGCGCTCAGTTTTTTCCATTAGGCGATGCAGAAGCGCTCGCTGACTCAATAGAAAATGTGATTAGTAATCCAGAACAGTTTGAAGACTTATCCAATAAAGCCATTCAAAACGAATCTCAGTTTAGTTGGACTAAAGCAGCGAAGCAGACTGAACAAGTATTTTTGAATGCAATCTAAAGAAAGTTAGGGAAATAATGACTATGAATGGAACGCATAGATTAATATCTATACATCCTTTTGATCCTACAGGAACAAAGGTAGGTGGGATAGAGACCCATATACGACATGTAATTAAATTAGCCCCACCGCATATTGACCTGATTTTTGTTGGGGTAGATGAGAGCAACACGCTTGAGCTGGGGAAATTAGTGTCATTAAAAAGTTCGACTGGGCGTGAATACCAATTTCTACCGGTTATGCATACGCAGCCTCAAGAGATTAATAAAGTCGCTAGGAACGTATTTCAATCTTTAACCTTTAACTATTTTATGGCGCTATTAAAGTATCGAAAGATATTAAAAAGCCTGTATAAAGAACAAAAGTCGACAGTTGAAATTCAACGGTATGAATTTTCTTGGATATGTAAATTATTAGGTTTCGATCATGTGTTACTTACTCATGGTGATATTCCCAAGGGCAGTAATTTCGACTCCCTTATTAGTAAACTATGGTTTATTAACAAGTTTAATGAGAAACGCGCCATTCTTTCTGCTAATAAAGTTATTTCTGTTAGTTCAGCGCAAACAGAAAGACTCAAAAAAGATTATCCTCGAAAAGCGCAAGATATCAACTATATGACGGTTAGCGTTGACGATACTTTATTTAAACCAACCCCTTATGACTGCTCCGATGGGGTTCTAAAACTGGCCTTCGCAGGACGATTGGATATTTTTAAACGTCCAGAAATGATGTTTGATATCGTCGACATACTGTCTAAAAAACTGGATGGTAAAGTTGAGTTTCACTATGTCGGTGTATCTGATACTAATCAATTCCCTGAATACCAGAAAGTCAAAGACAAAGTTATTTTGCATGGCTATAAACAGTCGGCAGAAATATCACAACTTTGGCAACAAATGCATGTCGGTTTAGTCACTTCAACGTTTGAAGGATGGCCAGTTTATGTGATGGAAGCGGTATGCAGTGGTCGTCCTGTCGTGTCATTGAAATTAGATCAGATGGCTGACACGTTTGAAGATGGGCAGTGCGGCACTATGCTACCTATTAACCAAGATGATGCAGCAAACGATATGGCTGATGAGATACTGATTGTCTGGGAAAAAATTCAAAAAGGAGCCGTAACTCCAGAAAGTGTCAACGCTAAAATATCGCCATTTAAAGCCAGTAAGCAAATGAATCGCTTATTTGAAATGCATTTGGGTTTAGTATGAAAAATCCATTAATTAGTATCGTTATCAATAATTACAACTATCAAGAATACGTTGCTAAGGCACTAAATAGTGCATTGGAGCAAGATTATGCAAACGTGGAAGTGGTTATTGTAGATGATGGCTCGACAGATAAATCGGCTGAGATCATACGGTCATTTAATTTAGAAAAAGCCGTGTTTCAAACTAACGCAGGGCAAATTTCAGCTATGAATGCTGGTTTCAACCTATCGTCAGGAGAAGTGGTGATTTTCCTAGATTCTGATGATTATTTATATCCAGAATGTTGCAGCGAAATAGCCAAATGTTTTAAAGAAAATATTATGGCTTATCAATATAAGTTAGATACTGTTCGAGCTGACGAAACAAAGATGAATATAGATGCGCCTCCTTGTGATCTTCTTTTAGATAAGCATCAAGACTTTATTTATAAACACGGTTATATACCTTCCGCACCCATGTCTGGTATGGCGTATTCGAGACAATATCTTCAATCGGTATTGCCAGCCGATCCAAGTATTTGGCAATCTGCTTATGATGGTTATTTAATTTATGTTGCAGCGGCAACGGGTGATGTTGTATCGATTAACCGCTGTTTAGGGGCATATCGACAACATAATAAAAGTGAATCTGAACACGGAAACACGAGCATGAGAAAACATAGACATATGCTCGATTGCCAAATCCTCTATGCCAAAGGAATCAAGAAAAGAGCCTTTCAAGTTTCTTCATTGTCATTGCAGTTAGATAACTTATTAGGAGCTTATCACTGGAAACGCCGATTAGATTCGTATTTGTTGGATCGATCTAATCACCGATATAGCACTGATAACAAGTTTTTCTTAGCAAAAAATATGTTCAAAGCGTTCTATCACGACCCTTTGATTGACAGCAAGCGCAAAACTAAAAATTTATTTCTTTCTCTTTTATATATGCTTGCTCCCACTAAGCTGTCTGTTTATTTATCAGGCAAATTATCTGACTATCCTGATCTTAAATCAGGAAAAATTTAGACACTTCCTATGTTAATTAAACGTTCGTTACAGTTTTTACCTGCACAGCTATTAACGCCATTAGCTCAGTTTGTCTCTATTGTTGTGTGGACATATTATTGTTCAGCAGAAACGATAGGTGTGATTACTTTGTTGGCGGTCTTTCAAGAGTTAGCACAAAAAGTAGTCTTCGGTTGGTGGACCCATTATACGTTGCGTTACCACGGAGATTCAAATGAGCACTGGAGCGAATCAGATTCGTTTTTGCTGTTGTTACTGTTCGTACAAATTGCCGTCTCGTTTGTTGCTTTATATTGGTGGTTTGGCACTGGTTACGACATGGTGTTTTATTCAATAGTGGCATTATATATGGCGCTTAGAAGCCTAAATCAATACTTTGTAATAGTATGCTCAATTAAAGGACAGGCTTTAGGGTTTAATATTTGTTCTTTATCTGGCCCTGTTATTGGACTATTGATTAGTATAATACTTATTATCAATTTTGGTGATCACCCCATTTATCCAATTACTGGATTTGCAATAGGGGAGAGCCTGTCGATTATTTATTATTACTTTACTTCAAACTACGCGATACAAATGTTATCTAAGCAAGTGGTTAAGAAGGCACTTTATTATGGAGCACCTTTATTAATTGCAGGTGTTTTTTCATGGACGGCACTGAATATTTCTCGCTTCATGGTTGAATGGAACTTGGGGCTGGCTGCAGTTGGTGAATTCGCAGTTGGATTTGGGTTAGGGCAACGGGCTGCCAGTCTTGCATCTATGTTAGTTACACCCGCAGCTTTGCCAATGGCAATGCAAAAGATGCGAGATGAAGGTCAAGTAGCCGCTATGAAACAACTCGCGGATAATTTTGCGTTATTGATGGCAGTTATGTTACCTGCATTGGTAGGAATCTTCATGATAAAGGATGAATTTATCCCATTAGTTATAGCCGATGATTTTCAGTTAGCTGCATTAGCGACATTTCCTTGGGCATTATTGTCTGGTGGTCTATTTGCTGTAATTTACAACTATTGCAATCATTACTTTCTGGTAGTAGCAAATACTAAACCATTAATTTGGGTAGACTTTTCATTAGCCATCGGTGCCGCGGTATTTTCGTGGTGGCTAGTTCAAAGCCAAGGTATGGTTGGTGGTGTAATTGCAATGGCAATTGCGTCGGCAATAGTGACCGCGGTGCTGTTAATTTATTTAGTGAATTATAAGGGGCTAGTTGTTCCTGTTAAACCTCTATTGGTGACTTTTTCTGCTGCTATTGCAATGGCAATTTCTGTTGAGCTAGTGCGAGGCTCTGTTGCTACTGGGTGGTTAGGTGTTGTTATGTTAATTTTAGTCGGCGCTAGCGTATATACGGCTGTGATGTACCCGTTTTATAGAAAAGGGATAGTATTAAAATATGCTTAGTGATTACGATGAAGGTTTGCCTAGATTGGCCTTTATTTTTTTTGCAGCTTCTGTAATTTCGTTGATTACGTTGTCGACTGATGTATTAGCATTGTTTGGCTATCGTTATGGAGATCCTTACGCGAATTTTATATTTAAATTTCATCCTCAAGTTTATTTTATATGTATTTGCTTTTTGATGGTTTGTATGAAACAAGGCTTGTCTGGTTTAAAAAATATTTTGTTGGCGAAGAATATATTTTGGTCTTTAGTTATTTGTATTTTATGTTTTTTATACGTCACCATTATATTAAAAAAACCGCTAACAACTATAATTACCACTTGGTTATGTCCAATGTTTTTGTTGGCTTTATATTTACATTGCTCAAATTCGCAAAAGCAATTTCTCTACAAAATTTGTATCTATATCATTATAGTTAATGCCTTGTTAGGAGTATATGAATATGTGTTTTCACATCATGTAATCCCAAAGAATTATTTTTCAGCTGTGGATGGTGAATTGCTTGATCTAAGCGAATGGGACTTTTATCGTTCAGTCGCTTTATACGGTCATCCATTGACAGCGACTTTAATCTCAGGTCTTGTTGTAATTGGTTTGAGCGCTAAAGCTAGAACTACGAACTTGTGCAAGTTAGACCGAATAGCGTTAATGGTTTCCTGGGTTTCTTTGCCTGCTTTCGGTGGACGTACCGCAATTGCAGTAACAGTAATGTTGGTTTTTATTATGATGTTATCCAACATTTCAAATGTTATTAAGCAGGGTGTTAGTCATAAAAAAATGATTTTGTTTCTTGTTGGATTATTTGTCACTCCACTTATTATTTTGTTAGCTTTTGATTTCGGTCTTTTTGATAAATTGATAGACCGATTAAATGATGATAATGGCAGCGCAGCTACTAGACTTGTTGCCCTCCAAATTTTCTTTGACACACCGGTGTTAAGTTTATTGTTAGGTGACTTTAGTAACGAGCTTTTCAACAGACAAATATCATTTGGTACATCATATGGTATAGAAGTGTTTTGGCTCGCAATAATATTGAGTTGGGGGTTTATTGTTTCTATACCTTTGTTTTTTGTTTTATTTTACTCTTTTAGAATATTAATTCTTAATGTTGGTGGACACGTTTTTTGGGTCAACCTCGGTTTTGCATTAATCCTCTCGTCTGGTGTTGGCCTAAGTGTTAAATCTTTATTGTTTTCTCAATTTATGACCATTGTTCTGTTTGTTTTAAATGGAGGCAATGTTTCGACTAAGAGACTTAAAAATGCAACTGATATCTAAATATAGAAGTGAGGTTATGGGGGGTTGCTATTTTATGGGTGATGTTATTTCATTCTAAAATAGTAATATCTGAAAGTATATTTTATATACCTATTAAAATATTAAAATCTAGTGGCTATATAGGCGTTGATATTTTTATACTTCTCTCGGGTATGGGAGTGTATCATAGCATTAATGATGGGTTTTGTTTTAAAAAATATATTTCTCGAAGATTATTGAAAATAATACCAGCATTTTGGTTTTCTTTGACGATTTTTTATATTTTGAAGTCATATGATGGATTTCAATATGAAGCCTCAGAGATAATTTATTCCTTTCTAGGATTGGATTTATTTATAAATGATTCAATAGTGTACTGGTTTATTCCTTCCATATTTATTTGTTATCTTATAGCGCCTATTTTGGTTAAAGTTTTGGATTCGTGTTATTCTGATAGATATAAACTCACTTCCTTGCTTATTTTATATATTCTAGGTTTGATTATAGTTTATAATTTTTTGAGCGTAATACTGATTTTTTATATTAGAGTGCCTGTTTTTTTCTTAGGTCTGTATGTAGGGAAATGTATCGTTAGAACTTCTGTGACACCTCAAAATCTGGTTCGTAATAGCACAATCATCACTATAGTTGGTATGCTTGTCGTTGCGTTGATTTTAGGTATGTTTGATTGGCAATATCGAAAGGAAACTGGTATCTCATGGTATATATCAGCAGTGTTAGCATTCCCTATTACTATCGTTATTTGTGAATTTTTTGAAAGAAACAAAGTAAATACTAGATTACTTAACGTATTTTTTAGAAAGTTAGGTGTATTAAGCCTAGAGTTGTATTTGTTTCATATTATTATATTTGAATTTTTGGTTAATGTTGAATTTTGGCGTGGTGATTGGAATTTTCTTCGAATCCCAGAATATATCTTGTACGTTATTTTTTCATTCTTACTTTCAGTTTTATTTGTGAGGTTTTTAAAAACATTTCAAGTAATAAATATATTAAACAGGTCAAGATGAAGTCTTTGGTTTTTTGTTTTAAACTTAATTTCACATTTTTGCTATATCAGTAATTAGTATGCTGATTTTTGGTGACCATGGTAATATTTTGTTAATCAAGTGCTAAATTTTCCAAGGTGCTATTAGTGTAATGATAGTTCTTGCTTCTACTTTTTACTAAGTACAGATCTAAATGTTAAATCTATTTTTAGTTTCTGTTTTGTTAACCGTTTTGTAATTAGGTTATATTAATAATTAAATTTAAAATTTTATGGTGCGATTTTTAGTTATGTGGATTAAATAAATATTATGGATAATAGAAATTTAAAAATTGATACGTTGAGAGGTATTGCTTGTCTGTTGTTGGTTGCATATCATGTAATCGGTTCTTCCCCCGGAAATGGTCTAAAAATTTCCGAGGGTTTTTATCGTGATATTAACGATACCTTAGCATATATACGTATGCCATTGTTTACATTTCTTTCCGGATTTGTTTATGCTTACAGACCATTTAGTAAAAATATACCTCTATTTTTATCTAAGAAAGTGCGAAGATTAATTATTCCAATGTTCACTGTCGGCACTATTTTTGCTGTGTTACAAATGCTCGTTCCAGGATCTAATACATCAATCGATAATTGGTATCTTTTGCATATAAAACCTGTCGCGCATTTTTGGTTTGTCGAATCATTATTTTTAGTGTTTATTTTAATTGTTTTTTTGGAGTCGCTTAAATTATTAGATGGTTTTTTTAAATGTGCACTAGTGATTTTCTTTATGTCTATAATATATTGTTCTCCTATTGGAGGTGAATATTTTTCTTTTTCTGGATTTTTTTACCTGGCACCGTTTTTTTTATTAGGAATGAGTATTGAAAGATACGATTTGCTTAAAAAAATCCCTGTTAAAGTGAAATTGTTGGTTGTGATTTTATCCATTACTCTTCTAGCTTGTGTCTATTTTGGGCTTATACCTATGTATGGAAATCGCACTCTTTTCGCACTCGTTTTAGGTGCTGTTAGTTGTTGTTCTATGCTCTTCTCAGAACTGAAAGTCAGTCTTTTTGCAAGAATTGGAGCATATTCATATTCAATTTATTTGTTTCATGTGTTTTTTACAGCAGGTAGTAGAATATTTTTATTCAATTTTAATATTTATAATACTGAATTGGTTTTTGTTTTGTCTTTATTTTTAGGTGTTTTGGGTCCAATGGTTACAGAAGTAATATTGTGTAGATTTAATTCCACTAGAGTGTTTTTTTTGGGGAAGGCACCAAAGAGAATAAAATCAAATGTTAGCTCAGTTTATTTTTTTAAATAATAAATCATTCTTATATTAAAAATAAGTCTTCTTATTTATCTATACACCAGTGATTATGATTAAAAACGTATTACACAATGCCATCTATTATTGTATACCTAGAGTGATGTAGACTTATTTGCGTTATAAAAGAGATAACATTATGAAAAGAAGGGATTTTCTTGCTAAGGCTGCGGTAGGTACTTTGGTCGGTACGAGCCTGACACAATCTGTTGCTTGTTCACAAGTTATTCAAAGCTTGGATAAACAAATCGATGTCGAAGGTCATCGAGTTTTTACCATTGAAGATGCGGGATTTTCTCTAGATTCATACAAAAATACACCAATCAATATTATTAATCGAACCTTAGCTTATATGGCGTCTTTTGGTGGGGGTACGTTAATTCTACCTAATATAAGTGTACGTATTAATATTGGTGAAGAGAACGATCATTCTTATTCTGGCTTAGCGCGAGTAATCATTCCCGCTAGAAAAGGGCTTTGGTTTCGTATTGTGGGTGGGGGCATGAATGCTCCATTTTATTTAACACAAGATAAGCTAACAGGAAAAGATACTAAAGATTGGAATTTGTTTAATGTTGGCGATCAGAAAAGTGGTAAAGAGTGTTGGTCGTTCATTACTAAACGCTCCGGAAGTGACGACCCTGCTGCTATCGGATATGAGAACTCTCGCATACTTGATTTTGTTCAATTGCAAGATATTACTATCATTGGTGATGAACCTGATGGGAAAATTGGCCTAAAAAGGAATGAGAGTTACCAATATCACATAGGTGGTGTTCGCCTCTCAGGTGCCCGCATTATAAAAGTTAATAATGTACAAGTTTATAATGTATTGAATAGCTGTATTGTGTTGGCATTTGCTGAATTGATGATTGCAGAAGATTGCTATGGTGCTCAATCTGGTCATCGTAAAGCAAAATATCAACCGGCTAATTTTATTGATATTGTCGGCATGGGCTCAAATTATGCCGTAAAATCCAAAGCTATCATTCGCAACTGTCATTGTGCTGATATTTATAACGTTGCTTATATGGGTATTTGGTCTGACGTTACTATTTCACAAAGTTCCTGTATTCGAACTTTGATCGCAGTTGAGCATCAAGCATCGTGGGCTGAAACTCAGCAAACTGATATTGGTGGTAATTATACCGTTGAAAACTGTTATTTCGACTGTGATGTAAGCTATTGGCAGAACGAACAAGAGTTTCTTCGTTTGGGCGATGCCATTATCACTAATGGCGGTAAAAACAAAACGTTTACTCTGCGTGATACTCGAATCACCAGCCCTTCTAACATGGCTGTCGCAGGATATATGCAAGATTCTTCTGTACTATTAGACAATGTCACTATCGAGAATGTTGGTCATGGCCGTTATTCATTTCCAGAATTTCCCGCCATACTTGCGCGTAATGGTGACCTACATATTTCAGGTGGGCGTGTAGTAAAATGCAATAAAGGGTTGATTCAATTACTTGGTCGAGCAAATTTAACGTGGGGTAATCGCAGTATTATCCAACAACTCGATACGAAAGTATTATTGAGTAAAGGAGCCGACACTCTGTTTCATTCACGATTACATTTGATCGATTCAAAAGCCAGAATGTATCTCGGTGAAAGCGATCAGCCTAGTTACAATTATGATGTTGATATTAAATTTGATAATTTCCAAGGCAAGCATTTTATCGATCTGGCTTCTTGGAACGGAAAGAGTGTTGAGGTCAGTGGAAAATTCAAGTTGGATTGCGCGGGAACCAAAGCCGATTTTGTGCCGCTACATAGCCAGATAATCGGCAATAAAGCGCAGATTGAGTTACAACTAGATAATATCTCTCATTTAACGCCACCTAAAAAAAGTAACACTTTATATGGTTACATTCATCCGGATAGTTACGTTTATATAAATCATTTTGAACCGCTACGTGCTACGCAGCAAAAAGGTATCGGTGTCGATTTTATAAGGTGTAAAGACTCTACTGGCACTTTTGGACGCAAGCTGGATAATTTGCGCTTTGGTTTTATTAATCAAATGGGGTTGCAGTTAAACCAACTATCTTCTCTTGGTAGTGAGGTAGCATCGAAAGACGATTCTCTAGAAGACGCGTTGCAAGTTACCCCTAATGAAGTGGAAAAAGTATTCTCAACTCAACAATGGACGGTACTGATGAGAGTCGGTGATTTTCGTTTCTATTTACGAGATGTTGATGAATTACAGAGTGCTGATTTTAAAGAAAATAGCACAACAAAACCTGTTAAGCCTCTTGCGATGGCGTATTATGATTATGCCAATAAAACAGCAACAACTGGCCAACAAAAATTAGAGTTGTTTTGGTCGGATAATGATGATGTCGAACAAATTGTCTTGAAGTTAGAGGAACAACAAATATCATTGCCTCAATCACCTGTAGACGGTGATATTAGTTTGGCTTTGTCGTGTCATGGTGATGGCCGCTATACGCTGGCTGTAAATGGTCGAAGTCAGCAATTACATACCAATACTTTGATTAAAATACATGCGTTCTTTATCGGTTTAAACGATAGTCGTTTTACTGATTCAAATCCAGAAATGGTTGATTGTTTTCTGAAGAGCTTTACTGTGGTGCAAACTAGTTTTCATCCACAGATTTTACAAGAAATAACTAGTAAATAGAAAGGCTTACAATAGACGGTTGTAGCTGGTTTAGTTTATAATTATCAAATTTGAGTACCACTTAGTTCAGAGTGGGTAGTTACTAATTAAATTACTTAGTGGCGAAATAAATGGTTCAACTAATTAATATTCTCGACATATTTAATATAAATTTTAGCGATATAGGCTTAAATCTTTAAGGGAAAAATATGATTCTTCCAGTAATAATGGCAGGCGGAAGTGGAAGTCGTTTATGGCCACTTTCACGTACTGAATACCCAAAGCAATTCCTTTCTTTGGTTTCTGATAACACGATGCTTCAAGACACGGTGACTAGACTATCGGATATCGAACATCTGGCTCCGTTGTTTATTTGTAATAATGAGCATCGATTTATTGTTGCAGAGCAACTAAGAGAATTAGATTCAAAGCATAGTGGCATTATTTTAGAACCTGTCGGGAGAAATACCGCGCCAGCAGTTGCTCTTGCTGCATTGCAAGCAATGAAAGACGGCGATGATCCGTTGTTGCTTGTTTTAGCTGCCGACCATTTAATCAAAGATGAACCCGCTTTTATTCAATCGGTAAATAGTGCCGTTGTTCAAGCAGAACAGGGTAATCTAGTGACGTTTAGTATTGTGCCTACTGCGCCAGAAACAGGCTACGGTTATATTCGTAAAGGCGAAGCAAAAGGTAACACCAGTTATGAGGTGGATGCGTTCGTCGAAAAACCTGATTTGGAAAAAGCACAACAGTATTTATCTAGTGGCGAATATTACTGGAACAGCGGTATGTTTTTATTTAAGGCTTCTGTTTATTTAGAAGAGCTACAAAAATACCGCCCAGATATTCTAGCGGCGTGCAAAGAGGCGTATATCGGTAGTTATACCGACCTTGATTTTATTCGGTTAAATGAGCAGGTTTTTTCAAATTGTCCTGATGAATCGATAGATTACGCAGTAATGGAGCCAACAAAGAGTGCTGTCGTTGTGCCAATGGATGCGGCGTGGAGTGATGTTGGTAGTTGGTCTTCTATTTGGGATGTATGTGATAAAGATAGCCAAGGCAATACTCAACGTGGCGATGTGATGATTGAGGACAGCAGCAACAGTTATTTTTACTCTCAAAGTAAATTGGTAGCAGCGGTTGGGGTTGACGATTTAATTGTTATCGAAACTAAAGATGCAATATTAGTCGCTAATAAGGACAAAGTTCAAGACGTTAAGAATATTGTGAACCGAGTGAAAAAAGAAGGGCGTACTGAAGCTCAACACCACCGACAAATTTATCGTCCTTGGGGCTCTCATGATGCGATAGCTGAAGGCGATCGATTTCATGTTAAACACCTTTTAGTCAAACCTGGCGAGAGAATGGCAATTCAAAAACACTACCATAGAGCAGAGCATTGGGTTGTGGTGTCAGGAACAGCAAACGTTATTCGTGGTGATGAAGAGTTTTTATTAAGTGAAAACCAATCTACTTATATCCCTATTGGTTTAGAACATGCAATTGAAAACCCTGGAAAAGTACCATTAGAAATCATTGAAGTGCGTTCAGGGAGTTATTTAGCAGAAGACGATATTGTCCGAATTGATCGCAAGGGATACGTTGATTCTGAAATTGCTCTGCTTGAGTCGAGTTCTATGTTGGATAACAAAGCTAAGGAAATAAAAAAATAACATGGCTATGCAAAATAATCACAAAGAAATTACTTGTTTTAAGGCATATGATATTCGCGGCAGACTTGGTGAACAACTGGATGAAGATGTTGCCTATCGTATAGGTCGAGCTTACGGTGAAGTACTTAAAGCAGAAAAAGTGGTGGTAGGTGGTGACGTAAGATTATCTTCTGAATCGCTTAAAGCGTCTTTGGCTGAAGGTTTACTTGATGCAGGGGTTGATGTTATTGACCTTGGCTTAACGGGTACCGAAGAGATCTATTTTGCCACTGCCGATATGGGAGTTGATGGTGGGATAGAAGTGACGGCTAGCCACAATCCGATTGACTACAATGGCATGAAACCCGTTGGCAAAGGCTCTGCTCCGATAGGTTATTCAAATGGGCTGGGTGAAATAAAAACCTTGGCAGAAAAAGGCGAGTTTGCACAAGTAGAACAAAAGGGTAAGTTAACCGTTGTTGACCACAAGAAAACTTATGCGCAACATATTGTTAGTTATATCGACCCAGCAAAAATAAAGCCGTTAAAACTCGTCGTAAATGCAGGCAACGGTGCGGCGGGCCCTGCTTTTGATGAAATACAAAGGCAACTTGAACAATTAAATGTGCCTATTGAATTTATCAAAATTCACCATCAACCAGATGGCAATTTCCCTCATGGTATTCCAAACCCTCTTTTACCTGAGAACAGAGCCGCGACTTCAGAGGCAGTATTAGAGCATAATGCTGATATGGGAATAGCGTGGGATGGTGATTTTGACCGCTGTTTTTTGTTTGATGAAAAAGGTCGATTTATCGAAGGTTACTATATTGTCGGCTTGTTAGCAGAAGCGTTTTTACAAAAACAGCCTAAGCAAAAAATTATTTTCGATCCTCGTACCTATTGGAATACTGAAAAAATTATAGCTGACAATGATGGTGTTCCAGTAATGTGTCCATCTGGTCATGCGCTAATTAAAGATAAAATGCGCGAAGTTGACGCAGTGTATGGTGGAGAGATGAGTGCGCATCATTACTTCAAACAATTTGCTTACTGCGATTCTGGGATGATTCCTTGGTTATTAGTAGCAGAGTTGCTTTCTGTGAAGCAACAAAAATTATCCTTTTTAGTCAATGATATGATTGAAGCATTTCCATCATCAGGAGAAATTAATTTTAAATTGGATAATCCTAAAGCCGCGATAAAAAGAGTTACGGATTGTTATATTGATAGCGCTAGCAGTATAGATCACATTGATGGGATAAGTATGGCGTTTGACAACACGGACATCGCATGGCGCTTTAATTTACGCTCGTCAAATACTGAGCCTGTGGTACGTTTAAATATTGAATCGGCGGGCGACCAAGCAATTGTAGATGAAAAGGTGATAGAAATTTCTCGGTTACTCAATAATGAATCGTTCTAGTTTTGCTTTAGTTTTAATGTCACTGATTTCGGTGGCATTAATTTTTTATGCTTCTCATTTTGCTATGGGCTCGTTATATAAAATCGGCTTAGAGAATGAATTTAAGCAGTATGAGCATTACGTTAATCAAACCCATTCTCAAGGCGTTGATCAAAGTGTATTGGATAAAAAGTACGATATGCTTACTCGAGTAAATTTGTTAACCGACCAAATGATGGTCTGGAATCAATATGATCCTAATCATCTCTCTATGGCGGCGTACACTCAATTACTCAATAGCTACGCAAATCAGAACTTAGATATATATGATTCATTCTTAACTGAAGGTTTAATGTTGAGTAATAAAGCGATTGCTTTGCGACCAATATTTCCCGACGTTCATGCACAAAAAACCTACCTATTGAGTAGTTTAAAATACCCAGTAGAAGATGTATTTGACCAACTATATACTGCCGAAAAATTTGGTCGTTATGAAGAAGTGACTACGAGGGCAGGTTTAGATTTCTACTTTGCTTTTTGGGGAAGCATTACTAATCAAGATAAAATCAAGGCTACCAGATATTTATTAGACCCAGAAAAATATGGGTTTGCCTTTGGAAATTTTGATAGATTTATTGCTAATGCTAGTTACCGAGACAAAGCCTGTAATATTCTATCGATTAGTCGACAGTCAATTCCCGCTTGCAATGAAAAACCAACTAAATAGTATAAGAATTGTGTGCTATTGATTTGAATGTATTGTTGACAATTTTTGACCGACATTTATCCAGTTAAGGAGACGCTTATTTTTTCTGTTTATTATCGTTTGGTCATATTCTATGGGTGTATATTCTTCGCAGGGTTGGCATCTGTGGCAAAGAGTACAGGTTTGTTTGCTGATGATATTAAATCTTTTGAGAATTGGCTTGGCGGCGATCAATATCTACATTTTATTGTTGCTACCATAGTAGGGTTCTTAGCATTGTGGTCAACTAAAGCAAATCAAAAAAAATGGTTATTTAACCTAGTTGGTTGGCAATCTATTGCGGTACTTTGCCTAGTGATTAGTGACGAGATTATGCAGTACTTTATTCCTAGTCGTGATTACTCATTAGTCGATTTATCCATCAATACTGCTGGTGTTGCACTAGGAAGTGGCATTGCAATTATGATTAGTCTCAATAAAGATAATAGTGTGAACTTGATCAAATAACTTCTTGCTTGTTTGCTAAGCAATTAATATTATTTAATTTGTTAAACAATTTTAACTAAACTTTACCGTTGCTAAGGATTAATACGGTTATCTACGATCTAAAGTTTTTAAAAGGGATATTATATGAACTTAAATCCAATCGCATTTGCCCTTGCGGCCAGTTTTTCGTTGGTGTCATTGCCAACTTATGCTAATACCGATACAGAGATACAAACGGGTGCTGATACACAAGTTATTGAATCGACAACTTCAGTTCCTGAATATGTTATTAGTGACGCTGAACAAGCGCAAATTGAGGCATACTATAACGACAATCAAACAGACAGTTTGTCGGGTTTAGTTAACGGCTTGGTTGAGACATTTCCGTCGATACCTGAGCCAAATTTAGTTGTCGCTCTCCTAGATCTTCTTCCTGAAGTTCCTTCTGCCGATTTCGTTATTGCGGGTTTGCTAGAACTCTTTCCCGATTTATCCATCGAGGATATTGTAGCCAGTGTTCTGACTGCCATGCCTGATCAGCAAGAAACCATCGTCCTTTCCGCTATGACGCTTGCACCAGAGCAAGCAGCAGAAATCGCTAGAACTGCTGCAGATATGGGCGTGTCCGCTGAAGTTATTACTCTGGCTGCTGTTAGTGTTCCTAGTGTTGATATTGCTGCTGTTACTATCGCTATTGAAGCTCAAACAGCGGCGGGTATTCCTACTCCAGCTGCTGCTGCGCCAACACCTACGCTGAATACTTTTGCTAATCGAGGTAACGGTGTTTCTCCTAGCTAGTTTTCTTTATTGCTAATTGATAACGTTTGTTAGCAATAAAGATCGTTAATCTTTTAGATTATTAGTTAGTCGATCATCAAGCGAATTTATATAATGGACTTATAATGACAAAAATAGAAATAGTTTGTTTCTATAGTTTTTTGTTGCTTGTTATTTGGCTGCCGATTCCATTAGCAAGTAACCGTGTTTGGGCTTGGTCGATTTTTGAAGTGTGGATTGCGCTCCAGACACTAGCATTAATTTTTTCTCTTAGAACTCACTTCCCTTGGCAGCGACTAAAACGATTTTTATGGTTACTGCTACCACTTATTCTGTTTCAGGTTTGGATTGCCATTCAGATTATTCCTTTACCTGACGCGCTACTTAATGTTATTTCACCCAGTGCATTTCGCATCTATAGCTTTTTAAATTTAGAGTCTAAAACTATTTCATTAGATTGGTTTGCTACGGTTTCTGGATTATTAAAAGGTGTTGCTTATACCTTGTTTACTTTTAACGCGATCATTTTAATAAACAGTATCAAAAGAATAAAACAAGTGATTCTGGCTGTGGTGTTTAGTGGAACCCTTCAAGCATTTTATGCTGCGTTGATGATACTAACCGCAAGTACACAGAGTTGGGTTTTTGGTCTACCGCAAGGAAGTAGGGCAACTGGCTCATTTGTGTACCATAATCACTTGGCGAACTATTTGATTATGACTTTGTCATTGGGTATCGGTTTAATCGTGTCTCAAATGCATCAAAGCGAATCTGGTTCTTGGCAGGTACGTTTTCGTCGTTGGTTTGAAGCTATATTGTCACCTAAAATGATTATTCGTTTGTGTCTGGTGGTTATGGTGATCGCTTTAGTAATGACTCGTTCAAGAATGGGTAATACCGCGTTTTTCTCGATAACCATTATTGGTGGTCTCGTCGCACTGTTTTTCTATAAAAATAAACCGCGAGCGTTAACGGCGTTAGTGATTTCCTTTTTGATCATAGATACTTTAGCTGTAGGGACGATATTCGGTTTAGACAAAGTAAAGGAACGTTTAGAAAATACAGCAATGAATACTGAAACTCGTGACCAAGCCGTTTTGTGGAGTATGGATATTATTAAAGATTATCCGTTAACGGGAACAGGCTTAGGTAGCTTTTATTCTACATTTCCAAGTTATAGCCAATATAATATTGGTTATTATGATTTTACCCATAACGATTATATTCAATTTGCAGCTGAAGTTGGTATTCCAGCTGTGTTGGTTTTAGGTTGCATGGTACTTATTGGTTTGTGGTTTAGTTTTAATGCAATGAGAACAAGAAACAGCAGAATATTAAAAGGAACAGCGTTGGGGTGTTTTATGGCTATTATTGGCATGTTGATACATATTACAGTCGATTTTAATCTACAAGCACCTGCAAATGCGGTGACTTTTTTATTGGTCTTGGTCTTGGCGGGCTGTACTCGTGTTATTAAGAATACGGTTGTTAGCAAGCCTATTCAGTAAACAGCGTTGTTAATAAAAGATATATAGCACCAAAAATACTATTTTCGCAATATTCAGTATAGTCGATTGACATTTTTAACCTATATATTGACTCAATATTGCACAAGGAATGAATAATAAAGGGAGAATTAATAATGAAAAAGTCACTATTAGCCATAGCGGTATTTGCGGCTGCCACTCAAGTTAATGCGGCAGAAATGTATGCACAGGATGGCGTGACCATTGATATTAGTGGTGAGGTTGACGTTCAGTATTTTAAAACAATGGCCGAGACGAAAGACTATTCAACAGAAATAAAAGATGCTCAATGGAGAGTAGATGAGGCTAACTTTGGATTTAATCTTGGCTTTGAAATGAGTGAAGATTTTAGCATGGGTGGTCATTTTGATATTGACGCAAATAATGAAGATGACAGTGTAACCAGAGGCGATGTTTATTTTTATGTTGATATATTAGATGCACATGTTATTTCTGCGGGTATTCAGCCAACAATTTTAGATGACGCAGGCATTGGTGAGGATTACGAGTTTGGCTTTAATGCTTTTATTGAGAATTTAGACTCATCTGGTGAACAGGTTATAAAGTACAGATATGATGGTGGTAATTCTTTTTATGCAGGAGCGGCTTATTCAGCGTATAAAAATGAAAGCGCAAGCACAGAAGATGATTTTGAGTTAGATGGCAATGTAGGTGTGCGTTTAGGCGATTTGGAAGCCACTTTATTTGTTGCAATGGGCGAACATGACTCGCTAAATGCCAATGCTTATATTGCTGAAGTGCGTTATGTTCTTGGTGATATAGGTATTGCGGGGACATATTCTTATGCAACCACTGAAACGGTTTCTGGGGAAGATAGTGATATTAATGCAATGGGCTTAACGGGTGTTTATCGACCTGAAGGCCGTTTTGAATACGCTGCAGGTTGGGCGGTAATTGATAATGATTCGAATGATAATGGTACGGTAAACGATATCTATATTAATACTTCTTTCTATTTTACCGACGCTGTTAGTGCATACGCTGAATTAGGCTTAACCGATGAAGACAATACTGACGTAGGTTATGTAATTGGTATAGCGGGAAGCTTTTAATTTTGCGCATAGTCTCAATTATATTTGAAATATATTGTCCACCAGCAGGCCAATTTATTTCAATAGTCTATAATTAGTTATTTATCGCTATGTACTAATGATTTTATCGTTGTAAATATCCAAGGATTTTTGTGTTCAAGAGTATACTTGTTTTATGCACTGGCAATATATGCCGGTCACCTTTTGCAGAAGCTGCGTTGAATAAGTTATTACCGAATATTGAAGTAACCTCAGCGGGTATTGCAACGGATAAAAATGGTTTACAGGGTGTTCCTGCTGATAAGGTTGCAGTAGAAATGGCGTTGAAGTACGGCGTTGATATGAGTGAGCATCGAGCCAAACAAGTTGATCAATTTTTGATTGATCAACATGACCTTATTCTCACGATGGATCGAGAGCAACTCGAGCAGTTATGTCAATTGTTTCCTGAAGCTCGCGCAAAGTCTTGGGTACTTGGCCACTGGATAGGAATGAGTAGTATCGATGATCCATACCAGAAAAGTGATGTTATTTTCAATCAGGTATATTCTGTTATCGACAATTCTGTTAGAGCATGGGTGAGAAAATTCAAAGCATAATCAGAAGTTTTTATCGGTATATGCCATGGAGAAATCATTATTGAAGGTATTTATTTAGCTTTAAGCACAAGATTACACGTTAGAAAATCACGAAATTAAAATGAAATTAATAGCGAGATATTAAAGTGTACTAATAATATGACAATTTTCGAGTGTTTTACCAATAACGATATACGCGGAAGTGCTAGTCATTTACTGACTCCCGATGCTGTCTCGCGTATTTCTAGAGCTTATGCTCTACACTTAAAACCACTAAATGTGGTTGTTGGTTGTGATGGTAGTGTCGCGTCAGGCTACCTCAAAGAAATTATCGTGCACAGCTTACTTGAGTTTGGAACCGATGTGATTGATTTGGGGCGAGTTGGCAAAGAGGAGCTTTTTTATGCTCTTGGTCAAGGCTCATACGCTGGCGGTATAATGGTCAATGCGGCGGTTAACTCAGTCAATTGCCATGTTCTTAATTTGATTGGTAAAAATTGTCAGCCTATAAATAACAGCAATGGGCTACTCGATATTAAGAAAATGCTATCTTCCCCAGAAACTAATCACCATCCCTCCGTAGTCAAAGGTTTACTTCAACGCGGTTATTCGAGAGAGCATTATATTTCGCGACTGCTCGAGGATATAGATAGCCAATGCTTTAAACCTATGACGCTAGTAGTAAATTCCGGTTACGGTGCGGCAAGCATGGTAATTGATGAGTTAGAAACAGTGTTTAATCAGACCAACGTCCCTATTAATTTCATTAAGATCAATCATGCTAACGAGAATGAGCCGATTGAAATTGCGTCTGGCGTATCTATCCATGATTTTAGATTGGATACGGCTAAACTGGTGGTAGAGTCAGGTGCAGATTTTGGTATTGCTTGGGATAGTGATTTTAACCGTTGTTTCATTATTGATGATACCGGGCATCATGTTCCAGCTTATTATATGGTTGGTTTTATTGCCGAAGCTCTATTAAGAAAAAATCCGGGCTCTAAAATAGTGCACGACCATGTTTTATATTGGAATACGCTTCAAACAATAGTAGCCAATGGAGGAGTAGCCGTAGCAACTAAAATTGGCCGAGAATACTTTAAACAGAAAATGCGTGAAGTAAATGCAATTTACGGCGGAGAAAGTAGTGCTTATCACTATTTCAAAGACTTCACTTATTGCGGTTCAGGTATGATTCCGTGGTTATTACTTATAGAACTAATGTCATTGCGTGATGCGAAATTATCACAGTTGGTTGCTGAACGGGAAAAAGCGTTTCCTATTTCAGGGGAAATAAAAATTCCGGTACAGAATCCTAAACGCTCAGCTTGTTATTTACTCGAATATTTTAAAAATAAGTACAGTTATAAAGAACTGAGTGATGGAATAGGTTTAGAGTTTGAAGATTATGATAATGCGTGGCGTTTAAACCTGAGGATGTCCACCAAACAGCAGGTATTAAAACTCAACGTTGAAGGTTATTCTGATAGCCATTTGGTTAATACTAAAGCCAGTGAAATCTTGGATATTCTTGCTCATACGTGATGAGTTGGCGCTTGTTACTTTTGACCGCCAATGGTTAAATATTAGATGTTTGGATAAAGAAAACGTAATCACCAAACTACAAAGCAGTTATTTAAGCTTTGTAGTTTGGGCTCTCAATTTTATTTTTACGCACAAATTTTAGTTCAAGCCATAGATGACATTTTAAGCTAGGATTTGCTGAACACGTTGTGGCTTAGATAAAAAGTGTCCATACAATCGTTATTCAATCAGGTTTTTAATATCACTCTTGTATCTTCACTCAACGATTCTAATTCCTTAGTTACATCATCTATATTGAGTTCTTCTGGTAAGCGAATTGCTAAATTCGCGGTAAATAGGCTAGAACTGACCCCTCCACCTCCCGCAATAAATACCCTATGACAATCCATATCCAAAATATGGATGGCTTGACCATCAAGCATGCTGGTTATTTCGTTGACGATTCCGGCTCTATCATTGGCATCAAGACGCAATTCAAACACTTCCTCTTTTCCGTTCGATGTTGAGTCACTATCAACAAACTTAACTAATAGATCAGAGTTACTCGAAATTGCATCTTTAACGATTTGTTCGTTTTGTTGGGGTAACTCAATCTTGATTACAGCTGCAACTTGATCTTCTATAAAGTTCACTTTGCTGATCAACCATTTGCCATCATTCTCATGCGTGACAGCGGCGAATTCTTTGATTGTAGCGGGCGTCGCTTTTCCTACAAAATTTGCAATAAACGTAGTCATCATAAATGCATCTCCCGTATAAGCCTAATAGGCTAACTATATGAATTAATTTATTATATTAAGTGTAGAAGTATTCGTAACATAAAGCTTGACTCTAGTCCATTTTTTGAACGGAAGTACTGTTAAATCTTAATTTTTTCTTTAATTTGCTAAATTTGGTTATGATGATAGCAAATGTTTGTACAATACTTGGTAAGCTAACCATTGGGTAACAGAAATAGGCTGAGAAATGATTAATATTGCAATGCTAAGTACAGGGGAAGAAGTACTTCACGGAGACATAATCGATACTAATGCTGCGTGGTTATCTCGTCGTTGTTATGACGAAGGATTTAGTCTTTCTAAACGAACAACAGTCGGAGATCAGAAGAAAGAACTTGTGAATGAACTGGTTGCGCTTAGCTTAAACCATGATGTGGTTATTGTTAATGGTGGATTAGGGCCAACAAGTGATGATCTCACATCAGAAGCCGCCGCTATTGCCGCTGATACTGAACTTGAACTTTTTTCGGAATGGTTAGAAGCGATGGAGAAGATGTTTGCGCGTACAGGGCGTAAAATGCATGAGAGTAACCTTAAACAAGCGATGCTTCCTAAAACCTCACAAATTGTCAATAACCCAGTGGGTACTGCATGCGGATTCACTATGCAGATAAATAATGCACGTTTTTTCTTTACCCCGGGTGTCCCTAGTGAATTTAAAGTCATGGTTAATGAACAAATTCTACCGTCACTCAAACGTTTATTTCCTGAGAACAAACCGTTTGAAGTTAGCCGGTTATATACGTTTGGTTTAGGAGAATCCGGCATTGCAATGAACTTGGATAATATTGTTATGCCTGAAGGATTTGAATTGGGTTATCGATCTTATTTGCCTTTCATTGAAGTGAAGCTTTTTGGTCCTGCCGATCAGCCAGAGTCTCGGATTGATTTATTAAAAATCATTTATTCTCATTTGGGTGATAATGTGGTGAGTGTAGATGAACCTATGCTGGAAAATTTGGGTAGCTTGCTGATTGATTCTAACAAGCAAGTTTCTGTTGCCGAGTGTGCAACGGGAGGATATTTATCAAGTTCTCTCCAGTTGAATGAAAAGACTTGTGGACAATTTAAACAAGCTTGGGTTTTAAATAAGGTAGAGTCGCTTGAGAATACGGATCAGGACCCAATAGCCTCTGCATTGGCATTAGCGGCATCCATTCGTGAAAAAACAGTGGTTGATATTGGATTATCGATAGGTTCAATAATGGATAAAAAGTTCGCGATAGCGTTATCTACACCACTTGGTGAGTGGGGACAGTTGTTTGAACTTCGTCGCCAATATGACCGAGAAGATCAAGCAAAAATCATCTCAACTCTGTTACTTGATATGCTTCGACGCCATGAAGAGAAGAAGCCGATTTTTGGCCAATATGGTTCTGTGGAAAGAATTCGAGAGTTATATATTCCTGTCTCACATTTGTGATCTTTTATGCGAAATATTCAGTGAATCATCTTAAATTTAACGCTGAAATTTCGCTATGCACTTGCTAAATATTGCTACTAAAACTACTTATAACAACAAGGTATAAGTATTATCTTATTGATTCTTAAATGATTTAATTTATTGGTGTATATTGTCTCAATATTGGTGCTCACATAAGGTTTGAATTGTCGTACACTTGATCCATTCGTTGAATAAAATACGAATTCCACAGGTGCTAGGAGGTTTTGCCGATGTTAAGTCAATCTAAAATTGAAGTTTGGTATAAAGTTGCTGGTGATAGAATTCTGCTCGGAGAGACTTTTAGTTCGAATAAATTGGATGTAATTTCTCTGTGGGTAGATCTACACAGTGATCAAAGATCTTCTACAAGTAGTGGCTACCGGGTATCACTTTTTGATGATGGTGGGCGACATATCGCTGACAAAGGTATTAGTGCTCTCGATGCTGAACGATTGCTGGAACATAATGAACCATCAGACGTGTATCAGGTGGTCAATCAGCTCAGTTTTTGTGTTGAAAGTTATTGTAGTATTAATAACCGTCGTGACCTTGAAGCGAATAACGGTGTTGATACCAGTTGTAGAGTTGAAAAAATTAATGACGGAAATGACAATCAAGCCAATTTAGCTTTTATCTGATAATTTACTTTTGCTAACACTAGATCTGATTTTGCCTTGCTTATACAGGGCAAAATTTCATTTGTGTTAGTGTAAGCCATTTTAATATTACTTTCTTCTACTTCTCCTCCGATTAATTCACAGCGGCATGCACCACAGTGGCCGTCTCTGCAGTGATATTCAGGTTGTAACCCTGCCAATTCCATCGCTTGTAAAATGGTATTTTCTGGTTGCACATGAATAGGGGTTAAGTCATTAATCGTCAGTTTAAACATGAAGTTTTAGGTGTCTCTGTGTTTTTAGTCGTATCAGTTTGATTCCCTTTCTTATCAGAGAATCAAACTGTTTCAGCTAAGTGTTTTTATAATTCGAAATATGGTTTTTATAGCTCGAAATCTTCAAAGTCGTCTGCATCGACTTCATTATCTATTTGCCCAACAAGATAAGAGCTGATTTCAGCTTCTTGAGGTGCAACTTGTACGTTATCAGATGAAAGCCAAGCATTTATCCATGGAATTGGATTGGATGTTGCTTCTGGGTAAGCGATACCTAGTCCGACGGCTTGCATACGAGTATTGGTAATGTATTCAACATATTGAGAAAGAATATCTTTATTTAACCCAATCATTGAACCATCTTTGAATAGGTATTCGGCCCATTCTTTTTCTTGCTCTGCCGCTGCTTTGAATAGATCGAAACACTCTTGCTTGCACTCTTCTGCTATCTGCATGAATTCGAAATCATCTTGCCCATTACGCAGAAGATTTATCATATATTGGGTGCCAGTAAGATGCAACGCTTCATCTCTTGCGATTAATTTGATTATTTTAGCATTGCCTTCCATTAGCTCACGCTCGGCAAAGGCAAATGAACAGGCAAAACTCACGTAAAAGCGAATGGCTTCTAACGCATTCACGGACATTAGGCACAGATAAAGCTGCTTTTTAAGCGCATGTAGATCAACAACAACGTTTTCGCCATTAATAGTATGATTACCGACACCATAGCGGTGATAATCATTAGTTAAGACAATAAGGTCGTCATAGTAACGAGAAATATCTTTTGCACGATTGCGTATGTATTCGTTTTCAACTATGTCATCAAATACAACGCCTGGGTCATTAACGATATTACGAATAATATGCGTATAAGAACGAGAATGAATAGTTTCAGAAAATGACCAAGTCTCAATCCATGTTTCCACTTCAGGTAACGAGACTAATGGAAGTAACGCCACATTAGGGCTGCGACCTTGAATAGAATCCAGTAATGTTTGATATTTTAAATTACTAATAAATATATGTTTTTCGTGCTCTGGTAATTTATTGTAGTCAATGCGGTCACTAGACACATCCACTTCTTCTGGACGCCAAAAAAAACTCAGTTGTTTTTCAATCAGCTTTTCAAAAATGTCGAATTTTTGTTGATCATAACGCGCGACGTTAACAGGTTGCCCTAAAAACATCGGTTCTTTTAATTGATTATTTTTGGTTTGCGTAAAAGTACTGTAAGCCATAGTCGCTTGTGTTCCTTTTGTTTACTATTTTAATGGTTGTGCGCAATTACTGAGGCTTTCAACAGCCTCAGCCCATAATATTCCAACGTAAGTCGCTATATCTTACAACCGCCGCCTTCACAATCTTCTTCAGCAACGGCAACATCCTTACCTTGTGCATCTGACGCACCATCACGTGTATTATGATAATACAGTGTTTTTACGCCGTATTTGTAAGCGGTTAGTAGGTCTTTAAGCAGAAGTTTCATGGGTACTTTACCGCTTTCATGTATTGCTGGGTCGTAGTTGGTGTTAGCTGAAATCGCTTGGTCTACAAATTTTTGCATAATACCGACTAAGTGCAGATAACCATCATTGTTAGGGATAGACCATAGCAGTTGGTAGTTTTCTTTTAGTGCAATGTAATCTGGTACAACTTGTTTCAAAATACCATCTTTAGATGCTTTCACTGAAACGAATCCACGTGGAGGCTCAATACCATTAGTCGCATTTGAAATCTGCGAAGAAGTTTCTGATGGCATCAGAGCGGTCAGGGTCGAATTTCTTAAACCGTGAGTTTTGATTTCTTCACGCAGTGCTTCCCAATCGTAATGTAACTGCTCATCACAGATTGTATCGACGTCCTTTTTATAGGTATCAATAGGTAAAATGCCTTGAGCATAACGTGTTTCATTAAATGATGGGCAAGCACCTTGCTCTTTAGCCAAGTTAACTGATGCTTTTAATAGATAGTATTGAATCGCCTCAAACGTTCTATGAGTGAGTCCATTGGCACTGCCGTCAGAATAACGAACGCCGTTCTTAGCTAAATAATAAGCATAGTTTATAACACCAACACCGAGAGTGCGTCGGTTCATAGTCGATTTATACGCAGCTGGTAATGGATAATCTTGGTAGTCAAGTAGCGCATCGAGTGCACGAACAACCAATTCCGATAGCTCTTCGAAATCATCGAGTGATTTTATAGCACCTAAGTTGAAAGCGGAAAGGGTACAAAGCGCGATTTCACCTTGGTCATCTTCGACGTTGTTCAACGGTTTTGTTGGTAATGCTATTTCTAGACAAAGATTCGATTGACGAATGGGTGCAACACTTGGGTCAAACGGGCTATGCGTATTACAGTGGTCAACATTTTGTACGTAAATACGGCCTGTTGACGCTCTTTCTTGCATTAGCAGTGAGAATAAATCCACTGCTTTAACGGTTTCTCGTTTGATACTCTGGTCGGCTTCATACTGAGTATAAAGCTGTTCGAATTTTTGTTGATCTTCAAAGAAAGCATCATAGAGACCCGGTACGTCAGAAGGAGAAAATAGGCTAATATTCTGCCCTTTAACCAGTCTTGAATACATGGTTTTATTTATTTGCACACCATAATCCATATGACGCACACGGTTTTCTTCTACACCGCGATTATTTTTCAACACTAGAAGTGATTGAACTTCACCATGCCAAATTGGATAGAAAACGGTTGCCGCGCCGCCACGTACTCCACCTTGTGAGCAGCACTTAACCGCGGTTTGGAAATATTTGTAGAATGGGATACAACCAGTATGGAATGCTTCACCACCTCTAATTTCAGAACCTAATGCTCTAATTCTACCGGCATTGATACCAATACCCGCACGTTGAGATACATAACGAACAATAGAACTAGAGGTGGCATTTATTGAATTTAAGCTGTCATCACACTCGATCAAAACACAAGAACTGAATTGACGAGTAGGGGTACGTACGCCCGACATTATAGGAGTTGGTAAAGAAATTTTGAATGTCGATACCGCGTCGTAAAACCGTTTGATGTAATCTAAACGTGTTTCTTTTGGGTATTTTGCAAATAGACAGGCAGCAACCAATATATAGAGGAACTGAGCACTTTCATAAATTTCTTTTGTTACACGATTTTGAACGAAGTATTTACCTTCTAATTGCTTCACCGCTGCGTAAGAAAAATCAAGGTCACGTTTATGATCAATAAACGCATCCATTTTGGCGAACTCTTCGGTTGTATAGTCTTCTATTAGGTGTTTATCATATTTACCTGCATCAACCAGCTTTTTAACATGATCGTATAGTGCAGGTGGTTCGTATTGACCATACGCTTTTTTGCGTAAATGGAAGACGGCGAGGCGTGCTGCTAAGTATTGATAATCTGGAGTCTCTTCTGAGATAAGATCAGCAGCCGATTTAATAATGGTTTCGTGAATATCACTCGTACTGATTCCATCATAAAATTGAATGTGAGATTTGATTTCCACTTGGGAGACGGAAACGTTTTTTAGTCCTTCCGCAGCCCATGTGATCACTCTATGGATCTTCTCTAGATCGATGTTTTCTTTACGGCCATTACGCTTAGCAACGGTAAGTTGTTGGTTCATTCTGGTTGATATCCCTAATAAGACTGACGAAAGCCCGATTTTTTTTAATTTTTTGAAAACGCTAAGGGCTTCAGTGATCAAAACCCCCTAAATGAAAATAAAACAAACACAACATGTAGGGGTGTGGTGTAGAACGGATTACAAGATAGTGCGTTTTGCTTAACTTTTCAAGAGTGTTAGTTTGTGGATAACTTGGGGAAAATATAAAAGGGTTAGTAATTGCTTACCGAGGACTTTAGGTGCTAATTAGTAGTCAAAAGTAGCCGCTTCATTGAATGTTATTTTTCAAAGAAAATAAAAATATTTCGCTTGATCTTTGCCAACTTTTCAAGATGAGGATCTTTGTTTAATATTTATAAAATAGTGGTATTAAAAATGAGCGAATGCATGGCGAAATTCTAATCTTTTGCCGCTATTTATAGTGAGTGTTTTTTGTTCTAACTGATTTTTATCGATGTTGTTTTTACTGAAAAACAAACCGCATTTGAAAGTTATGTAATACCAATACAGTTAACTGAATAAGTTGTCTCTATTGAGGGGATATTTTACTTGGTAAGCCGTTTCAAAGCGGTTTGATAACGGCTGTTTAGATAATAAATTTTCATGCTTGTCGGCATGTATGGACAATGTAGTTTACATCCACTTTTTCCCCTAAACGATAGCTATCCGTCAGCGGGTTATAATGTAATCCAGTGATCCCTAGTTCTACTAAGGTGGTTTTATCAAGCATATTGAGGAGTTCAGATGGCTTAATAAATTTTTCATGATGATGCGTACCTTTTGGTACCAGTTTTAAGACTTGTTCGGCACCAACAATAGCAAATAAGTAGGACTTAATATTACGGTTTAAGGTAGAAAAAAATACATGTCCACCGGGTTTTACTAATTTTTCACACGATCTTATGACAGAAAGCGGATCGGGAACATGCTCTAACATTTCCATACAAGTAATAACATCGTAACTGTGTGGATTCTGTTCTGCATGATCTTCTATCGTACTTTGAATGTAATTGAGTGTTGTTTGGGTTTCTAGTGCATGTAGCCTAGCAACTTCTAAAGGCTCTTTTCCCATATCTAAGCCGGTTACTTTAGCACCTTGTTTCGCCATACTTTCAGACAGAATACCTCCGCCGCAACCCACATCTAATACCGTTTTATCGAACAAGCCATTCGCTTTCTCTAGTACATAATTGAGTCTGAGTGGATTAATTTGATGTAGAGGTTTAAATTCTCCATCTAAATCCCACCATCTTGAAGCCATATCTTCGAATTTTTTAATTTCAGCTAAATCAACATTTACTACAGGTGACATTGTTTGGTTCTTACTTTTATATAGATGATCGGATGATTATAAACGCTAATGATTCATTCTGAAATCGAAACTGGACGATCTTGTTAATTTTATCAGTGCCATACCAACGCTACTGCCAGACTTTACTAAGATAAATGGATTCACTAACTATATCTGTGAACCTTTAGTATCAGCAGTGAATTGGCGAATCGAACTGACTAGACTAAATAATAAGCAATTTAAGTTGATTAATTCACCGATTATCAATTGATTAGACTGGATTCGATAATATTTATTTGGATTAATCGCAAATAAATGCAATAACGAGGTAAAAGGTGAGTGAAAGAGGTGCGATATAGCATCTTTTTGTGTTATATTTTCCGACCTTGCACGTATTCAATATACGATCAAAATACAGAGGGATAATGGCTCTATGAGCGATTTAGCTAAAGAAATCACGCCCATAAACATTGAAGATGAACTACGAGGTTCATACTTAGACTATGCGATGTCAGTTATCGTAGGACGTGCACTTCCAGATGTACGTGATGGTTTGAAACCTGTTCACCGTCGCGTTTTGTTTGCGATGAATGTACTGGGTAATGATTGGAACAAAGCATATAAAAAATCTGCCCGCGTAGTGGGCGATGTTATTGGTAAATACCATCCACACGGTGATAGTGCTGTTTACGATACGATTGTACGTATGGCACAGCCTTTTTCTTTGCGTTACATGTTGGTCGATGGCCAAGGTAACTTTGGTTCGATAGATGGCGACTCAGCCGCTGCAATGCGTTATACCGAAGTTCGTATGTCGAAAATTGCACACGAACTACTTGCTGATCTAGACAAAGAAACGGTTGACTACGTACCTAACTATGATGGTACAGAATTTATTCCAGCAGTGCTGCCAACCAAAGTACCTGCTTTATTGGTTAATGGTTCTTCTGGTATTGCTGTTGGTATGGCAACCAATATCCCACCTCATAACTTAACTGAGGTAATAGAAGGCTGTCTTGCCTTTATTGATAATGAAGACATCACTATCGATGAGTTGATGGAATTTATTCCAGGCCCTGACTTTCCTACCGCCGCGTTAATCAGTGGCCGTAAAGGGATTGTTGATGCTTATAAAACTGGTCGTGGTAAGGTTTATATGCGTTCTAAAGCGCATATAGAAGCGGATAAAAATGGTAGAGAAACTATCATTGTTACTGAAATTCCTTATCAAGTGAACAAAGCCCGTGTTATTGAAAAAATTGCAGAGCTTGTAAAAGATAAAAAAGTTGAAGGTATAAGTGCATTACGTGACGAGTCTGATAAAGATGGTATGCGTATTGTTATTGAATGTAAGCGTGATGCAGTTGGTGAAGTTGTTTTAAATAACCTTTACTCACTCACGCAACTTCAAACTACCTTTGGCATCAATATGGTTGCGCTTGATAATGGCCAGCCTAAGCTTTTCAACTTGAAAGAGATGTTGAAATGCTTTGTTAATCACCGTCGTGAAGTGGTTACTCGCCGTACTATTTTTGAACTGCGCAAAGCTCGTGAACGCGCACATATTCTGGAAAGTCTAGCGTTAGCGTTAGCGAATATAGATGAAATTATCGAATTGATTCGTAATGCAGCAACGCCGGCAGAAGCAAAAGCAGGTTTGATTGCTCGCGGTTGGGATCTTGGTAATGTTGCAGAGATGCTTGAACGTGCTGGCACCGATGCCGCTCGTCCAGAATGGCTAGAAGATCAATATGGTATTCGTGATGGTCAGTACTATTTAACTGAACAACAAGCTCAAGCTATTCTAGAACTTCGTCTACATCGTTTGACTGGGTTAGAGCACGAGAAAATTCTTGATGAATATAAAGCGCTGTTAGAAGAAATTGCAGAGCTGATGCTTATTCTGTCTAGCACTGAACGTTTGATGGAAGTGATTCGCGAAGAACTAGAAATTGTCCGTGACAATTTTGGTGATGAACGTAGAACTGAAATCATTGCTGCTGTGCATGATATGGACATGGAAGAACTGATTGCGCAAGAAGATGTGGTTGTTACTTTATCGCATGAAGGTTACGTTAAATATCAAATTTTAAATGATTATGAAGCGCAACGTCGTGGTGGTAAAGGTAAGAGCGCGACTAAAATGAAAGATGAAGATTTCATTGAACGCTTACTTGTCGCTAATACCCATGACAATATTCTTTGCTTCTCAACTAGAGGTAAGGCGTATCGCCTTAAAGTATTCCAACTTCCTCAAGCAAGCCGAAATGCTCGCGGTAAGCCTATTGTTAATATTCTTCCACTTGAAGAGAATGAACGCATCACAGCTATTCTTCCAGTAACGGAATATTCCGATGACAAATTTATCTTTATGGCTACTGGTGATGGTACGGTTAAGAAAACATCATTAGCAAGTTTTGCTAATGTCCGCTCTAACGGCTTGATTGCAGTTAATTTGAGAGATGATGATTCTTTAATTGGTGTTGATATTACCGATGGCAATAGTGACATTATGCTGTTTTCTAAGTCAGGTAAAGTTGTTCGTTTCAAAGAAGAGTTGGTTCGAGCTATGGGTCGAACTGCCGCTGGCGTACGTGGTATGAAACTGGCTAATGGTGATCAAGTTGTGTCACTTATTGTACCTGCCAATCAAGGTAATATTCTTACCGTTACCCAAAACGGATACGGCAAACAAACACCGCTAGACGAGTACCCAACTAAAGGTAGGGCAACTCAGGGTGTTGTTTCGATTAAAGTATCTGAGCGTAATGGTCAAGTTGTTGGCGCCGTACAAGTTGAAGAGCGTGATGAGTTTATGATGATCACCGACGCTGGTACTCTGGTACGTACACGCGTTTCTGAAATCAGTCAGGTTGGCCGTAATACCCTTGGTGTTACGTTAATCAAGACAGCTGAAGATGAGAGTGTTGTGGGTCTTCAAAGAATCGATGAGATTGAAGAAGCTGAAATTGAACAAGTCGAAGGCGATGAAGTCGCAGCGACGAGTCAAATAGATAGCGATTTATCTGCCCAAGATTCCGACCCTGAAGTCGATGATTCTGAACCATCATCAGAACAGTAATTTGTATCTAAATCTAGAAAAACCGGGCTGATAGTCCGGTTTTTTTTTGCTTACAATGTTACGGTTATGAGATTATGAATTGAGCTAGAATTGTTTTTATATGTCTTTTTTTATTTTATGCGTAATACTCACTTTAGTTGTATTTATTGGTCACTTTAAATGGCAAAAATCAACCAGTGTAACCACTCCGATTATAGTCTCTATTTGTTTATCCGCATCAAGCTTATTTGTCTGGTCGTTTATTGTTTCACCTGAACACCGAGTATCAAAAATGACCAAGCTTGAACAACCTATGACGATTGATGAAATTATTGTAGAAATACAAGATAAATTAACACAAGACAGAAACAATCAAGATTTATGGTTTCAATTAGGGCAGGGCTACTTTGCTAATGGCGAGTTTGCTAATGCCAATACATGTTTTGATTACGTTATTCGGTTAACAGAGTCACCTTCTTCTACGGTATATGCAGCGAAAGCAACAGCACTGTATTATCTAAGTTCTCAAAGAATGACCAAGCAAGTACAATACCTACTTGACCAGGCTTTAACAAAAGATCAACTAAATGATACGGCTTTGATGTTAATCGCCAACGATCACTTTATCAGTTTCAGATATGACAAAGCGATAGAAATATGGCAGAAAGTTTTGGATTCTGAACGACAAGGTATTGATAGAGTCGCGATTATAAACTCGATTAATAAAACCCGAGAACTGAGTCATAAATAGTTTTTGCGCTATTTAATATTAGCCTTATTTACATTTTTATCGGTTAGTTATTTACCCTGAGATCGGATTAATTGTTCATACCCAAAAATGCCAGCGTAAGCTGGCATTGATGTTTAAGACTAACTAAATAATAATTTACTTGGCTAGTAACTATACTTAGCTTGGCGTTCCGCCGCTTTCTCTTCCCACTGAGGGACAAGAGTTTTCAAGAACTCTGCTTTCTCTGCCTCCATCTTATCCATGTCCATGCCGAGTGCTTTCTGCGCAGCAGCTTTGGTTGAGATATCTGGAATAGTGACAGGATCATTGATTCCTTTCTTAGCTAACAAGCGGATGATTTTAGTTCGAGCATCAGCAGCTCTATCAACCGCTGTTCCAAGGATTTCTAGAGCAACTTCAGGAGCATGCATATGCACACCATGAGAAGCAATAGCATAATCCCAACGCCACTGTGCATGACGGATATCCATCAGAATAGATTGCATCTCTTCTTCAGTTGCTCCTGCTTTCCATGCTTCGCCTGCTTCAAAATGAGCAGCAACGATTTGTTTTTCAGCAATAAGTTTCATGTTAGTGACTTGAGCTTTACGAGTCGAAACAACTTCTACGAAGTACTCTTTCTCTTGCGTATGGCACTGTGCACATGTGTTGTCGAAGGCATCTAATGGATTACCGACTTTATGATCAGTGTAGATAGTGCCATCATCTTGTTCAACTTTCGGCATATGACAGTCAGCACAAACGACACCATTTTTACCGTGAATGCCCATTCGCCAAGTTTCAAAACCTGGGTGCTGTGCTTTCAACATCGGTGCTTTAGATACTTTATGTGTCCAATCTTTAAAGTTGATTGAATCGTAGTATTGCTCCATTTCGTCAACTGTCGTCCCGTTATCCCATGGAAATTTAACGGTTTTGTTCGGGCCAGTAAAGTAGTACTCAACATGACATTGGGCACAAACAGTGGCCTGCTTTTCTAGATCAGATTGCTCTGAAAAAGGCATATCAATCGTTTCAAAAGCTCGCTCAACGTAAGGTCGAGTGATCATTAGATCTGGCTCACCATTTTTGAATGCTTCGCTTTTTGTGTTGTGGCAATCTGAACAGCCAATAGGATTGACTATTTCATGGCCTAAACGAGCCCATTTACCTTGGAAATATCCATCTTCTCCTTTTTCTTCAATGACGCGTGCTACATCAGGCGATTTACAACTCCAACATGCCATTGGCATAGGACCTGTTTTTTCGTCTGTTGGTGCTCCTGTACGAAGTGTTTCACGTATATCATCGATGGCATAAAAGTGCCCGCGTGCTTTGTTGTAGTCTTTTGCAAAACCGTAACCAGCCCACATGATTACCATATTTGGATCACTCGCTAACGCATCTTCAATAGTACTGCTCTCAGAAGTGGACTTCCAAGTTTCGTACTGTTGACTATGCGCACTTTCAAAGCTTTCATTACGAGGATCGCCTATTTTGCTCTCTTCAGCGACAACATTAGTGACGCTTAATAAGCCCGCCGCTAATATTGTTACTGACTTCGATACCCAGTGCTTATTCATGGTGTTTATCTCCATGTTTGTATGATTATTAAAATAATTACTCCATGATGTTTCTTTTTGTTACCTAGCGTTGTGGACTGGTATCCAAAATAAAAATTGGAAGTACATAGATATGTTAAACATAATATTTAAATAAGATAGAAAGCCTTATTACTTAATTGTTTTAGATCAATTTAAGTAAGTGATCAGGAGCACGGTTTATTCTTTATACCTCTAAAGTGGTATTCGTTGGTGTTTTAATAGTTGTTTTTATTCAAATAGTTATGATGGTTGCTTTTATATTAAGATTGATATTTAGCTTGAGATACGTCACTGTTTTGTAGTAAAAACCAGTATTTTTTTGTGGTTTATTTATAATGGTTTGTATAGCGTTGTGGCTGTCCTAAAATAAGAATTGTTATCGTTTGAAAAAATTTAATAATGTTCAAACGTTTTTATTACTTATTTAGATCTGTTTTCTACACTAAATTAAAATATATATTAATTTAATGTATATATTCTAATTATTTTTTGTAGAAACATTCTGAACTGAGGAAA
The DNA here is from genome assembly GCF_033101115.1 of Vibrio sp. TH_r3. Taxonomy (NCBI): domain Bacteria; kingdom Pseudomonadati; phylum Pseudomonadota; class Gammaproteobacteria; order Vibrionales; family Vibrionaceae; genus Vibrio; species Vibrio sp. TH_r3. The sequence goes on along the minus strand of NZ_JAWMPW010000001.1, from coordinate 83,166 downwards.
GGATAAATGGCCAATATAAAATTGACCGTAGCCATAATGCTGAAGTCTCTTCTCATATTATGTCTCTATGGTTTTTCTATAAATGTCTATGCGGACACAGCGAGTGATAATGTCAAAGTTGAACCAGAGCGAAAGAAACTGGTTATCTCTCGTAAAGATAAACAATGCGTAAAATGTCATAAGAAATCTTACGACTCTTTGCATGGTTCTCATGGATACAATGCAGTGGATGAGTTAGGTAAACAAGTTAAGTGTGCTGATTGTCATAATAAAATAAGTTCTCGTCATCGTAATGGCGCACCTAAAGTTACCAAATATTTTGAAGCTCAATCTAAAGTAGGCACGAATAAACGAGTGCTTAGTCAGACCGAAATACTCGCGGCAAATAAAGAATGTACTGATTGTCATAAGCCAGAAGATTTACGAGAAAATTACTGGACACATGATGTACATGCAAAAAACCTCACCTGTACCAATTGCCATAATGTTCACGCAAGTAACGCTAAAGTGCTTGGTTTTGACCATAAGCAGAAAGTTCAGCTGTGTGTTGATTGTCACTCAGATTTTAGCGACGTTAAGCAAGCGATGCCAAAACAGAAAGACAATGAGTAGGAGAGATAACATGAGTTGTTCTAGACGAAACTTTTTAACCGGTGCTGGTGCCGTTATCTTTACTACTAGTATTGCTAGTACCAGTGCTTTGAGTAATAAAACACTCGCGAACACAATGGAAGATGGTAAAAAACGCTATGGTATGGTTCATGATGAAACTGCGTGTATCGGTTGTACAGCATGTATGGATGCGTGCCGAGATGTGAATAATGTCCCCGAAGGCGTTGCTAGATTAGAAATAATTAGAAGTGAACCACAAGGTGAATACCCTGATGTTGATTACCGTTTCACGCGTAAATCTTGTCAACATTGTGATAATGCCCCTTGTGTGATGGTTTGCCCAACAGGTGCGGCTTATAAAGATGAAGAAACAGGTATTATTGACGTTCATCATGATAAATGTGTCGGCTGTGGTTATTGTTTAGCAGCGTGTCCTTATCAAGTTCGATTTTTCCATCCGGGACACAGATCGGCTGATAAATGTAATTTCTGTCGCGATACCAATTTAGCTCAAGGTAAATTACCTGCTTGTGTTGAATCTTGTCCTACCAATGCACTTATTTTTGGAGACTTAAACGATCCCACCTCAGACATTAACACTGTACTGAAGAGTAATATTATCTATAGAGATAAGCTAGAACTGGGTACTAAACCTAAGTTGTATAAAATTCCACACCAGAAAGGGGAGATTTAGCAATGGAAACTGCATTTAATTTCGATACTTTGGTCTGGGACTGGATTATCGCTATCTATCTATTTTTAGCAGGTATGTCCGCTGGTGCGGTAATGATTTCAATTTACTTAAAGCGTAAAGTTATAGAGGGCGACCCGGCGCAAGATGGCATATTGAAAGCCACAGCGTGGATAGCGCCATTTGGTATCATTTCAGGTTTGACTATCTTAATTTTCCATCTAACAAAACCGTTAATGTTTTGGAAAATCATGATCCACTTTAATACCAGCTCAGTGATGTCCATGGGAGTTATTCTATTCCAAGTTTATCTAATGGTTCTGTTCGTTTGGATAGCGATTATATTCAGACAAACCATCAGAAAATATACGCCCAACTCCCTTTCGTTTGTTGATGGTATGATAGTGAAACTGGCTAAATTGGAAAACTTTTGGGAGCTTTTCTTAGGTTTTATGGCGATTATGCTCGCCGCGTACACTGGCTTTTTACTTTCTGCGCTAAAAACTTATCCTATGCTTAATAATCCTGTATTGCCTATTTTGTTCCTGTTTTCAAGTTTATCGTCGGGAGCCGCGGCATGTATGCTGGGCGGGATTGTGTTCTTCAAGCAATCACCAACAAGTATAACCGCTAAATGGGTACACAGTTTTGAACGTCCTGTCGTGATGTTCGAGCTGTTTGTTATGCTGTGCTTTTTTACTGGGCTTATTTTTGGTGGTGGGCAAGGGGAGCTTGCGGCATATAATGCGATCGGTAGTGGTTTTTGGGCTAGCTGGTTCTGGTGGGGAGTGATTGTATTTGGAATGTTAACGCCCTTGGCACTTAACTTCTTTATGCCCGCAACCATACGTCATAAACACAGCTTTATTTTTGTTGTCACTATACTTAGCTTGGTGGGCGTACTGATGTTACGCACGTTTGTTCTTTATGCTGGTCAAATGACCGTTGTATAGGAAATATAGGCTCAACGTTAATCGTACGAGATTTTAACCATTAGGGTTGAGCCTAATTATAATTTTATGTATTCAGATATAGGTCAGTTCTCTCTTATTATTGTTGCTATTAGTTCACTCTTCTGCGTAATTTCAGTTTTAGCGACATGGTTATGGGACAAACAAACCGCTATTGGCAGCGTGATAACGTTGGTTCATGTGTGTTTGCTTTTTTCTTTGTTCTCTATCTTAGCGTTGGCAACTGCGTTTATCTTGGATGATTTCTCGTTAGTTTATGTGGCGGCGCATTCAAATACTCAACTGCCGGTATTTTTTAAAGGCGCGGCAGTATGGGGTGGGCATGAAGGCTCATTATTATTCTGGGTGCTCACACTATCAATTTGGAATTCTGCGATAGCACTTAAGCATAAAACCTTACCTGCGGCTTATTTGTCCAAAGTGCTATTAGTTTCATCATCTTTAGTTTCTATTTTTGCTTTCTTTACGCTTCTAGCTTCGAATCCATTCGAATTAAGTGGTATTTTTCCTCAAGAGGGAAGAGATTTAAACCCGATGTTGCAAGATGTTGCACTCATATTTCATCCTCCACTTTTGTATATTGGTTATATTGGTTTTGCTTCTAGTTTTGCGTTTGCGTTGGCGGCATTGTGGCAAAAAGAGATCCCAAGTGCATGGTTAGCGGTTAGTCGCCAGTTTAGTCTTTTTGCTTGGACTTTTTTAACCGGCGGAATATTACTCGGTGCGTGGTGGGCTTATTATGAATTAGGTTGGGGAGGATGGTGGTTTTGGGATCCAGTTGAAAACGCATCATTGCTTCCTTGGTTGACAGCAACAGCATTAATACACAGTTTATTAATTAGTCAACAGGAAAAACGGCTACTTAAATGGACCTATGGGTTATCATTTATTACGTTCTCTTTAAGTATATTAGGCACTTTTGTCGTTCGTTCAGGTGTCATCACTTCAGTGCATGCCTTCGCAGTTGATCCTACTCGGGGCTTAGTTTTAATTGGTATATTGGTCGTGTTAGTGCTGTTGGGATTTGGTAGCCAAATTATACGAAGCAATGATATTCGCTCAGCGGTTATTACGCGTTACAGAAGTCGAAGTTTTGTATTTTTACTGGGTAACGGTTTATTTACTATTGCTATGATCACTGTGTTACTTGGTACTTTTTATCCGATGATTTTTCAAATTTTCGGCCTTGGTAAAATATCAGTAGGTGCGCCATATTTTAATACGCTGTTTGCTCCTTTAACGTTTTTGGCGTTGGTTTTAATGACGAGTAGTACCATGCTAGTTCGTGCAAAATTGCAGCTAAAATCTATTTTTTGGTTGACGTTAGCGGCCATTTTGTTAGGCGTTATTTTATATCGTGCTCAGTATCAGGCCTTACAGCCAATGGTTTTAACTACTTGGGTTTTGAGTCTATTGGTCAGTTTTGGTTTGTTAGATAGAGTGATTATCACCAAGTTGAATAAGCAGCGGTTCGCTCTATTGCCAATGATTTTGGCCCACACCGGTATGATTTTGCTTTGTATCGGTGCCAGTATGAACGCTTACCACTCGGTTGAAACCAGTGCCAAACTTGGAGTTGGTGATCAGATAGAGTTTGAACGTTTTCAGATTGATATTGAAAAACATCAGTTATTTGTTGGTCCGAACTATACGGCTGAACAAGTGTATGTAGTGATAAATAGACAAGATAGAGTGGTTGCTGAACGAAGGCATTACCAGGTGCGAGTAATGAATATGACAGAACCGGCTATTGCCACTTATTGGCATGGCGATCTGTATATTACCTTGGGAGAAAAGCTTCACGATGGTTCTTTTGCAGTACGTATTCAGTATAAAGCTTATATACAATGGATCTGGTTTGGAGGGTTGCTAATGGTCATGGGAGGGGCATTGGCTGTATTGATAAATAGCGGCCAATCTAAATTCTATTTATCTAAACGTACAAAGAATCTTGACGAGCAAAAGCATGAAAATAGTTAACATACAATTTGTTAAGCTAGCCAGTTTGTGTGGTCTATTGATCGGTATATTTATGCTGTTTTATTTTGGCTTAGTAAACTCTAATCAGCAATCGACTACGCCGCTGCTTAACAAGCCCGTTCCTCATTTTAATTTACAGTCGCTACTGAATAATAATGGGTTAGATGAAACCATATTGCTTGGTGAGCACTATAAAATTTTAAATGTTTGGGCGTCTTGGTGTGCTGCTTGCAAAGTAGAACATCCTTTTCTGCTTGAATTATCCACAGCAGGTATTGATATAATTGGCTTAAATTATAGAGATAATAGAGCTGATGCAATCAAAGTTATTGAATCAGAAGGGAACCCGTACCGAGAAATTATTTTTGATCCAAATGGTCTACTTGCATTAGATCTTGGCGTACTAGGCGCCCCTGAAACGTTTTTAATTGATCCGCAAGGTAAAATTCAGGCACGTTTCAGCGGCACTATTGATTCAACCATATGGCAGCAACAATTTTATCCTTACTTAATAAAGTAATGGTAAAACTTAGCTAGCGTATTCACGTTTGTTTTTCAGCATGGCCACTTATATTTTTAGTAGGAAATATGAATAAGTTAACCGCTCTATTTACCTTTTTTATTGTTTCAGTATCCATTGTATTGCCAGCGTATGCGCAAGATAGTAACAACACGGTTATTTTTTATGATGATAATAAAGAAGTGGCTATTCAAGCGGAGCTATTCGAATTTGAATCGGAACAGCAACGGCAAGATGCAGTGCAGCTGGCCAAAAGTCTACGTTGTCCTCAGTGTCAGAACCAAAACTTGGTCGAATCTAATGCACCGGTTGCCAAAGATCTGCGTTTAAAAGTGTATCAGATGGTAAAGCAAGGTAAGAGCGATGAAGAAATTATCCAATTTATGACTTACAGGTTTGGTGATTTTGTTCTTTATGATCCAGTGTTATCGTACCGAACATTAGTTTTGTGGCTGTTGCCTATTGTATTGACAGTAATGGGCTTGTTTTTAGCGTTTAAAATGGTCAAAACCAGTCCTTCCGTTGATTGAACTAAAAATGATGTGCTGCCGAATTAATCTCAAGTGCTTACAAACATCCCGATGGTTTAGCTATATTGGTCGATCCAGAGTGAATATCGCTTGAATAGCTAGATAGTTGTTATAGTATAACAATCTGTTAAAAACTGACCTTTGTTAATCGTTGGTTTAAGACTAATAGTGATAACCTAAAGCTATTGTTATGACTTAAAGCTATGATGGTAAAGTTGTTGCTAACAAAGGGTTCGTTGAAATAGAATTATTCACCCCCATGTTGTAATTAATCCAAATAATCCCAAGCTTGTGATGCCATATAGGCGACATGAGTGTGTTAAGTGAGTATAAATATGGCTGAAGTTCGTGCCAGAGTCGCCTTAAAAGTAGGTTTAAACAGTAACATTGATGCAGAAATTCTGTCGTTTCATGGTCTTAAAAGCGATAAAGAACACGTCGCGCTTGTGTTTAAGAATGCAGATCAATCGGGTGAAACTCCATTGGTCAGAATGCATTCAGAATGCTTGACTGGTGATGTTTTTCATTCATCGCGATGTGATTGCGGTGAACAACTAGAAGAAACGATCAACAAAATGGGTGAGCAGGGCGGTATTATCCTTTATTTACGACAAGAAGGTCGAGGGATAGGTTTGTACAATAAAATTGATGCCTATTTATTGCAGAGTGAAGGCATGAATACTTACGAAGCGAATAACCATTTAGGTTTTGGTGATGACTTACGAGATTTTACCGAAGCCGCTGAAATGTTATTTGCTTTAGGGTTGAAAAAAATCAAGCTCATTACTAATAATCCTAAAAAAATCAAGGAAATAAAAGAGTTAGGTATTGAACTTGAAGATGTCATTAACACTTCTGCACATGTAAAGAGTGGTAACGAAAATTACCTTAAAGCTAAAGTTTCTCATGGTAAACATAATTTAGATCTATAAGAATTTCACCGGCACCATTTATCTATAAAACCACTCGTTAAAGCGGGTGGTTTTTTCGTTTTTACCGCTATACCTGACAGCATATTGCTTTTCTTCTATATCTAGCTTTTTCTGCTTGTTGCAATAACTTTCCAATTTAGTATTATACCGAACACGAATAGTAATGATAACCTTTATCATTCGTAACACAGATAGCCAAAAATATAAAACTAATAATATAAAGTTAATAATATTAAACAAGGACAGAATATGCTCAACAAATCGAAAATTGCGCTAGCTACATCGATGTTACTTATCAGTGGTGTAAGTAACGCTGCAACTGTAACTGAAAAGCAAGTAGTAGAACACTATACTGATCTAGCTCACGCTGTATTTTCAGATGCATTAACCACAGCGGAACAATTGGATGCTTCGATCTCAGCCTTTCTTAAATCACCTTCAGAAGAAACATTCCAACAAGTAAAAAATGCATGGTATGAATCTCGTGTTCCATATCAGCAAACAGAAGTTTTCCGTTTTGGTAATGCCATTGTTGATGACTGGGAAGGTCAATTGAATGCTTGGCCGTTAGATGAAGGTTTAATCGATTATGTTGCTTCTGACTATCAATATGAACTCGGTAACCAAGGCGCTACTGCAAATATTGTTGCTAATACGTCTGTACAAGTTGGTGCTGAAAAAATTGACACGGCAAAGATTACTCCTGAGCTTATAGCTAATTTAAATGAAATTGGTGGTTCTGAAGCTAACGTTGCTTCTGGTTACCACGCTATTGAATTTCTATTGTGGGGACAAGATTTAAACGGCACCGGTGCGGGTGCAGGTGCTAGACCTTATACCGATTATGTTATTGGTGAAGCGTGTACGAATGGTAACTGTGAGCGAAGAGCTGAATACCTTAAAGCGACGGCTGAATTATTGAAAACTGATTTAGCTTGGATGGTAGACCAGTGGGAACCAAACCAAACTAACAACTACCGCGCAGAATTGTTATCTAACTCGTCTAAAGATGGCCTACGTAAAATGCTATTCGGTATGGGTTCTCTTTCTCTAGGTGAGTTGGCTGGTGAACGAATGAAGGTTGCATTAGAAGCGCACTCAACTGAAGATGAGCATGATTGTTTTTCTGATAATACTCATAACTCCCACTATTACAACGAGCAAGGTATCTACAACGTTTACACTGGTACTTATGTACAACAAAATGGTGAGTTACTTGCAGGGCCAAGTATTCATGATTTAGTTAAGCAAGTTGATGTGCAATCAGCAAAACAAATTCAATCTGATTTTGATAAAGCACGTGTACAAGTAGGGGAATTGGTGCATTCAGCTGAAGTTGATGGTGTCTACTTTGATCAACTTATTGCGGCTAACAACAGTACAGGTAATGAATTAGTGAATGATTCAATTAAAGCCTTGGTTGTACAAACTGAAGCTATCGAAAAAGCAGCAAGTCTTGTTGGTATCGACAGTTTAAGCCCAGATACTGCTGACCACGAATTCTAAGTAAGTATAAAAATAACAATAATTAATATTAAGGGCTCATTAGAGCCCATTTATCTCTGGAAATATAATGAAGTTATCTACATCTGCAGCGATGCTATTAGCGTCGTTCATTTGTTCCGCCTCGGCAAGTGATCCCAATACAATACGCTCCGGTGGCAAAACAAGTACTAATAAATTAGGTCCGAATGCTTTTTCACAACCGGCTAGCAATTTGTCATTGAGTAAAAAGCTTGATTTTAGCGTGGGCAACAGTTTCTTTCGTAACCCTTGGATCCCTGCGCCAGCCTCAACTGATGCTAGAGATGGCTTAGGGCCTATCTTTAATACCAACGCTTGCCAGAGTTGTCATATAAAAGATGGCCGAGGTCACGCACCAGAAAGTGAAGATGATAATGCCGTTTCGATGTTGGTTCGCTTAAGCATACCTGCTGTTACGGATATACAAAAAGAAATGTACGCAAAAGATGGCGTGGTTCCTGAACCAACTTATGGTGGCCAACTTCAAGACTTATCTATTCCTGGCGCTGAGCCAGAAGGTCAAATCAATATTACTTATCAGGATGTTGTGGTTAACTTTGCTGATGGTGAACATGTCACGCTGCGTAAACCAACCCTAAAAATTACCGACCTAAATTATGGAGATATGCACCCTGATACTCAATTCTCTGCTCGTGTTGCTCCTCCAATGATAGGACTAGGGTTATTAGAAGCGATTCCAGAAAAAGTTATCCAAGATATAGCGGCGAAACAAGCCGCTAGCACCGATTCTATAACAGGGAAAGCAAATAGAGTTTGGGATGTACTTAAGCAAGATTATTCAATGGGTCGATTTGGTTGGAAAGCGGGACAACCAACCTTAATGCAGCAAAATGCGTCAGCTTTTAATGGTGATTTAGGTTTAACCTCAAAGCTGTTTCCAAATCACAACTGCACAGAAAATCAACCAGCATGTGAGCAGTTAGCTAATGGTGGCTCACCGGAAGTGAGTGATAATATTTTAAAGTTTGTTGAGTTTTATTCACAACATTTAGCGGTACCAATTCGCAGAAACGTATCTGATCCTAAGGTTAAAAAAGGTCAAAAGCTATTTGAAAGCAGCGATTGTTCAACCTGTCATCAAAACAACTTAACTACTGCAGTAGTACAAGATAGACCAGCTTTGTCGAATCAATTAATTCATCCTTATACTGATATGCTATTGCATGACATGGGTGATGGATTGGCTGATAATCGTCCAGAGTATTTAGCCAATGGCAGAGAGTGGAGAACCACGCCGCTTTGGGGTTTAGGTTATACCCAAGAAGTGAATGGTCATACTTATTTACTCCATGATGGCAGAGCGAGAAATGTGATGGAAGCCATTTTATGGCATGGCGGTGAAGCACAGAATGCACGAGATAAAGTTATTGCGATGGACAAAAATGATCGCGAAGCTCTACTTGCGTTTTTAAACTCTTTATAAGGACTCGCTAAGATGCGTTTTATACTACCTGTAGTTTTAAGTACTTTTATAGGCGGCGTTCATGCGGGAACCTCTGATACAGATGTTCTTTCTACAACAAATAGTAGCCGTAGCGTTTATCTTGAATTTAAAGGTTCAAGTGCAGCATTTGCTCAATCGACTAAGCAATTGAGTGGCAGCATCAGTCACTATTGTGAAGCTCCGAATAACCAATCAATACAAGAGGTGAGAAACAGCTGGCATTCTGCAATGCTTAACTGGAATCGTCTTCAAGGTTTTGATAGAGGTCCAATCGAGGCTTTAGAAAAGAATTGGTCGATTCAGTTTTGGCCAGACAAAAAGAATACCACTGGTCGAAAAATGCAAAATTTGGTTAACGAAAATAAACCAATTAGTGTCGATGACATTGCGAATAGTAGTGTTACCGTACAAGGATTAGGAGCAATTGAATGGCTGTATTTTGAGCCTAAATCACCACTGTCAAGTGACGGTGTAACAACGTGTCAATTGGCAAGCGTAATCAGTGAAAATCTTGATAACAATGCCACATTTATTGCTCAAGCATGGAATGTGAATCCATGGGTTGAACTCGATGAGCAAGAGTGGACACAAGAGTACGTTAGTTTGTTATCAAATCAGCTAGATTTTAGTATGAAGAAGTTGAGTCGTCCTTTAGCGAAAATAGGCCAGCCTAGACCGTATTTTTCTGAATCTTGGCGTTCTCATTCATCGTTGGATAACTTACAAAGCAATGTAGAATCGTTTAAAGCGGTCTATTTTGCCAATGGTAATGGTATGCACGCAGCATTGATTAATCATGGACATGCGGACTTAGCCACACGAATTGAAAATCAAATTAATCTGCTTGCTGAAAACTGGCCTGAAGAATCTAGTTTATTTCGTTCGCTACAATCTAAAGATGGCTACCGTGAAATATTGAGTGTTTATAACAAGTTTGAATATCTTAAATACTTAGTTTCAGAAGAACTAGCGGTTAACCTAGGTGTTGTCGTGGGGTTCAATTCAACTGATGGCGATTGATTCAACTAGGCGAAATCTAATCAAAGCGGCGTTGTTGGCTAGCATTTCGCCTATGTCACAAGCATTGCCGCTTATTAGCAGTACGGTTGCTACCAGCCGCAAGGTTACTGGGACAGGCGCTTTTATCGGTTGCGCTGTCGATTCCAGTGGTCAATATACTGCGGTTGTTGCTTCTGAAAATGGCGCCCCTGTTCATTCGATCACTCTTCCTGCAAGAGGGCACGGCATAGCCGTGTCTCCAAATCAATTGAAAACTGAAGCGGTGGTATTTGCTCGTAGGCCAGGCGTGTTTTTTCAAGTAATAGATTACGTAACTGGCGAACGCTTACCCTTTATTTCAGCCCAACCTAACCGTCATTTTTACGGACATGGCGCCTATTCGAATGATGGAAATTGGTTGTTTGTTACCGAAGGTGAATCAAAAACCAGTGCCGGTATTATTGGTGTATATGATGCGACAAATTCTTATAAAAAAGTTGAAGAATTAACTGGGTTTGGTATTGGCCCACATGAAATTCGAGTATTAGATAATGATGATATCGTCGTTGCTGTTGGTGGGGTTCATACCAATGGTAGAAGGCCGCTCAACCTTGAATCGATGTTACCTGCTCTGTGTTATTTTAATTCAAAAGGCCAGTTATCAGAACAAGTAAGTCTTAGCGATAAAAAGCTTAGTATTCGGCATTTATGTACGCCTAGTTCGAGTATGGTGATTTCTGGTCAGCAATACAGAGGAGATACCGATGATACTCCGCCATTAATTGCTGTGCACAAAAGAGGGCAAGCATTTTATCATTTACAAGCGGAAGATGAGCAATGGGCTCGCTTTAATCACTATATAGCCAGTATCGAAGTGGTCGACGATTTGCTGTTAGCTACTTCTCCTCGAGGGAACTGTTATGGTATTTGGTCGCTAGCGGATAATCAATTATTGGAAATTGACGTGCTTCCTGAAGCTTCGGGTGTCGTTAAGTACAAGCAAGGTTTCTTTGTTAGTTCAGGTTCAGGTAGGGTGGCAGAAATTAGTCGCAGTGGTGACAGTCACCTGCATAAAACATCGGTCTTGTGGGATAATCATTTAGCTAGGTTAGGGTAATTCGCACAGTATCATAAATGCAAATACTAGAATTTGTTATCCAGTTTGTTGCATGCTCTATTATGCTTAAGCATTCCACATGCTATATTAAGTTTAATTATAAGAGTAATTAAACGGTTGTAGTATGAAGTGTCGTCTGTTCGTATCGTTTTGGGTTTTATGGTTTTCAGCGTCAGCCACAGCGTTAGAAGACCTACCTGATCTTAAAAGTATCGATTTTGTCAATCAAACCGCCTTAGAGATCACTTATCCAGATATTGTGAAGGAAGTTTATGCGACTGAAGAGTTCCAACTGATATGGCATGATCCGACACTTAGCCAGCAATTTGAGTCTATGCTTATTATCATGCATTACTCTGGCCTGAGTGAGCTGTTTTCATCGCGGTTGACTACTTTACAACAGTATAGACATGCTGGTTTATGGTACAAATATGACGTAACGGCGACAGATACCTTATTAAACTACATGCACTATGTTTCGTTAGTCTCAGCACAAGGAGCTGAGTGGTACTACGGCAACAATATTCAATTGCCAATAACTCAGTTAGAGCCAGCTCTTATCCACTCACTCATTAACACTATCAATGAAAATAGGTTGAGTGACTTTATTACTGCATTACATGCAACACCTGAACATCGAGATTCGCTAACACAAGCCGTAACCTTACTTACCGATGCCATAGACACAGGTATCGACAAGTACCAACAAGATGGTGTCGCGCGTAAAGGCGATGTATTACTTAATAAAGCGCAATTATTAGCAAGATTAGATGTGGTTGGTTTGACGTATACTTCCAACACAGAAGCCTCATTGATATTTGATGATGAACTGTATCAATTGGTTAAACAGTTTCAAACAATGCATGGTTTAAAACCTGACGGTATTATAGGTAAGGAAACGTTGTATTGGATAAACGTCGCACCGCAACAACGGTTACATTCATTAGCCTTAAATACCGAACGATCACGCTTAATACCGAGAGATAGACAAAATATTATCATCGTTAATTTGCCCAGTTTTCATCTGTCGTATTGGCATGATGGCGAGACGCGTTTTACTTCAAAAGTTATTGTAGGTAATAAGAAAAGAAAAACGCCATTGCTATCGATAAAAATGGATACATTAATATTTAATCCATCTTGGAATGTTCCTAAAAAATTAGTTCGCGAAGATATTATTCCTAAAATCAAAAAGGATGAGACTTATCTTGACCGTATGAACATGAAAGTGATTAAAAACTGGCGTACCAGAGAGGAAATAGATCCGAGTACGATAGATTGGCAAAATATTGAAGCGGATAATTTTGCTTATAATATGACGCAAGGTCCAGGCAAACAAAATGCACTAGGTGAATTGAAGTTTAATACACCCAATGCACGAGCTATTTACTTACATGATACGCCAGCTAAATATTTATTTAATAAAACCTATAGAGCCTTCAGTGCCGGCTGTATTCGAGTGCAATATGCAGATAAATTTGCGAAGACCTTAATGCAGGTTCAAGGTATTGAACCGCCAAAACAGTCTATCGGCCCGCCAGTTAGTGCTAAAGTTGCGTTACGTCAGCAAATTCCTGTCCACTTAGTGTATCAAACAGCATGGATTAAAGATGACGTTGTCCAGTATAGAAAAGACATATACGATTATGACAAAGTGCCATCAACGTTAGTTTTAACACAAAATTGACAGTTGGCTTAGGTTAATAAAAACGTTGATAAAACTACTGACAATTCGAGTTATTTAATCGGTGTTTGATGCTAAGTGTGATCCGTTTGTTTGACGCTGTTCGATTTATAGGCTAGTTTGCCAAAAATAATTTATTAACTGTTAATTTAATAACTAATTCTTATATGTCTTTTACAAAAAATGATCGCCGTGAATTTTTGAAACGTGTCAGTGGTACAGCTGCGTTTGCAGTTTGTATCCCTTCTAGTGCATTTGCTAGCCTTATTAGTGATAATAAATCAACGACTAAGCAGACACAGCTCAATCAAGTCTTACATAATAATGGTGAGATGAGGTTTAATAATTTGCATACTGGTGAAGTGCTGAATACAGTCATTTCGGCCAATAAGACGATAACGACAAGCGAATTTAGTAAGATTAATCATATTTGCCGTGATTTCAGAAAAAATGAAATTTATCAAATGGATGAACAGTTAATACTTCAATTACATAATATACAAAGTGTGTTGAAAACCGATGCTGAAATTCAAATTATCTCTGGTTATCGTTCACCTGCAACCAATGAAGCATTGAGATCAAAGTCAAATAATAGTGGTGTTGCGAAAAAAAGTTTCCATATGTTAGGTAAAGCAATGGATTTTCGTTTAGAAGGGGTGCGTTTGAGTGACGTACGTGATGCTGCTCGAGGGCTTGCCATGGGTGGAGTCGGATACTATCCCAACAGTAATTTTGTTCATATCGATACAGGACCCGTTCGAACTTGGTAACTCGCTTGTAATATCCACTCTGCAATGTCATAGTTTTGCTATTAGTTTAATTATATGAGCAAAATTATGAGTCTTAAATATCAAATCGTCCCTGTCACTTCTTACGCACAAAACTGCTCTATTGTTTGGTGCGATGAAACCATGAAAGGTATTGTTATCGATCCTGGCGGGGATGTTAAGCAACTCATTATGCTGATCAACGAATTACAAGTTGATGTAGTCAATTTAGTTTTAACTCACGGACACCTTGACCATGTGGGTGGCGCTCAAGAGCTCGCCGAGGCACTATCTGTTGATATTATTGGTCCACATAAAGCAGACAATTTTTGGTTGCAAGGGCTTGAGGGACAAAGTCAAATGTTTGGTTTTCCCCTTACCGAGGCGTTTGAACCACAGCAGTGGTTAGAAGAAGGGGATACCATTTCTTTCGGTAACTTGTCGTTGGATGTTTATCACACTCCCGGTCATACACCTGGTCATGTTGTACTGTACAACGCGAATGCAAAAATTTCTTTTGTCGGTGATGTGTTGTTCGCCGGAGGCGTAGGAAGAAGTGATTTTCCTCAAGGTGACCACGCTACACTTATCTCTTCGATTAAAAATAAACTCTGGCCGCTTGGTAACGATGTTGAATTTGTGCCAGGACACGGACCGATGTCTACTTTCGGTAAAGAGCGTAAAACCAATCCATTTGTCGCTGACGAAATGCCGCTTTACTAATCTTGCCTTAAATAACCCGGGCGTGAGTATTACTTACCCATAATAGAAATTCTTATTTCAATAAAAGTAAGTTCAAAAAACGCCCAAGGTTATGATTAAAAACATTCATATTTGTTTATTTATTAATCTGGCTAATGGCTAGTACTATAAATAGTGTGCTGTTTTTGTTATAAATGCGCCTTTATTTTTTATCGCTAATATAATTTATTTACTACTACTAAAATTTAGGTCGCTAGCTTGTCGTTATTTTGCTTATTTACGTGACTTAGTGGCGCTTTAATTGCTGATGTTAATACGTCGATTAAAACCGAATGCTAACGATTTAAACTTGCTTAGGTAGTGAATTTGGGAAATATATAAATGAGACTTGCTCACAAACGCAAAGTGCAGATGAAACTGCAAAAACAACTAAAAGCCACTGTTATTACTACGGCTAATAAAACTAAAGAAATATTAAATTCAGCGGCATCAATAACCGAGCCTATGCTAGCGGAAGCAAAACCTACTGTTTCTGATCGAGCGAAATCGGTAAGCTTGACGCCTAAGCAACAACAAGTCCTAGATATTGTTCTAAAACAGCCTCAAGGAATCAACTCTAAGAGCATTGGAATAGAAGCAGGTCAAGAAGAAGCAAAAGCGGCGTCTTGGGCAACAGGTGCACTCAAAAAATTGTTAGAAGAAAATTTAGTAGAGAAGATTCAACTTTCTGGTAACAAAGTGCACTATAAAGCAATTTAATTTGAACATAGGTTCTAAATTGCTGAAGTTAAGTTAAAACAGACAAAAGCCCCTTAAGGGGCTTTTGTCTGTTTTATGATCAAATTTTTACATTATTGGTTTTAACTTCTCATCAATACTCGACTTCTCGTCAGGTTTTACTGCGTGATATCACATATTTGTAACAAATAATTTAAATTATCTATTGGTATTTACGTAAGTGAAATTATTAACTCGTGTTAAATATTTTAATTTTTAAACTTTTATAATCAATTGGTTGCTATTTCTTGTGCAATATAGATTACGTATAACTACGTACGACTTAAGTATTTTAACCTCGAAAAATTTTACTCTACTGCGTGTTCTTTCTCATTTTATAGCATTCATAAATTGTTCATTGTTATTGACTCTGCTTATTTAAAATAAGCAAGAATAAAACCACAAAGGACGTAGAGATGAGCCTAATTTTGAAATCAGTGAAACGAGTATTTACAGGTACAGCGATAGTAGCCGCTGCTTGTTCTGTTTTGGTTGCAACGAGTGCAACAGCAGCAGATAAAGTATATAGATTAAAACTTGCTGAAACATGGGGGCCAAACTTTCCTGTTTTTGGTGATGCAACTAAAAACATGGCAGAGATGGCAGAGAAAATGTCCAACGGACGCTTAGTTATTCGTATAGATTCAGCCAATAAACACAAAGCACCATTAGGTGTGTTTGATATGGTGAAATCTGGCCAATATGACATGGGGCATTCAGGCTCATATTATTGGAAGGGAAAAGTACCGAATACACTCTATTTCACATCTATGCCATTTGGTATGACGCCATCTGAACAGTATGCATGGTTTTATCATGGCGGCGGTATGGAGTTAATGGATAAAGTCTACTCGCCACATAACCTACTGTCTTTTCCTGGCGGTAACACTGATATTCAAATGGGCGGCTGGTTTCAAAAAGAAATTAACACCTTGGATGATCTCAAAGGGTTAAAAATGCGTATTCCAGGATTTGCTGGTGAAGTATTAGCGGAATTGGGCGCAAAACCAACCAATATTGCACCGGGAGAACTTTATACCTCTTTGGAGCGTAAAACGATTGATGCATTAGAGTGGGTCGGTCCATCGTTAGATTTACGTATGGGATTCCATAAAATTGCACCTTATTATTATACTGGATGGCACGAGCCAGGTTCTGAACTGCAGTTTTTAGTCAATAAGCGTGTATGGGAAAAATTGCCAGATGACCTTCGTGAAATTCTTAGAATTTCGATGCGTACTGCGGCTTATGATATGTACACGCAAGCAACGCATGAAAGTGGAAAAAACTGGGTATCGATTAAAACAGAATATCCTGATGTTCAGGTTAAAGACTTCCCACCAGAAGTAATGAAAGCGATGCGCGCAGCGAACGATAAACTTTTAGCTGAGCATGCGGCGACTGATCCATTAACAAAAGAGATTCAAGAATCTCAAGCAAGTTACCTAAAACAAGTGCGTTCTTGGACTGATATTTCTCATCGAGCATACCTAAATAGCCAAGCAGCGACGAAATAATTGGAAATTGGCAAAAAAGAACAAGAAAACTAACCGCTTGGTCTAGTAGATAGAGTAGAAATCCATAATAATAGCGAACGCTGCCACTAGGCAGCGTTATATTTTCTAATTATATATTCCACGGAGTACGGAATGAGAAGTCTGATCAAGATGGAACAGATGTTCAATCGTATAGGTGATCTATTAGGCGTCATAGCCAGTGTATTATTTATTCTTCTTGTTATTAATGTCGTTTATGATGTTGTTATGCGCTATGCATTCAATGATGTCTCTATCGCTTTCCAAGAATTAGAATGGCACTTATTTTCGGCGGTATTTTTACTTGGTGTTCCTTATGCTATTCGTGCTGCGGGACATGTTAGAGTTGATATTATTTACGAAAGATTATCAGTAAGAGCGCAATCAATTATCGACCTGCTTGGTACAATTTTTTTATTACTGCCTTTTTGTTTATTGGTAGCTTGGTATGGAATTGATTTCGCGAAAGAGAGTTATGCATTAGGGGAAACCTCGGGCGATCCAGGTGGGCTTCCATATCGCTGGATAATAAAAGCTATGATCCCACTGTGCTTTTTATTTATGGCGGTTAGCGGAGTAGGGCTATTGTTACGCTCCCTCAATAATATTATTCGTCCTAACAGAATGGTTCAAGAATCTCAGGGGAGTGAGTCATGATCGGTATCGTCATGTTTGTAGTTGCCTTGTTGGCGTTATTACTTGGGTTTCCTGTTGCTTTCACTTTCGGTGGTATTGCACTGCTATTTGGCGTCTGGGCCGAAGGGTTCGACATGTTTGCTTTTATGCCCTATCGCATTCAATCGATCATGCAGAATACGGTACTAATGGCAGTACCCCTGTTTGTCTTTATGGGGTTAGTATTGCAAAAAACCAAATTGGCTGAACAACTTTTAGAGTCGATGGGGCGTTTATTTGGTGGGGTGAAAGGTGGCATCGCAATTTCTACTGTTTTGGTTGGTGCGTTGCTTGCAGCATCAACAGGTGTCGTTGGAGCATCAGTTGTTGCAATGGGGCTAATTTCTTTGCCCGTGATGCTTAAATATAATTACGATAAGGGCCTAGCTTGTGGCACTATCTGTGCCTCCGGTACGTTAGGGCAGATTATTCCTCCGTCTATTGTATTGATTTTATTAGGTGATGTTCTAGGTGTGCCAGTTGGTGATTTATTCCATGCCGCAATTGGCCCAGGTTTTGTTTTAGTTGCAGCGTATGTGATATATATCTTGATATACGCTAAACTCAATCCAGAAGCCGCTCAGCCTCTTGAACGAGATTCTAGTATATCTCGTAAGCAAGAAGTGATTACCGCATTGAAAGCAGTCATTCCACCATTGGCTTTGATTGTGGTTGTGCTTGGGTCTATTTTTGCAGGGATCGCGACGCCGACAGAATCTGCTGCGTTGGGTGGTATGGGCGCAATCGTATTGTCACTATTGTATAAGCAATTCAGCTTCAGAATGGTTTACGATGCCTCTAAAGAAACTGTTAAAGTTACGGCCATGGTATTCGCAATACTTCTTGGTGCAACCGCTTTTTCAATGGCATTTAGTTATACTGGTGGCGACCTTCTGGTTGAAGAGTGGATGCTGGAACTACCGGGTGAAAAATGGGGCTTCTTAATCATCGTTATGTTGGTTATTTTAGTCTTAGGTTTCTTTATTGATTTCGTTGAAATTTGTTTTATTATTGTGCCGATTATTTCACCCGTTGCTGAGCTAATGGGCATTAATATGGTGTGGTTTGCTATTTTAATCGCGATGAACCTCCAAACCTCTTTCTTAACCCCGCCCTTTGGCTTTAGTTTGTTTTATTTGAAGGGGGTAGCACCTAAAGGTGTCACAACGTCCGATATTTATCGTGGTGTTTTACCCTTTATTTTGATCCAGATGGCGGTGTTAATCAGTATTTTGATTTTCCCAAGTTTCTACGGAATGTGATCAAATACGAGCTTAAAAGCATGTAATTACAATTTGTTAACATAACTTGATATGATGAAGCCGCTCCTACTGATGAGCGGCTTTTTTATTCAAGGAATACAATGCATCTCAAAGTAAAATTAATCTTATTAACACTTATTCCGTTGATAATGGTTTCAGCGAGCATTAGTTGGATTTCTATTTTTCAAGCCAAATCTCTCGGTAATAAAGAGGTCGAAATATTTCGTGAAAACTTGATTCGAGCTAGTGAATCCGCATTGAAAGATAGCATTGATATGGCCATTAGTGCTATTGACCCTATCTATCAAAGCACCCGTCTAACGGAGAATGAAGCTAAAAATCAAGTCAAAAAAATATTAAATCAATTGAGTTACGGCAGTGACGGCTACTTCTTTGTTTATGACAAAAATGGGACAAATCTGGTTCATCCTATCTTGCCATCTCTAGTTGGTCAGAACCTTATTGATCTGCAAGATAATAACGGTGATTTTCTTATTGAAGCTCTGCTATTTAAGGCTCAATCGGGTGGAGGCTTTCATCACTATTTATGGCAAAAACCTTCGACTAACGAAGTGGTGCAGAAGCTCAGTTACGTCACTTGGTTGGAAAAATGGCAATGGACAGTTGGCACAGGCTTATATATAGAAGACATTAGTACTAAAGTTCTTGAAATGCAGCAGACGGTGAACAGCAATATTGAAACCACGTTTTTCTCTGTAGTCTCTATTTTAGCCGTTACGGTCGCTGTGATTATTGTGCTAACGCTAGCAATTAATTTACATGAACATCGATTAGCTGACCGAAACTTAAAAGAGTTGGCGCATAAAACGGTAATGTTCCAAGAAGATGAAAAAAAACATCTAGCACGAGAGTTGCACGATGGAATAAATCAACTGTTAGTATCAAGTAAGTGTCATTTGGAATTGCTCGATAATAAACTAGATTCAATTGCAATGAGTGACGACCTTAATCAACATATCGTAAAGTCTCAACGTTCTTTATCAATGGCGATTAATGAGGTGAGAAGAATATCTCATAACTTGAGGCCGAGTGCTTTAGATGATATTGGCTTAGAAGCGGCTTTAACGACGTTACTAAAAGATTTTAAGTTACATACAGAAATTGAAATAGAAACTGTATTTGATACTCAACAAGGCAAATTGCATTCAGAAATTGCGACCACCTTGTATCGAGTGACGCAAGAATCGTTAACCAATATAGAAAAACACGCACAAGCGTCTAAGATTACCGTTATTCTGAGCCAGTTAGGTGACATGCTGCAACTGATTATTCGCGATGATGGTAAAGGGTTTAATGAATCAGACGTTTCGGTGAAAAATGGCATTGGTTTGCGCAATATGCGTGAAAGAGTCGAATTTATTGGTGGCGAATTTGAGTTATCGAGTGAACCGCAGCTTGGTACGGAAATTACAGTATTGCTTAATTTGGATGGGTTAATGGTATGGAAACAGCGATAAGAATAATAATTGTAGATGACCATCAAGTCGTGCTCGAAGGATTTATGGCTAGACTAGAACTTGAACCAGAAATTAAAGTCGTGGCTACGGCATCCAATGGTTTGAAAGCGATAGAGTTAGTCAAACAATTTGAGCCTGATGTGGTTTTGATGGATGTCAGTATGCCAGTAATGAATGGTATAGAAGCAACTCAGTTGATAAAAGAAGAACACCCAAAAGTAAAAGTATTGATGCTGACGATGCATGATAACCGTGAATACATTATGAATGTAATGCAAGCGGGTGCGGTGGGTTACATGCTAAAAGAAATTTCAGCGATTAAAATGGTTCAAGCGATTAAAACTGTGAATTTAGGTTCAACTTACTTTTGTGAATCGACAACTCAAACTTTGTTTGCGGAACAAATTATTCCATCAGCGCCAAAAGCAAATCCGTTAAGTCGACGCGAAGAAGCGGTTTTAAAGTTAGTTGCGCAGGGCAGTAGCAGTAAAAAAATTGCTACGTTATTGAGCATAAGTTATCGCACAGTAGAAACTCACCGACAAAATATCAAGCATAAGCTGAATATTCATTCTACCGCCGAAATGGCCAAATACGCAGTCGAGAATGGATTGGTTAATTAAACATATAGCCTATTAAAAAGGTCGGCAAATGCCGACCTTTGGGTTGTTCAAATTTGATTTAAGCGCGTTGGCTATAAAACCGCGGCAATACCTTTACAAAGTGGTCCCATATTAGCTTTAGTCATGCCCGCGACACTTACGCGACCTGAACCAACTATATAAATAGAGAACTCTTCTTTAAGGCGTTCTACTTGATCTTTATTTAGACCAGAAAATGAAAACATGCCGTTTTGACGTGCAATGAAACTAAAGTCTTTAGTTACGCCTTCTGCTTTTAATGTATCAACAAATAATGTTCTCATTTCTTGAATACGGTCTCGCATTTCCGCTACTTCTTGTTCCCATTCTGCTCTAAGTTCAGCATTGTTCAAGATAGTCGTAACCACTGCCGCACCATGTGCTGGTGGGTTAGAGTAGATTGAGCGAATAATGGCTTTTACTTGTGAGAATGCCGTCGTTGCGATTTCATTAGATTCTGCCACAAGAGTAAATGCACCAACACGTTCATTATACAGACCAAAGTTTTTAGAGAATGAACTCGCAACCAACATTTCTTTATTGTATTGAGTAAATGCTCGTAGACCTGCCGCATCTTCTTCCACACCTTTGGCAAAACCTTGATATGCGAAATCGAATAATGGGATAAGTTTTTTATCTGCACAAAGTTTCGCTAATTCTTGCCACTCTTCAAGTGTAGGGTCGATTCCTGTTGGGTTATGACAACAACCGTGCAATAACACAATATCGCCCTCTGAGGCTTTTGATAGATCGGCAACCATACCAGCGAAATCTTTCTCTTTTAATTCAGCGTTGTAATAGCTGTATTGTACAGTTTCTAACCCTGCACCAGTAAATACACCATTATGGTTAGCCCATGTTGGGTTGCTTATCCAAATTTTTGGTGAACCGAGTTGACGTTTAATAAATTCACCAGCAACACGCAACGCACCCGTTCCTCCAGGTGCTTGCGCTGTTTTAGCTCTTTGTGAGCTAACAATTTCAGCATCGGCACCAAACAGCAGTTTTTGAACTGCTAATCCGTATTCGGCAGTACCTTCAATAGTAAGATAAGATTTTGTTTTTTCAGATTCTAGTAATGCAGCTTCTGCTTTTTTTACAGTCGCAAGAACAGGGGTAGTGCCTTGTTCATCTTTATAAATACCAGCGCCTAGGTTAATTTTCTCTGGATTAGTATCTTTTTTAAATAGTTCAGTGAGACCAAGAATCGGGTCAGCAGGTGCGGCATTTACTTTCTCAAACATAATCTTTTTCTTCCGTGTGAATGTGTAATGGATTGCTTTCTTTATACCTGTATGTAAGAAAGCTGACAACCGTAAAAAAGCAGAAAAACACAAATAAAGTTAATTTGCTGGAAATTAATGATGTAAGTCAGAATTCTGGTTATTTTTAGGCTAAATGAAATAGTATTTATTGTTTTTTACAGGGTGTCATTCTCAATAATGGGAGGGATTTAGCAATAAAAAAGCCACTCATAACATGAGTAGCTTCTTTTGTTAATTAACGTATAGACAGCGTTAAATTACGTCGAATTAGAAATTAGCACTTCTTGGAGTACGTGGGAATGGGATAACATCTCTGACGTTAGACATACCTGTTACATAGCTAACAAGACGTTCAAATCCTAAACCGAACCCAGCGTGTGGCACCGTACCATAACGTCTAAGGTCGCGATACCAACTCATGTGTTCAGGGTCGATATTCATTTCTCTCATACGGTTATCTAGTACGTCTAGACGCTCTTCACGTTGAGAGCCACCAATGATTTCACCAATGCCCGGTGCAAGAACATCCATTGCGGCAACGGTTTTTCCGTCGTCATTCATACGCATATAAAATGCTTTGATGTCTTTAGGGTAATTTTTTACAATAACCGGTGCTTTAAAGTGCTCTTCTGCTAGGAATCGCTCATGCTCAGAAGACATATCGATACCCCATTCAACAGGGAATTCGAAGGTCTTACCTGAATCTAACAATATTTGAATTGCATCAGTATAATCAACTTGCGCAAAGTCGGTATCAACAAACTGTTCTAGGCGTGAAATAGCTTGCTTATTAATACGCTGAGCAAAAAATTCAAGATCATCTCTGCGTTCATTAAGTACGGCGTTAAACACATACTTAAGCATATCTTCAGCTAGTTTTGCTACATCGTCCAAATCGGCGAAAGCAACTTCAGGTTCTACCATCCAGAATTCTGCTAAGTGTCGGCTAGTATTTGAGTTTTCTGCACGGAAAGTTGGACCAAATGTGTACACTTTACTCAAGGCACAGGCATACGCTTCGGCATTAAGTTGACCGGATACGGTTAAGAAGGTCTCTTTACCAAAAAAGTCTTCGTTATAGTCAATATCGCCTTTGTCGGTGCGAGGTAGGTTGGTCATATCAAGAGTGGATACACGGAACATTTCACCTGCGCCTTCTGCATCTGATGACGTAATCAGTGGGGCAGACATCCAGTAATAACCATTTTCATGGTAAAAACGGTGAATAGCTTGTGATAGACAGTTACGAACACGAGCAACCGCACCGATCACATTAGTACGTGGTCTCAAGTGAGCAACTTCACGCAAATATTCAATGGAATGGCGAGTTTTAGCCATTGGGTAAGTGTCGGCATCTTCAACCCAACCAACAACTTTAACAGCTGTTGCCGCTAGCTCGAAATCTTGTCCTTTTGCAGGGGATTCTACGATAGTACCTGTTACTTCAACAGAACAGCCAGCGGTCAGTTTTAACACTTCATTAGAATAATTATCTAAATTATTAGGGACCACGGCCTGAATCGGGTCGAAACAAGAGCCGTCATAGATGGCAAGAAAAGAGATACCAGCTTTTGAATCTCGACGTGTACGGATCCAACCACGAACAGTCACTTCACTGTCAACAGTCAATTTTCCGCCTAAGACGTCTTTTACAGGCGCGTAAGTCATTTTTATTTTATTCTCCATAAAGAATTAGATGCGAATAGTAGGATGGATAATATCGAAATCAGCATCGCAGCTAATAAGTGTCATATTTTTATTCAAGGTGAGATATTACCTGTCACATGAATAGCTTCAAGCATAAATGACAAATAAACCAAGAAAAAATGAAAATAAACAACAACTGAGTACAAAATATGCGAGTAAAGGTAAAAAGCTGCTGTGTAAATAGGTCTGCTATGCGCTAAATGTTGCTTTTAAGCTCAATTGAGGAGCTTGCTAACTGCAATTGAAGCGCTTGAATAATTTGTGCGGTGACACCCCATATAAAATGTTGTTTGTATGGAATGGCAAATACACGATGCGAATAAGATTTGAATTGAAAAATCTGGCTATACAATTGTCTAATATCGAATAGATGGCTAGCAGGCACTTCAAAAACAGTTTCCACTTCATTTCGATCAATTTTGGTTTGGTAACGATGATCTATCAAAGCGATAATTGGTGTTACCATAAACTTACTAAACGTCATAAGGGGGGGTAATGAACCAATAATATCGATCCAATCGGATTGTAGACCAATTTCTTCTTCCGACTCTCGAATAGCAGTATGCACCAGTGACGTATCGGTTTTCTCAAGCTTACCGCCTGGAAAGCTAATTTGTCCCGGATGATGGCGTAAATGACGGGCTCGCTTAGTTAAAATAATATTTAAACCGTTGGCTCGTTCAACACAACCGATTAACACCGCCGCAGGCCGTAATGTCTCTGTTTGCATGTTTTTCAGTCGTTGTAGTGATTCGGCATGGTAATCGACTGGTAGATACAAATTAAAGTGGGTTAAGAGTGTTGAACGATCCATGCCTATATTTCCTTTTCCATTAGCTTAATAGCTATTTCTATACACTATTGGTTTGACCAGCCAATTATTTAAATTAACCTGCCAGTCTTATAAACCGATCCGTCTTCACAGACTAAATGCTCCTGTAAACCGACCAGTTAGAGGTTTTCCAGTATAGGGAGTATTTTACTGAGCTTATCGATGGTTTCTTGGTATTCACTTTCCGCATTACTGTCCGCCACTAATCCCCCCCCAGCCCAAGCATAAATAGAATCGTTTTCTGCAACCAAGGTTCGAATAGTAATACTGGTATCCATTTTTCCACAACGACTGATATAACCGATACTACCGCAATAAATATTACGCCGATGCGGCTCTAGTTCTTCGATGATTTCCATCGCTCTAACCTTGGGCGCACCCGTAATTGAACCTCCGGGGAAACATGCTCTTAGACAATCCATGGCACTGAAATTACTGTCTAGTTTCGCTGTTACTGTGCTGACTAGGTGATGAACAGCGGGAAAACTTTCTATTTGAAACAGTGCTGGTACATCAACCGAACCGGGTTCAGCTACTCTCCCAATATCATTGCGCAGCAGGTCAACAATCATCAAATTTTCTGCTTGATCTTTTTCCGCTGTCGCAAGACTAGAGGCATTGGCCATATCTTGAATTTTATTGTTTGATCTTGGTCTGGTGCCTTTAATCGGTTTAGTTTCTATATTTTGATCTTGTATCTGTAAAAATCGTTCAGGAGAAACACTTAGCACGGTGGCATTTTCCAATTGGATAAATGCAGAAAAAGGCGCTTGATTATGATGTTCTAACTGCTGGTAGGCTTGCCAAAGTGAGCCTTTGTATTGTGCATGATAACGTTGGGCTAGGTTAATTTGGTAGCAGTCACCAGAAAGTAAATAGCCCATTACTTTATCGAACTTGGCTGTATAGCTTTGTTTTGACATGTTGGAATGCCAACTTGATGTAAGCTCAAAAGTGTCTTGCGTCTGTTGCTGACTTTGAAGCCAGCGCAGATGAAAATTTAGGTTGTCACCGACCATACAAGCTTTTTGTTCTTGGTGGTCAACGATAATAGCCCAATCGTAGATACCCACCGCCATATCTGGAGCGTCAATATCTTTTTCTGCTAGATTAGGCAGCGACTCCACTCGTCGTCCTAAATCGTAACCAAAGTAACCAAGCGCCCCGCCAATAAAGGGTAAATTTAAGTTATTATTGGAAACAGTAGGTAATAACGAGTTGACTTGCTGCTGAATAAGCGTAAACGGATCGTCAGCCGAACGTTTTACAGATTGACCAACTTTAATGGTAGTCTGGTTATCAATGGTCACTAAAGTCGCGATTGGCTGAGCGACTAGAATATCGTAGCGGCTATCTGGATGAGCCGAGGAAGCTGATCGAAGTAGCATTGACCATGGCTTATTAGCAATGGGAGCAAAAAATGCGTTGGCCAGTTGACGATGATAGTCGAGTGGCATTGTTTTGATATCGTGTTTTTTATCGTTGTTCATTTGTTTAATTTGTGACAAAGGCTTTAATCACTGAATGGCGCTAACTTGTTAGCAAGAGTATCATAATTTAAAAATTAAATAATATTCACTTGATGGTGACTCATCTTCTGAATACATAACGAAATAAAAGAGGCAAGCAATGACAGTCATTCGTAAACAAGATTTAATCAGCAGTGTTGCTGATGCACTTCAATATATCTCTTATTATCATCCACTGGATTTCGTACAAGCCCTTGAAAAAGCCTACGAGAAAGAAGAGAGCCAAGCAGCCAAAGATGCGATGGCACAGATCCTTATTAATTCACGAATGTCTGCCGAAGGGCGACGTCCAATTTGTCAAGACACAGGTATCGTCACATGTTTTGTTAACATTGGAATGAAGGTTCAGTGGGACAGTGATATGACGGTACAAGAGATGGTGGATGAAGGCGTTCGTCAAGCTTATACCAACCCAGATAATCCGCTGCGAGCCTCTATTCTTTCTGATCCAGCGGGCAAGCGAATCAATACCCAAGACAACACGCCAGCGGTAGTACATATTAATATGGTTCCAGGCGATAAAGTTGATGTACAAATAGCGGCTAAAGGCGGCGGTTCTGAAAACAAAACTAAAATGGTGATGTTAAATCCATCCGACGATATTGCCGAATGGGTAGAAAAAACCTTGCCGACAATGGGGGCAGGTTGGTGTCCTCCAGGTATGTTAGGAATAGGCATTGGTGGTACGGCTGAAAAAGCAGCGGTATTGGCTAAAGAGTCATTAATGGAACACATCGACATTCAAGAATTGATAGAACGTGGTCCATCTAATGCAGAAGAAGAACTAAGATTAGATATTTTCGACCGCGTAAACAAACTGGGAATTGGCGCGCAAGGTCTTGGTGGTTTAACTACCGTTGTCGACGTAAAAATTAAAACAGCGCCTACTCACGCGGCGTCTAAACCTGTTTGTTTGATCCCAAATTGTGCGGCAACTCGCCACACACACTTTACACTTGATGGAACGGGGCCTGCGGAATTGACACCACCTAAATTGGAAGATTGGCCTCAAATTACGTGGGAAGCTGGTGAAAACACTCGTCGTGTAAACCTAAATGAAGTGACCAAAGAACAAGTTAAACAATGGAAAACCGGAGAGACAGTATTATTAACCGGAAAAATTCTAACCGGACGTGATGCGGCGCATAAGCGCATTCAAAGTCTGCTAGAAAGTGGTGAAGGTTTACCTGATGGTGTCGATTTTAAAGGCAAGTTTATTTACTACGTTGGTCCAGTTGATGCTGTTGGTGATGAAGCGGTCGGCCCTGCCGGTCCAACAACCTCCACCCGAATGGAC
This sequence comes from Vibrio sp. TH_r3, assembly GCF_033101115.1. Lineage (NCBI taxonomy): Bacteria > Pseudomonadati > Pseudomonadota > Gammaproteobacteria > Vibrionales > Vibrionaceae > Vibrio > Vibrio sp. TH_r3. The sequence continues at coordinate 55,674 of NZ_JAWMPW010000001.1, read as the reverse complement.
AAGTTTACCGACATGATGTTGGAAGAAACAGGTTTAATGGGCATGATCGGTAAGGCAGAGCGTGGTCCGGCGACGATTGAATCGATTAAACAACATGAAGCTGTTTATCTGATGGCCGTTGGCGGCGCGGCTTATTTGGTGGCGAAAGCCATTAAAAAGGCAAGAGTAGTTGCTTTTGAAGAACTGGGTATGGAAGCTATTTATGAGTTTGATGTAGAAGATATGCCGGTAACCGTTGCGGTTGATTCTCGTGGCGCCAATGCTCATCAAATTGGCCCAGATACATGGAAGGTAAAAATCGCGGAAGCGTCTAAATAATGTTCTTATATCTGAAAAAACGTGAGGAAACTTACGTTTTTTCTTGATTTATCAAAGGTATGGTATTTAATAAATAGAGTCGCTGTTTAAATACTATTATCTAAATGCAGTTTGAGACTCAACCGTTTGAGCATAACAGGTTATTCATCGCTGCTTAAAGACAGTTATAGCCGAAAATAAATAACAAGGAAGGAATATAAATGCCTCGTTTTGTCCAGTTTTTACAGATAGTTATTGCCATTATTGTTGGCTTCTTTGTTGTAAGAGATTTAATTTTACATGGCATTGGCGTGTTTAGTCAGCAGTGGGTGATGATAAGTGTCGTAACAACATTGCTGCTTGAATTGTCATTGTTTGTCATTTACAAACTGATAGAAGATGATTAATTTTTTGCTATGAAAACTAAAATGACCGCTCGATTGAATGGCCATTTTAGTTTTTTTCCTTTCTATATCCTTGTCTATTACTCTGTCGTATAAACACTTTGTACAAAATATCTATAGTGTGAAAAACTCAATATCGTTACAACATCAATTAGTTTTGTATACAGTTATTATTTATCCATTTGTCCACTTTCCGTTGTTATTATAAGGGGTAACTGAATCAATGAAGAAAATTCGTCAAGAAGTGAATGATCTTTTTCGTCGTGGCATGGATAGCCATTTGCGTTTGGCCGTGACTGGGCTCTCACGAGCGGGTAAAACGGCTTTTATTACTTCATTGACCAACCAATTGCTGCATATTTCTACCGACGATAATTTGCCATTGTTCACCGCAGCACGAGACAAAAAGCTTATCGGTGCCAAAAGGGTGCCACAAAATAATATGCTAGTGCCACGTTTCGCTTACGATAATGCGATTGAGTCATTACAATCTGATCTGCCTGAATGGCCAGAACCGACAACCGATGTCAGCGAAATTAGATTAGCATTGAGATATAAGCCTAGCAAAGGCGCAAAACGGTTACTGACAGATTCCTCTATGCTCTATTTAGATATTATTGATTATCCGGGAGAATGGTTATTAGACCTGCCGTTGTTAAATATGACATTTGAACAATGGAGCCAGACTCAATTCGATTCGTTGACTGGTATAAGAGCGTCATTGGCTCAAGAATGGCTTTCAACATTGCAAGATCTTGATCCACTTTCGGATGCAAATGAAAAGCAAATAGAACGAATTTCAGCAGCCTATACCCAATATTTATACGACTGCAAAGCCAATGGATTGCATTGGGTGCAACCGGGACGTTTTGTGTTACCGGGAGAACTAAAAGATGCACCGGTACTACAATTTTTCCCTTTGCTTTTTAAAGCAAGTGAACAAGAGCTAAAACAAGTAGCAAGTAATTCGTTGTATGGCATGCTCAGAGCGCGATATAAAGAATACCAAAGCAAAGTTGTTAAGCGTTTTTATCGTGATTATTTTTCAACGTTTGATAGACAAATAGTGCTAGTAGACTGTTTACAACCATTGAACGCTGGCCATGAATCGTTCAACGATATGAAAAGTGCTTTAGAACAAATTATGAAAAGTTTTCGTTATGGTCGTAGTTCTTTATTGAAAAGAATGTTTTCTCCGCGAATCGATAGAGTGTTATTTGCGAGCACCAAAGCTGATCACGTCACGCCCGATCAACATGCTTCCTTGCTTTCTCTTCTGCAACAAATGATTCATCCTTCATGGCAGCATGCTGCTTTTGAAAATATAGCAATGGAATGTATGACGCTCTCTTCAATTAAAGCGACTACCGCCGGTTTTATTTCCAATGGAGACGACAATATTCCTGCATTACAAGGCACAACTTTAAGTGGTGAGCCAATAACACTTTATCCAGGAGAGGTACCTAAAAAACTGCCTAAAGCAGATTATTGGCAAAAAAATAACTTTGAATTTACCAGTTTTAGGCCGATGGAATCTGGTCCCGAAACGGCTTTAAAACATGTGAGAATAGATAAAGCGTTGCAATATCTAATTGGAGATAAACTCAAATGACAGAATATAAAACCAAACAAGTATTTAGCCATGATTTGAGAGACGACGCCTTAGATAAACAAAATAAAGAGAAAAAAACTCTAGACCAAACTGAGACAGAAGAGATTGAGCTAACAGCCAAAGCAACATTTGAGCAACAAGTCGCATTTATTCCAACCCCTGCTGAGCAAGACCAACTTTCCGATTCAGTTGAAAGTCAGTTGGAGGATGTTATTCGTCCTAAAGCTAAAAAACGTTGGTTGGTATCGACAATGGTTATGACGTTTTCCGGATTAATTGCGTGGCAAACCATAGATTCTATTTACTCTGCAATACAGTCATCAGATTGGCTGGCGATAGGGTGGACGGCATTTATCGCTGGTTTAGCAGGGTTAGGTATTACCGCCATAGGCCGAGAGTTATTGAAATTACGTCGTTTACGACACCATTTTTCCATTCATGAACAGAGCGAATCGTTATTACATAGTTCAGGTTTTGGACAAGGGAAATCGTTTTGTCAAAAATTAGCCGAGCAAGCCGGTGTAAGTGATGAAAATCCGAATTTTGTTCGTTGGGAAAAAGCCATCAATGAAACACACAATGATGCTGAAATTTTGCATATGTATGAAGGTATGGTGGTTGCTCAGCAAGATGAACAAGCTAAAAAAATTGTGGCTAAATTGTCGACAGAAGCGGCGGTTTTAGTTGCAGTAAGTCCATTAGCTGTGGCCGACATACTGTTAGTCGCTTGGCGTAATTTTAAGCTTATTGATCAACTTGCCGAAATCTATGGTGTTGAACTGGGTTATTGGTCGCGCATACAGTTGTTTAAATTAGTGCTAACCAACATGGCGGCAGCAGGTGCAAGTGAAGTGGCGACTGATGCCAGTATTGATTTACTATCTATGGATTTAGCAGGAAAAGTGTCTGCTCGAGTCGCTCAAGGGTTTGGTGTTGGGATCTTAACTGCACGATTAGGTATTCGTGCTATGGCACTTTTGCGTCCTATTCCTTGGAATCAAGATAGTAAAGTTCGTCTTGGTGAAATCAGAAAGCTGTTGCTTACTAAACTCAAAAAGACGTTATAGCGGTCTTTTTTGAACGTTCAGATAATCAACTGAGTTTGTATTTATCAACTTGACTGCGTAAAGGTGTTAATACAAACTGGTGTCAACTTTTCCTGACACCCTGATGGAGTTTTCTGTGCGCCTTGAAGTATTGTGTGAAGATAGGCTGGGATTAACTCAAGAACTACTTGAGCTTTTAGTTTCGCGGAATATCGATTTGCGAGGGATAGAAATTGATGTCGTCGGTATAATTTATTTAAGTTGCCGAGAGATAGAATTTGAAGCTTTCAGTGAATTGATGGCTCAGATTAGACGTATTAATGGCGTGACTGATGTACGAAAAGTACGCTTTATGCCAAGTGAAAGACATAACACTGAACTGGTTTCATTACTTGCTAACTTGCCTGAACCTGTACTGTCTATTAGCCTTAAAGGCAGCATTGACACGGTAAACCACGCTGCGTGTGAGCTATTAAGCAAAAGAGCGGATGAGCTTATTGGCCATCAAATTAATGAGTATATACCCAGTTTCAGTTTTTTGAACTGGATCGAGGGGGCGGTAAATCGTACTCGAGTGCCCGTTGTTATTGGCGGTTTAGATTATATTTTAGATATTACTCCTGTGTATATCAGTGGTGAAGACAGTGATGAGTCGGTATTAGCAAGTGCGGTAGTAGGCTTAAAGTCGACCTTACAATCGAAGTTATCGACCCACTTTTTACCTGAATCAAATTCCATTGGATTTGATCACTTTGTCGGCATTTCTAATCGTCATAAATTATTAATATCGCAAGCAAAGAAACTGTCAATGCTTGATCAGCCTTTGTTGATTGAAGGTGAAACCGGTACTGGTAAGGAAATGATAGCTCGTGCTTGCCACGCTCGATCTGAGCGTTCAACAAAACCTTTTTTGGTGTTGAGCTGTGCGTCTATGCCAGATGATGTAGCCGAAACTGAACTATTTGGCCATGCTGCGGGCGCTTTTAACCACGAGATAGCGCACAAAGGCATATTTGAGCAAGCGGATGGTGGTATTGTCTTCCTGGACGAAATTGGCGAAATGAGTCCGCATTTACAGATCAAATTACTACGATTTTTACAAGATGGTACCTATCGTCGCGTTGGTGAAGAGCATGAAATTCATGTGGATGTTCGTGTTATTGCTTCAACTAAACAAAACTTGGCTGAGTTAACTGAACAAGGTAAGTTTAGAGAAGATTTATATTACCGTCTGAACGTTTTGACGCTTTCGATTCCCGCGTTAAGAGAAAGAGCAAGTGATGTGCCAATATTACTGGATTTGTTTATTACACGATATTCGCTTGAGCTTGGTATTGTGAAACCTGATCTTGATGACGAGGTAGTAGAATCACTTTCAAATTATCAGTGGCCGGGTAACATTAGAGAGTTAGAAAATACAGTTCTACGAGCAATTACTCAGTTTAATGGTTCTTCATTGCGAATTGAGGATTTCCAACTTCCTAAAGTTGAATCAACAATATCCGGTCGTACTGGGGTTAATTTAGAAGGATCGTTAGATGAAATAATGAGTGATTATGAATCTCAAATTCTAGATCGATTGTATCAATCATTCCCGTCCAGCCGCAAATTAGCTAAACGCTTAGGGGTTTCGCACACTTCGATTGCCAATAAACTACGAGAATACGGAATTAAGAAACAATAATGTGGAAGCAATACAAATTTCAACGTCTTGACAAACGAGTTGGTGATCTACAGATACGTTTGGCTAGAAAAGAAGACGCAAAATTAATCAGTGATTATTTCATTAAAAATAAACAACATTTAAAACCATGGGAACCCACTAGAGAAGCCGCTTTTTTCACTGAAGAAGGATGGGAAAAGAAGCTGATAAAACTAACGGAGCTGCATCTTTTAGAACTTGGTTTTTATTGCCTTATCCTAAAACAACAAACTGGCGAAATGATAGGCACTATCTCTTTTAGCAGCCTCATTCGTTTTCCTCTACATTCTTGTAGTGTGGGCTACTCACTGGATAAAGACGCTCAAGGTTATGGTTATATGCGACAGGCACTTAATGTTGCGTGTCAATGGATGTTTAAGGAACAAAATATACATCGAATCTCGGCAAGTTATATGCCCAACAATATAAAAAGTGCTGCGGTTTTAAAGTCGCAAGGCTTTCAAAAAGAGGGCTTAGCCAAAGACTATTTATTGATTAATGGGCAGTGGCAGGATCACTACCTTACTGCATTAATTAATCCTCACTGGCGAGATAAAAATGACAAACGATAGATTGAGCCAACAGCTTGAATTGATAATGGAACTAGACAAATTAAAATCTGTATTAAGGCGAACTAGAGTTAAAAGTGCAGATAAACGATTTGAAAATAGTGCAGAGCACAGTTGGCATGTTGCATTGATGGCGATTATATTGCAAGAACACGCCAACGAGCCGGTGGATATTAGCAAAGTGGTCAAGATGTTGCTTCTACACGATGTAGTTGAGATAGATGCCGGCGATACGTTCGTCTACGACCTTGTTGCATCTAAAGATCAACAAGAAAATGAAGTGAAAGCGGCTGAACGCTTGTTTTCTATGCTGCCCGCCGACCAAGCGGAACAGCTGAAAGGTATTTGGTTTGAATTTGAAACCGCTGAATCTGCCGATGCAAAATTCGCCAAGGCATTAGATCGAGTTATTCCGATGTTGATGAATTATCACAATCAAGGACAAAGTTGGTTAGAACACGGAATTGAAAGGCAACAAGTTATCAATATTAATGGTCGAATCGAAAACGGCTCAACAGTACTTTGGCAAAAAGCACTACAAATGATTGATGATTCGGTAGAAAAAGGTTGGCTAAAGCCATAAATTTAGCGAGTGACTAGTAATTCGTCTTAGGTAGTTTGGACGATATTTAAGATTAGCGTGATTTGTATTTGAGCAATTTAGGAAAGTTAATGTCGTACTTGAATTTTAATGAATATCATCGGAAGTGGATCTTCACTCACCATTCAATGCCGGTTGATGAGTCTCTTCATTCATTGATAAAGCCAATGACAGCAGAAAGATCAGCCCAATTTTGGAAAGAGAATGTTAGCGCACAAAGTCCTGATTCTGAGAGGTTTTCTAATCAAGATTGGCCGACAAAAACTAATAGCTGGTTTAATGTTGTTGATTGGATGAGTGAATGGGAAAGTGACGACAATGCGCTACCTGAAGAAATTCTGCAACATATTGATTGGCAAGATGATGTAACCGTTTATTTTTGTTATGAAAAATATAATGTTATCGAAACTAAGTGGTTTGTTTTTAAGCAAAATTGGAAGAATTTTTTATTTTATGATGATGGTCCAATACTATTGGCGAGAAGAAGAAAACAAGCACTTTGGTTTGCCAGTGATGGCAGTGTAAAACTGGGAGAAAAGTCATAATGAACGTTTGCCAGAGTAACCAACCAAAAGGTTATTCATGAATTATAATAGAATTGTATGCTTTGATTTAGAGATGTGTTGCTGGAATATCAACGGGGTAGGTAGTACCGGTGAAATTATCGAAATAGGTTTGGCTGAAATTGATTTAGTGACTCAACAGATAGTGAAGCGAGCACAATATTATGTTCAACCACAACATGATGAAGTGTCGGATTTTTGTACCGAGCTAACGGGAATTACTGCCAAGAAAATTGAAAAACAAGGCCGTCCACTCGACCGTGTGTTAAAGACAATGGTTAAGAATTTTGGCGGTCGTAATAAAATATATGCCGCTTGGGGACGAGATGACTTAGTGCTTAGTCTAGAATGCCAACAAAAAGGTCTGTCCGTTCCGTTCCAAGAGTACATTAACTTAGCAACATTGTTTCGTGTACAAAATCGACTTAAAGATAAAAGAATAGGGCATAAACAAGCACAAGAATCTAAAGGGATTGACTGGGAAGGTAGGCAGCATTCTGGCTATGTAGACGCTTACAATTTAGCAAAACTTGCTTTGACTATTCTATAGTTGGCAATATTTCACTGTTGTGGATTGGATGCATTTGGATAAGTTATCGCGTATTAAGTTGAATATAATCGGTTTAGATAAAAATAGGAAAGGGCTTTGTGCCCTTTCTTTTTCAACTATGACTGTTTTTACACAACGTTTTGTTCTTTTATAGTCAGGTTATTATTTTAAAGTAACATTGATTACCTTACGTTAAGGCTTCACTACACTTAACTTAGCGCGAATGAATTCGCTGTGATCAACGTACAGCAATTCTGCTACTTTTCGAATCACTGCGTCTTCTAATGGATCAATTTCCCCATCAGCATAAGCAACTTGCCACATAGCTTTGATCAGTTCAAATCGATCATTTTGCTCTAATTGACGCAATTGAGTAGTAAAATCATACAAGGACACAGAATCTTTAATATTTTGGTTTGCTTGTACTATTAGGCTTTCAGCTTCTTGTTCGGTGATATTAACTAACTGGGAGAGTAACGTGATTTTTGCTTTTTCTTCGTCTTGCTGAACCTCTGTATCTGCTGCTGCTACTTCGCAAAGTAACGAAGCAATTGCGAGATCAGGGTTATCTAATTGGTTTATTGATAAGTCGTTACCTTCCAATAATTCTTTAAACATCGATTTAATAGATTTGAACATGGGTTAGCCTTGGTTGTTGCTGGTTACTAAAACATATAGATGTTTATTATTTTTTCAAGAGATCCTTACGATACTTTACAAATAATGCTATAAGGTTAGGTATCAACTTACTCTTTACTTATAAGCTTAATCAATATGTTAGATGGCTATTCTCCTGTATTGCTTGCAATGGCAATTATTTTTCTTGGATCATTTGTACAAACGGCGATTGGTTTCGGCTTGGCGATTTTAGCCGCACCCTTACTTATGTTGTTATCTAATGACTATGTGCCCGTTCCGATTGTTATTATCGCTTTATTTATTACCTCACTTAGTACACTTAAAAATCGCTCCAATATTGAGGTTGGAGAGTTAAAAAGTGCCATTATTGGCCGTGTTCCAGGCTCGGTTGTTGGTGGGCTTTTATTAACCTATGTTTCAGTTCAAGTGTTATCTTTATGGTTGGGTATTATCGTATTACTCTCTTTGTTGGTCAGCTTACTGCCATTTCGTATAGAGCCAACCAGAAATAAAATGGCCATTGCTGGCTTTTTGTCCGGATTTATGGGCACAAGTTCCGGTATTGGTGGGCCGCCAATGGCGATACTATTGCAACATCAAGAAGCCAATAAGTTTCGCGGCAACCTTTCTGCATTTTTTCTATTTAGCTCAATTATGTCGTTAGTTGTACAGTGGTTAGTTGGTTATCTAACCGTAGAACATATTTATATGAGTTTACCGTTATTACCTGCTGCATGGTTGGGTTACAAGGTAGCAACACTGGTTGCTCATCGTTTATCTAAGCAATGGATTAGATGGTCTGCTCTGAGTCTGTGCTTAATTAGTGGAGTAGGGGCAATAGTAAAAAGTTTCAGCTAATTTAAGTTCTACTGCCTACTCAGTGTATAACGTACTTGGTAGAAAAGTGATTAGTTAGACTGCCAATTGGCCGGATTGTTTAAAACTTCTAACACTTCATCACTGTTGTTTTCATGACTAACAACAATGAGTTTTAGTAAAATTTCGGCTTTTGTTTTGGGGGGTAAATTGGTCTCAAACATAAGCTGAACGATCTTATCCTTTATCATGGTTATTTCGTGTTCAACAAAGCCTCGTGCTTCTATTTCTCCTGCATCTTCTTCTGGTGCGTTATCAAAATGAAGATTAACAAGGTTGCCATCAAAGCTTGCGTTGATTAATTGCTCTGGCAACCATTCTTCTCCGGTAACAACTTCAGGATCGGTGTTCTCTGGAAGGTTAACTAAAAACTGGATTAATTCAGATGTTTTCACAATAGATCGCTTGAGTAGGATAAGTTTGCGTATTGTAGCGACAATTTTAATAAAAGCGTAAATAATCTTCATGTTTCCTATAAAGCAATAGTCAAAATAATCACTAAAGGTAAACACTTAACAGGCTACAAGTTGTTATGGTGGCTGTGATACAATCAGGCCAATTTTTTAAGTCAAGCAGGGTTTTACGTTGACCGGGTCAAATACAAGATCTCAGCCAAATATTGCTAAGAATACAAATGAAGCCAACCGTTCTAATAAAGATAGCAGCAAGAACAACAGTTCGGCTCAACTACGTTATGCACTTAAACAATGCCTCATAAAAGATAAGTTTAGACTATCGAAAAGAATTCAAGGTGCCGACAGAATTAAAAACCTAGATTCAAAGCACGCGGTTTTTGATGAGATAGCACTAGATATTGCTAAATCTATGATGGTTGTTCAGCAGCGACAACAACAAACGGCTACGATAGTTTATCCTGAGCAACTTCCCGTTAGCCAAAAAAGAGACGACATAGCCAAAGCGATAGAACAAAACCAAGTCGTTATTGTTGCCGGTGAAACAGGTTCTGGTAAAACAACGCAGTTACCTAAGATTTGCAGTGAACTTGGTCGAGGAAAATATGGGTTAATTGGTCATACTCAACCTCGTCGTTTAGCGGCGCGTTCTGTCGCGAATCGCATAGCGGAAGAAATGGATACTCAGCTTGGTGAATTCGTTGGCTACAAGGTGCGTTTTAACGATCAAGTGTCAGATAACACGCAAATTAAGCTAATGACTGACGGTATTCTACTGGCAGAAATTCAGCATGATCGTTTTTTAAATCAATACGATACGATTATTATTGATGAAGCGCATGAACGCAGCCTTAATATTGATTTTATCTTAGGTTATTTGAAAAATCTTTTGCCTAAGCGTCCTGATCTTAAAGTTATTATTACGTCTGCAACTATTGACCCTGAGCGTTTTTCCAAGCATTTTTTTGATGCGCCTATTATTGAAGTATCTGGTCGTACGTTCCCTGTCGATACCCGTTATCGTCCATTAAATAGTGAAGATGCGGATGATACTGACCAATTAGATGGAATATTCAGTGCCGTTGATGAACTCTGTGAAGAAGGACTTGGCGATATTCTTATCTTTATGAACGGCGAACGAGAGATTAGAGATACCGCCGATGCATTAAATAAAAGAAATTTGCGTGATACCGAAATCGTACCGTTATACGCGCGATTATCCGCTGGTGAACAAAATAAAATATTTCAGTCACACACGGGTAGACGTATTGTGTTAGCGACTAACGTTGCTGAGACATCTCTGACTGTGCCAGGAATTCGATACGTGATTGACCCCGGAACTGCACGCATTAGTCGTTATAGCTATCGAACCAAAGTACAACGTTTACCTATAGAGCCAATTTCACAAGCAAGTGCTAATCAACGTAAAGGTCGTTGCGGACGTGTTGCAGAAGGTATTTGCATCCGGTTATATTCAGAGGAAGATTTTTGTTCCAGACCCGAGTTTACCGACCCAGAAATATTAAGAACTAACTTAGCGTCCGTTATTTTGCAAATGACAGCATTGGGCCTAGGTGATATTCAAGCTTTTCCATTTGTTGAGGCTCCGGATAAGCGCAATATTCAAGATGGTGTTAGGTTGCTTGAAGAATTAGGTGCCATTAATCCAGGTAGCAAAGACGGCAAGAAACAATTGACTGCAATCGGCAGAAAGCTAGCTAAATTGCCGATTGATCCTCGTTTAGCCAGAATGGTAATTGAAGCAACTCGCTATTCCTGCCTAAAAGAAGTGATGGTAATCACTGCTGCTTTATCGATTCAAGATCCGCGAGAACGTCCAACTGAGCATAAACAGGCTTCTGATGAAAAGCATCGTCGCTTTTTTGATAAAGAATCTGATTTTCTAACGTTTGTTAATCTGTGGGATTATCTCCAACAGCAACAAAATGAACTTTCATCTAATCAATTTAGAAAGCAGTGTAAGAAAGATTTTCTGAATTACTTGCGTATTCGTGAGTGGCAAGATGTTTATTTTCAATTGCACCAATCTATGAGAGAAATGGATACCAAGTTAAACAGTGAGCCGGGTAACTATGAAAGTATTCATAGTGCATTATTGGTTGGGTTACTCTCTCATATAGGTTTAAAAGACCAAGAAAAGAACGAATATCAAGGGGCGCGTAATGCCCGTTTCCATATTTTTCCTGCCTCAGGCTTATTTAAAAAACAACCTAAATGGATTATTTCTGCTGAATTGGTGGAAACCTCTAAACTATGGGGACGTGTCGTCGCCAAAATTCAGCCCGAATGGATTGAACCACTTGCCAAACATTTAATTAAACGAAGTTACAGTGAACCGCACTGGTCTAAAAAGCAGGGTGCGGTTATGGCTTCAGAAAAGGTCATGTTATACGGTATTCCTATTGTTGCTAAGCGGATGGTTAATTACGGTACGATTGATCCGGTATTGAGCCGAGAACTCTTTATTCGAAGTGCGTTAGTTGAAGGGGAGTGGGATACCAAACATGCGTTCTTCAGTAATAACAGAAAGCTGCTTATTGAAGTTGAAGAGTTAGAGCATAAATCTAGACGACGCGACATTCTGGTTGATGACGACGAATTGTTCGAATTCTACGACCAGCGAGTCGCTACGGATATAGTTTCTGCGAGACATTTTGATAAGTGGTGGAAAGACACCCAAAAAACCAGTCCTGAACTACTTAATTTTGCTAAAGAGATGCTGTTTAGAGGAGATGCTAGCCATGTAACGGATCTAGATTATCCAAATTTCTGGTATCAAGACGGTATTAAGTTGAAGTTGACCTATCAATTCGAACCCGGCGAAGATACTGATGGTGTAACAGTGCATATCCCACTAGCCATTCTTAATCAAGTCGAGCCTTATGGGTTTGATTGGCAGATTCCTGGACTACGAAAAGAATTAGTGATTAGCTTAATTAAATCTTTGCCTAAATCTTTACGGCGGAATTTTGTTCCTGCACCAAATTATGCTGAGGCATTTTTGGCAAGAGTGACGGCTCAAGAAATACCATTATTAGACGCTCTAGAAAAAGAGTTGCGTCGAATGACTGGTACCGAAGTGTTGCGTGATGACTGGAACTTAGAGCAAATTCCAGAACACTTAAAAATGACTTTTCGAGCAGTTGATCATAAAAGACGCAAGCTAAAAGAGAATAAAGATCTGCATCAATTAAAAGAGAGCTTGAAAGAGCAGGTACAGAAAACATTATCACAAGTTGCAGATGACGATATTGAACAGCAAGGGTTACATACGTGGAGCTTTGGTGAACTTCCTAAAGTTTATCAGCAAAAACGCGGTGGTTTCGATGTTAAGGCTTTTCCCGCTATTGTTGACAGCAAAGACAGTGTAGAGATAAAGCTGTTTGAAACAGAGCAAGAGCAATTACAAGCGATGAGAGCAGGGCAAAGGAGACTAATATTATTAAATGTACCGTCGCCGATTAAATATTTGCATTCTAATTTGCCCAATAAATCTAAACTTGGACTCTATTTCAATCCGTATGGCAAAGTACTAGATTTAATAGATGATTGTATTGCTTGTGGTATCGATAAGTTAATTGAAGAGCAAGGCGGTCTGGTTTGGCAAGCTGAGAAATTTAACAATCTAAAAGAAACGATTCGAGCTGAATTAGGTGACACGGTCGTAAAAATTGCGCAGCAAGTAGAAACTATTTTAACGACTGCTTTTGCGATTAACAAAAAATTAAAAGGCAAAGTAGATTTTACTATGGCGTTTGCATTGTCAGATATTAAAGCTCAGCTTGAAGGCCTCATTTTTAAGGGGTTTGCAACAGAGTGCGGTTGGAAAAAATTACCAGATATCCTACGCTACTTAAAAGCAATAGAACGTCGAATGGAGAAGTTACCAATTGATCCGAACCGAGATAGATTGCAAATGCTCAAAATTGAGTCAATTCAAAAAGATTATCGAGAACTGCTTAATAAAATACCAAAAGGCATAACGATTCCGGAAAATGTTAAAGAAGTACGTTGGATGATTGAAGAGCTTAGGGTGAGCTATTTCGCGCAACAGCTTGGTACGCCTTATCCGGTGTCGGATAAAAGAATAAAAAACGCAATTGATGCATGTTAGGCAAGAAAATTGCTTTATACTAAGTATGATAAAAAACACGTAACGTTTGAGGCAAAATTATGCCGCATCCAGAATATAATTAAGAAGGTAAGGTATGAAAAAAACTCTATTAGCAATAGCTTTGGCTAGCTTTACTACAACCGCTGCAGCAGACGCATTAATCTACGGTGGGGCGATGGTAGGTCAATCCGATTATGATGGTGAAACTTCGACATCAACAGAGATTCATGTTGGTACGGGTTTATTACCATTTATTGGTATTGAAGGCGGTTATATTGATCATGGTTCATTTGATGTTGCGGGCGGTGAGTTGAGCGCCAGTTCACTTTATGCTGCGGTTCGTCCAAGCATTGATTTTGGCCCTCTACATATCTATGGTCGTGCAGGACTACACTCTTGGAATTCTGACATTTCTGGTACGACAGTAGAAGACGACGGTATCGACCCGATGTACGGTGTTGGTGTTGAGTACTTTTTGTTTGGACCAATCGCTATTGGTGCCGGTTATCATGTTTATAAAATGGATGACGAAGATGTTAAGAATTTTTCCTTAACTGCAACTTTCCACTTTTTATAATTACCTAGCGAATATGAAGACACCAAGTTAGTTTTTACCGACTGGTGTCTTTGTCTAAAATAATCAGAATCTAATCGTGAACATAAGTGCTGAAGATACAGGTGGTTTGTCTTCTTCAATGGTTAAGAATACCGGTTGTTCGCAGCAAGGGCAGGTTGGTGGCTTGTGGCTATCTTCGAAACTGATATCGACGGCCATATTGCAGGTGGTACATACGTAAGTACCTGTGGGAAAACTGTGAGTCGAAATTGTAGATTGGGTAGTTATTTCATAATCCATTCCACTTCTCCTTATAGTTATTGCTAACATCCAATGTATCGCTTATTAGGTAACTTGTCTAAACGCAGATGTTACTAACTAGATGTGCTTAACATTTGGTGTAAAAAAAGAAAATACGAAGTTTAAATTATTGTCGCATGGATCAATGTTTCTACCGTATAAATATAGCCGTTAGAGTTTAGTGCACAGTAAAATTATCATTTCAATCGGCGTAGGTTTAAGTAGTGCCAGCAGATAACCAAATTTTATCTATTCATTTACCATCATTAATCCATCGTATTGGGTCAAAATGGGTCAAACAAGCCCAAATAGTTGCTCAGCAACACGAGTGCCAATTGAAACGAGTTCGTCGTTCTAGAAATTGGCAGATAGTTGGACAAGCCAGTGACGTAAATCGTTGTCTAAATAAGCTCAAAAATAACTTCGACGCTGAAATGAGTTACCTGATAAAAAAAATAGATACGTCATTAATAGAAAATAATTTTATTGATGAAACTCTCGAGCAGAGATTAGTAAGATTAATTACCGAGCAACCAACGATGACCTTATCCGAGCTAATGGCGCAGACAAATTGCTCTCTGTTAGAAGCTAGACAAGCCAGGTTTCGTGCGAATATATTTTGATTGAATAGATGATAATAATTATTACGTAGCTGGGCTACGTTTTTTTCTCGTTAATGTAAGGAAATAAATCGTCGGGGTTTTTCGGTTTAGAGTAGTAAAAACCTTGCGCTATTTCGCAACCAATTGATTGAAGATGTTTCAATTGTTGTTCGGTCTCTACTCCTTCTGCAATCACAGATAAATTTAAGTTGTGGGCTAAATCAATAATCGACTGAACAATGGTTTTGTCATGTATATCATCAGTAACATTGTGAATAAAAGAACGGTCAATCTTAAGGCTATTGGCTTTAAGGTTTTTCAAATACGATAACGATGAATAGCCAGTTCCAAAGTCATCTATAGCAATTGTTACCCCTATAGCTTCCAGTCGACTCAAAATATAAATGACTTTTTGCGTATCACGAATCAATATAGATTCCGTGACTTCAAGTTCGATTTGCGTCGGTTTAATGCTCTCATTCTTGAGGATAGTCAAAAAGTTATCATGAAAATTAGCTTGTTCAATTTGTTGAATTGATATGTTGATAGCGACACGACCTTGAAACTCCCAACCTTGAGATTGCCAACTGTTAAGCTGTTGACAGACCTGACGTATAACCCAATTGCCGATCTCTGCCATTAAATTGTGTTTTTCAGCAATAGGAATAAAATCTACTGGGCTAATCGAACCCAAATCAGGATCGTTCCAACGTAAAAGTGCTTCTAAGCCAACAACTTGATTGGTATTTAATTGATACTTAGGTTGGTATTGTAGAGAAAAGTGTTGATTGTCTTTTGCTTTAGCAAGTTTACTGGATAATACAATTTCTCGATTGTGCTCGTAGCCAATTATTGTTGTGTAGGCGATATAACTTTTATTCAAAGATTTTGCTTTATACATTGCCAAGTCGGAACGTGACAAAAGCTCTTCTAAGTTACGTCCATCTTTAGGGTAGCTTGATGAACCGACACTAACACCTAAATGATATTTTTTATCTAAAACGTCTATTGGCTGTGATAGTGACTCAATAATATTTTTTGCGAGAAGCGTTGTACTAGAAGGAGTTGAATGCTTATGAATGATAACAAATTCATCTCCGCCAACTCGTGCAATAAAATCGTTCTCAGTAAGTTGATGCGAAAAACGTGTTGCTACGGCTTTTAATGCTGCATCACCTGCTAAATGACCGTGACTGTCATTTAGTTCTTTAAATTTATTCAGGTCAGCGAAAAGTATACTAAAGTTATTAGCGCCTTTAGTTGGAACACTGTTTAGTAGTGATTCCGATTCATTTATAAAATGAGCTCTATTTGGTAAGCCGGTTAGATTATCAAAATAAGTTAGTTTTTGTATTTTATCTTCAGCCAGTCTTTGAGCGGTAATATCTTTTTTTTCTGCTAAATAACAAACAATTTCCCCGCGGTTATTTATAATTGGTGAGATGACCGTTTCAGCTACATATTCATTCCCATTACGATGTAAATTGATGAATATTCCGTGCCACGGTTTTCCTGCTTGTAAGGAAATATATAGATCTCTGTATGTTTCTTCTGAAGTGTGATCGGACTTTAATATTCTAGGATTTTTACCAATAACGTCTTGTAAGTTATATCCACTGAGTTGCTCAAATTTTTTGTTTACGTAAATAATATTCTTATCTACATTAGTTATGACGACAGCATTAGAACTCTGATCAACGATAGAAAAAAACAGCGATGCGTTTTTTGTGTTATCTGTGCCTAATTGTTCAAGTTCAATTGACATAGGATCGAGCGAAGTTTGGGCTAGAAAACCAGAGTTAAAAGTCTCGACAAGATCGGTATTAGAAGCATATGTGGCGTCATTACTCTCTTTCATTTTTTACTCTATTACTTATCGCTATAAAGCGGTAAATCTAAATTTTATCAAATCCAGAGTTTGTTAAGTTTTAATAAGTTAGCGCAATAGCATACTGTTTTACGATATAAAATACCATCATAAGTTATTGGCTATAATATAAGTTATAAAGACGTAGATTGTTTATCTAATCGTCGTGGTAAAGCAACATTATGTGAAATAAAATGTTCCAATTTTTCCAAAAACCTAATGTTGTCAGTGAAATCTATTTACTTACGGTTTGATAAATATTCAAAAAGCTGTGGTAGTGCTGATAGGCGTGGTAACGTTTGTAATGATAATCCGGCTTCATTTCTGTCACTGAAATAATAATTCGCGTCCGACCATTTTTCATGATCCACATGCTCACCAATAAGAATGTTTTCAAATACATTTATATCAAATGGGACATGACCATCTTTCCAATTTGGTAGTCCTAACAGTTGATTGCCTCTTTCTCTTTCCATAATCACCAAATTACTCAGAATCTTTATAGTATGAATTCTGTCAAACGCCATTTTTTCCAGACCATATCCAATGACTTGTCTATTTTGGGTATTATTGTTTTGATGCAATATAGAGTTAGTGATTGTCAGTTCTCCTCCGTTGGAAATGTCGACCAGACGACTATCAAGGCCTTTGTTAGTGGAAATTAAGGTATGGTTTATAGTGGTTTTTTTTGACCGAGATTTAATGGAGTGAGCTTGGCTTAACATGGAGATAAAAGAACAGTGCTCTACGATTAATTCGCCACCATTACTATAAATTCCGTGAGCTCTTCCATTGTAACCCAAGCGTTCAAAACGACTGTATTTGACTAGCGTTGTGCCATTGTTATGGCTTTCGAGAATGCCTTGTTCACTATCATGAAAATAAACATTTGATACAGTAAGATTTTCGCCCTGATGCCTTATACAAGCACCATTATTCGACGTCGATTGAATTTTACTGCATTCAATGTTTTCTATGGTTATGTTGTTGCCAGAAGTAATAATTGCGGCTTTGTTTTCAATAATAGCATTCATAAAATGTGTACCTTCGCTGCCCGACAAAACCACATCATTCGCTTTAATATGTACTCCTTGTAAATATATTCCAGGGCCTAAATATATCGTACTGCCATCTACAATTAGTTTTTGGGCTTCTTTCATGTCTGTTACACTTTTGCCATCGACTACAATTTCAAGTTCTTTTAATACGGCAGAATAAGAGGGCAGTTGGATAAAGAGTAAAAGAAAAACCAAAAGACGTAACATATTTAATTCCTTTTATGAAAATATTGTATTTTCAGTAGTTGGTGACGCTAAATGATATTCTCTTAGCAGTATAGGATATTAAATACAAAATTTTGACATCGTCAATAAATTTTCCATATCATCTGCATCCTTTTCTCATATAAAACAAGGTTATTAAGTCTATTTGATAAAAGTAGTGTTGGCGTATAGCTATTTTTTGAGTGACTGTGACACCATACTATTGGTCTTAATATTTCAATATTGTTAATATGTAATGACATTTCTAACAGAGTCGGCCACGTCTATTTGTGGTAAATTACTTGTTGTTTCTTTTAAAAACCATTTATTCGCCGTTCACCAGTCACTTGTAATCTTACAAGAAAATAAGGCTATTAAATTCGCTTTGTTGGCTACCCCTTGAACCGCGGTAGTTGTAAACTAATATAAGTTATCGTGTATTTGTACAAATCAAAGGAAGGTTAATGTCGTACCAACTTATTCTCATCAGTGTTTCTGCTTTAGTGGCTATCGGAATACTTTTACACCACCCATCCCGTACTTTTGGTATGCCGTCCCTTCTTATATTTATGGGTGTGGGCTTAATGTTGGGAAACGGCGAATTCAATTTTGTCTATGATGATTTACAAACGACTTCTTTAGTTGGGGCAATTGCCTTAAACGTCATTGTGTTTGTGGGAGGTCTCAATACGCCGATGGCTAGTGTGCGTATTGCTTATCGTGAAGGAGGGATTTTATCCACGTTAGGTGTGCTATTTACCACACTATTTTTTGCGATACTGATTTCATTTGTATTAGATTTGCCCTTTATACATTGCTTGCTTTTTGCGGCTATTGTTTCTTCCACTGATGCCGCTGCAGTTTTCTCTATTCTTCAGTCGAAAAAGCTTCATTTGAAAGAACAGACAGACACTGTACTTGAATTTGAATCGGCAACCAATGACCCAATCGCACTTATTTTAGTGGTTCTCCTTACTGAACTTGCCCTTGCGCCTGATCTGCCAATTTCCGCCAGAACGATTGGCACCGAATTGTTCATTCAAATATTTTGTGGCTTAACGGTTGCTTTCTTGGTAGGCAAACTTAGCGTTTGGTTGCTTAATCATATTAAACTAAATGAGTATGGGTTAATTCCGGTATTTATTCTTTGTAGCTTTACATTGGCGACTTATGGCAGTGAGTTTGCCGGTGGTAACATTCTATTAGCATCCTATGTGGTGGGCGTTGTTATCGGTAATGGAGTAAGAAGGGGACGTGAAGTAAGTAAACATTTCTTTAATAGCCTCTCCTGGTTGGCTCAAGCATTGATGTTTATCGTACTAGGCTTACAAATATTCCCTCAACAATTATTTGGTGTTTTTGTCCACTCATTGGTTCCTGCTGCGTTATTAATTTTGGTCGCTAGACCGTTAGCTGTTCAAGCTTGTTACTTGTTGTTTCCTAAAGCGACTTGGAAAAAACGCTTATTTATTTCTGCGATTGGTTTAAAAGGTGCGACTCCGATGGTGTTTGCTTTAATCCCCGCGGCGGCTGGTGTTAGTGGCTCATTAACGATCGTGAATATGGTCTTTTTTATCGTGCTTATTTCGGTATTCTGCCAAGGAAGTGCGATTGACCCATTGGCAAAAAAATTACAGCTTAATATTGAACCCGAAAAATAACTTCTAGGCCTACTAATTAAAAAGTTTACTGGTGGGCTAGGTTGTTTGTCGATATTTCTAAATAGTCCATTGACCAAATGCCGGTAGCAGAAAGGAATAAATACAAATCAATAATTTATTTTCTTGATATATCCGTGTAGTGACATATTCTTTAGTTTGAATATACCAATATTTGCTTATTCCATGTTGTTAGTTTTTTGATATAAACAGTATTAATTATAAGGCCGTATAGCAAAAGGTATTGGTAAATAAAGGTTAGAAGGATTGTTATCACATATGATCAGGTCTATTTTGACCTTGCTTCTATTATTCAGTAGTGGTTTGTTCGCAGCCGATATCACGATTAATGACTCTTTCAAACAGTTGAACTTGAAAGGATCACTGCACACCGCATTGGATATTCAGCGAAGTAGTGTCGAGCAAATACAAGTTTCAGCCATTTTTGAAACGAGTTTGTACCAACAATCTATATCTCCAAATAATGATGTTTATTGGTATAGGATCGACGTGTCTGCAAACCAACTTAATCAACCAAAAGCTCTAGTGCTCGTTTCGGAAAATCACCTGTTACAATTTTTGGATGTTTATCTATTCAAACAAGATCAACTAGTTAATAGTATAAAGCTCGGGGTTAACGACCGTCCGGTGTCACAAGCTATATATACTGGTGATGCTTTTCGGTTTTCCATTGATTCTAAACAAACCCTCACATTACTGATTCGAAAACAGAGTGATGGGCCTGTGATAATGCCCTTGAGTTTAATGGACGAGCAAACCTTTAAATATACAGAATTCGCTACATTATTTCTGTGGGGCTGTGCGATTGGGATATTCCTTGCGTTAGCTTTATATAATGGTTTCATTTTTTCATTGAACCCTAATAGCGCTCAATATGCATGGTATATGCTATTTCAGTTATTTATGTTTCTCCAATTTGCGCCATTGCATGGATTTGGCTATTTGATTATGCCTGATGCACTTTGTCGTTGGCTTGCTAATCATATGGGGGTATTACATTTATTAACTGGTTGGTGTGCGTTGATGTTTGGCCAACACTTTATTGATATTAAGAAGTTTCAACCTAGAATTGGATGGCTAATTGATAAAAGTAAGTGGGTTTTCCCTGTCGTATTGGTAGTAAGTTACAATTTGCTTGAGCTGCAACGTATGCTCATCAATATCCCATTTATTATTATTGTTAGTTATGTTTGTATTTCTACAGCTGTAATTGCATTGAAACAGCGATATTCCCCCGCATCATATTATCTACTCTCTTGGTTGTGCACCGTTACTGGTGCAACCTGTGGTTATCTTACTTATATTAATATATTGCCGCAAAATATCATTACCATGCACAGTTTTCTTATTGGTTCACTAGCTGAACTGTACTTATTGTCGATTAGTTTAGCTAAAAGGTTGCAATATCAAGAAAAACAAAAGAAACATCAAAGATTAATCGACCAAACTTTGAATTTGCCTAATCAGAACTTTTATCAGCATGTAGCTAAGGAGCAGTTTATTGCCCGAGGTATAGATTTGAAGCGTATTAAATTAGTGTTGATTTACTTAGAAGGTGTCGATCACCTTATTAGTGCATTAGGTACAGAGAGAGTAACATCTGAACTTAATAATCTTTACCATAACATATCAAGTAAGGTGTCCGATTTACCATGGCACATTGATCTGGTTTTAGACAAAAAGTATTTTTGTATCTGTATTCCTCCTCAGCAAGTGCTGCTGTTTGTTACCGATGACCAAACGGCTGAGAAGCAAGTAGAGCAATTGTTAGCTATATGGGAACAAGGTTTAACAGACAGCCGCTATTTAGCCGATCTACATATGACGTCATCAAGTTCGCGGTTGCTTAATTCTGAAGACGATTTTCCGCAGTTGCACCAAACGGCTTATCTCGCCCTATTAGAAGCTCAAAAACGTGGCCTGAAATGGCTACCGTTCAATCAACAAATGACTGAGAAAGTCGAGAAAAATGTTAGAATTCATCAATTGTTAAAAGAAGCATTAGCTCGACAAGAACTTGATGTTTATATACAACCTCAACTCGATCTTACGACCAATAAAGTCATTGCGGGGGAAGCGTTGATGCGTTGGTTCCATCCTTCTTTGGGTAGAGTTGCACCGAGTGTATTTATTCCAATCGCCGAGCAGGGGGGTCTACTGCATGATTTGACTCGTATTGCATTTGAAAAAATGTTTGCTTGGTTACATCAGCATCCTATGAGTATCAACTTGTCTATCAATATTTCAGTGCTCGACTTGCAACAAAAAGATTTTGTAGATTTCTTGCAAATTACTAGTGAGAAATATTCAGTCGATGTAGGGTGCATCACATTAGAAATTACGGAGTCTCAAGATCTAGATAATTCTGTAGAATTATTGAATAAAGTTAAAGAAATTAAAAACTTAGGTTTTTCTATCTCAATCGATGATTTTGGGACGGGTTACTCGTCAATGGCTTACCTTAGCCAATTAAATATTGATGAAGTAAAAATTGATATGATGTTTGTTAAAGGAATTCAAGATAACACTACGAATCAAACGATTGTAAAAACGTTATTAAATATGGCCGACGCGCTTGGTGCGCAAGTGGTTATTGAAGGAATAGAAACGGAACAAGAGTTGCTAATGATAAGAACACTAGGAGGCAGCGTCGGGCAAGGCTATTTTTGGTCTCCTGCTATTGCTATGGATGAGTTTGAGAAGCGATTTCTTTAGCCACAAAGTGACGGGTACTATTGGCTAGAGGTGTCACGCTTGAAGGCGAGTAACCGAAGCGTTTTTTAAAAACATTACTAAAGTGAAATGGATCCGAAAAACCGAGTTCAGTTGCTACTTGAGATACGTTTTTATTTCCGCGTTTTAGTACACCCAGTGCAATGTCGATTTTCAATTGAAGATAATAGTCTTTGGGTGACCTGTTGGTATGGGTCAAAAATTGCTTACGCAAATGTTGTTCACTGCAACCAACAAATGTTGCCATTGATTTAACTTGCCAATTCTCCGACAAACGATGGTGCATTTCCTCTATAACAAACTTTACATTATTATAAGATTTGGAGTGAGGTTCGTGGTTTAACATTGTAAGCCATTCATAAAATATTTTATTAAATAATGCTGCAGCATAAAAACGAGCAAGTTTTTCTTTTTGTTCTAACGTATTGATAAGTTCATCAAATTGAATTTCGAAATGTCTATGATTGTCGATCTGGATCACTTTTTCTTTAGGTATTAATTTATAAATTTCTGGCTCTATATATATTTCTATCCAAAATAGCTTCCAAATTAAGCCATTACATTGATAGCTTTTTATTGTTTTAGGATCTAGAAATGTCAAGTTATTACCAAGCGTTTTAATTTCTCTTTTGTCATTTAATCTTATGATTCCATTGCCTTTTTCTGTATATATTATCACTAGTGTGTTATCAGAAAAAGGCAGTTTTCTATCTCTTGGCCAAGCGTTGATATAACTTTCGTCACCGGTTACATCCCAAAATGAACGGATGCTAACACTGCTGAACTTCACATTTTTAGTAATAACTAATGGTTCATTCTTCATAGTTTCGTTTTTTACATTCATTGGTTCGTAACGTACATAGGATGATGTATTAAATTAAATTATATTTCCATAGGTAAACAAAAAGATAATTATCTTTGTGATGGAGAGTAGACATTAAGTACTCATTCTGAATGAAGTGATTGTTTATATAAAAAAAACAAATAAATAATAACGTACCTACACGGAGAGTAAAAAATGATAGCAATGGTTTCATTCATATCGTTTACTCTTTTAGTTGCTTGGATTTCATACAAAGCAACAAAAGAGGAAAACCTCAATCAAACAACTGGCTATTTCTTAGCAGGGCGCAGTTTGCCTTGGTTTGTTATTGCTGGTTCTTTATTTTTAACCAACATTTCTGCAGAACAACTTACCGGATTAAATGGTAATGCATTTATGAACGGTGCAAATGTAATGGCTTGGGAAACTGTCGCAGCCGTGACGATGATTGTGCTGGCGGTGGTATTCCTGCCAAGGTTCTTAAAAGGTGGTGTTGCAACTGTTCCTCAATTTCTTGAGCTTCGCTATGGTAAGCGTATGCGTTCGGTCGCTTCGTTTATTTTTATTTATGCAATTGTCATCGGTTTTCTTCCATTTGTTTTGTATGCCGGAGCAATTACGCTAGGTAAATTGTTCACTGTTTCAGATATTTTAGGAGTAAGTGAAAATGCAGCGACATGGATTATGGTTATTAGTCTAGGTATTACTGGCGGAGTTTATGCGGTATTTGGAGGATTAAAAGCGGTAGCGGTTTCAGATACCGTCAATGGGGTTGGTTTACTTTTTGGTGGATTCTTAGTTCCAATTCTTGCCCTTTATCAATTAGGCGATAGCAGTATAGCTGATGGCTTTAATATTGTTATCAGTGAGTCGCCAGAGCGCATGGCTGCGGCAGGCATCGGTGAAGGCGCTTCTGTACCTTGGCATACACTTTTCTCTGGTATTTTACTGATCAATTTATTCTATTGGTGTACTAACCAAGCTATCGTTCAACGTTCGTTAGGGGCTAAAAATTTAGCAGAAGGACAAAAGGGTGTGCTCGCTGCCGCTATGATGAAAGTGTTTGGTGTCGCTATGTTGGTCCTTCCAGGCATCATTGCTTGGCATATGCATCAAAAAGGTATGATTACCGTACCGACACAAGGTATCACCGATGCAGGTGAAGTTATTTTAGCCAAAGATATGGCGTATCCAACTTTAGTACGTGAAGTGATGCCATCTTGGCTAACCGGATTCTTCGGTGCAGTGTTATTTGGTGCTGTGATGAGTTCATTTAACAGTGGAGTGAATAGCATTTCAACCTTGGTGAGTTTAGATATTTATAAACAGATAATTAATCCGACCGCCGATGATTTAAGTGTGGTGCGTATAGGGAAAATCTTTGGTTCAGTAACCATTGCCATCTGTGTTTGTATTGCTCCTTGGATCGCTCAATCGGATGGTTTGTATACGTTAATGAGAACCATTATGGCGGTAATTAATGTACCAATTCTAACGGTTGTTTTGGTTGGTGTGGTTTCTAAACGAACACCTGCATTAAGCGCATACATTGCATTGCCAATCGGCATGTTAACTTTTTTTATCGCTAATTTTGTACTTAAAAATGACTTCGGTTGGTTTCAATTACATTGGTTGCATACTGTTGGTCTGAATTTCTTATGGATGGTGGCTATTATGATGCTTGTGCGATATATCAAACCTATGGACACTCCTTACCAACAAAAAGCCACAGATGAAGTTGAAGTTCAACCATGGAAACATGCGACAACAGCAAGCTGGACAATTATCGCTATGCTGGCTGTACTTTACACCGTTTTTTCTAACATCGGTATTTTAGGTAGTCAAGGAAGTGCGATTAAAGTGGTGGCAGTCTTGATAAGTGTGGCGGCGATTTGTTATGGAATACATCGGTTGATTCAGAGGAAAACCCAACAGAATGTCATTGCAGAAAAACTGACCTAACAAAAAGCTTACTTAACTAGGGCAGGGATCTAAACCTGTCCTTTTACCTACATTTAATTATCAACTTATTGGCTTCTATTTTGGATATATATGATGAATCAAAAATTCTTAAAACCTAAACTGCGCGAAGGTGGCTACAACACGGATCCTTCGGTCAAGAAACCTAACATGATTTTCATTACGGTTGATATGATCTCACCAGATTGTTACTTCGATAATCGACCACTTTCTCAAGTAATTAATACACCAAATATTAATGCAATAGCGAAAGACGGAACACGTTTTACACGTACGTATACGACTAGTCCTTTATGCGGTCCAGCAAGAGCTGCGATGTTTACTGGTATGCATCCACCTTACTTAACCAACGGTGAACGTGCACCATCTGGTTCGCAAGTTGATTTACGGGTAAGCGATACAATTTTTCAAGATTATCTTAAATCGGAAGGCTACGTGATGAAACACTCTGGTAAGTGTCACGTTGGTGTGGATAAATTTATTGGTACTTTTGGTGAAAACTTACACGCTTGGGATCGTTGGGGGCCACCATTAGCCGATGATGATCGATACCTTGATTTCATTGATGATATGGCAGTGAAATTACCACGTTATCGTCATGAGCTTAAAGGATTACGCGTCGATAGAGAAACGCCTGCCAATTCATTTGGCGGTTGGATAGAGCAACAAGACGGTTCAGATTTTCCCAAAGAGGCACATTATTCTACGTTTCTTGCCGATCTCACGGTTCGTCAAATAAAAGCAGCACGAAGACAAGAACCTAACCAACCATTTTTCGCACAAATAGACTTTTTTGATCCACATCAACCCTATTCGATACCTAGTGGTTTTGAACAAAGGTACCAAGAGATTAAACGTGCGGTAAAACTACCTGCGAGTTATCTCGGTCTTGAGCAATCTGATCAAATGCCAGATAACCCTATTTATCATCTGTACCGAAAATATTGGGGTATGTACGATGAACAGACCGTGATTGATTATATTGTCGGTCATTTACTTCAAGTTGAAGTGATTGATTATGCGGTTGGTCGTATTATTAACTATCTTAAAGCCGAAGGTCTTTGGGATGAGAGTGTGGTGGTATTTTCTGCGGACCATGGCGACATGAATGGTCGTCTGGGAATGGCAGATAAAGGTGTGTATTTCCAACCAGATATCTTTGCTATTCCGTTATATTTAAAACCGCCAAAATCAGCTCTACCAGTGGCCAAAAATGTCGATACCGTATGTTCTGCATTGGATATAGCGCCAACATTACTCAGATTTGCCGGTATAGATAA
The DNA here is from genome assembly GCF_033101115.1 of Vibrio sp. TH_r3. Lineage (NCBI taxonomy): Bacteria > Pseudomonadati > Pseudomonadota > Gammaproteobacteria > Vibrionales > Vibrionaceae > Vibrio > Vibrio sp. TH_r3. The sequence goes on along the minus strand of NZ_JAWMPW010000001.1, from coordinate 29,185 downwards.
ACCTTGCCATATGGAAGGAAGTGAGTTGTTGAAAGTAGCAAAAGGGCAGGATAGAGATAAGTTGGAACCGGTATTTCAAACGGGCATGCATGTAGGTATGAACCTAGGCGCGGGTATTCGCATCGAACTAATGGGAAAAGAGTGGTTCTATGGCTATAACGTATCAACTGGTTATCAAGAACTTTATGATGTTGATGCCGATGTTCAAGTTAATCAGTTTTACCAAACTGTCGGCATAGAGTTGCGTCCGCAGTTGGTAAATAAAATGGCTGAAGTGTTAAGTTCAGATCCGCGCTGGCGTGGCTATTGGGCTTCATATCGTCTTCACAATATGGAGTATTTGTCTGAGGACGCTAATAATGATATGCAGATGCTTAAGCCAATCTATTAATTGACTTCAAGCAATGGTCTTCTCCCAAATCAATATAACGGTCTGCGATTGAACAAGAATAAATACAATCCAGCTGGGAGCAGACCTTTTTCCTTGACGATGCATAAGAGATCAGTGATTCAAAATTCAGCTAGTGCTATTCACCTCTACACCACTCTTTTTAAAAAATAGGTTTATTCTTATTGTTAAAATAGAATGCCGTACTGATGGCAACGAATAAAAAAGTAAAGTAATAAAAGAAAGAAGAAAGCGAAGCTAAGAAGTCAATATGCTGTTCTATTTGTTGTTCAGTGTAATTATTAGAAAGCAGTTTATAGTAATAAGCATACAAGATACCGATAGATCCATAGCCAAGATTAAACATTAACCCCTTAAAGCTTAGTACCGTTGCTCTATTGTGTGATTCGGTCTGTTTATTAAGGTGGTAACTAATGAAAATATTCATTGTCATAATAATAAATATTAAGATTAGGGCAGGAATTACTCCGTAAATCGACCAACCTAAACTTATCCCATAGTAACTCGCAATACAGGCGAACCCCATCACTGCAATGAACTTTTTAGGCTCCATGCTTTCTGCTAATCGACGGCTTTGCGCGGCTAAAATAATCTTGAGTAAACTTATCCCTGCGCCAATTAAACCGAAATAAATAATTGGTATGTCGATAGCCTTATAGTATTGGCTGTTCATGGTTAAAAACATTCGAGACGTGTGTTCGAACAAGCTGTAATAGAGCAAAATAAATAGTACATAAGGGGTAGAAATTACCCACTTCCCTGTGATTAGTGTGAGTTTTAAACTGGCAATTGTGGTGGATATTTTATTGTGATTATGTGGTAAGTGTTTTTGCTCTTCTTCCATATTGAACGCTGAATAAATGGCAACCATAGCGACAATCAAGGTAGCATAAACCGGGATGCGCATGATTTCCTGCGTGCTTTCGGGTTCTGTTAAGCCGAGTATATGATAAATGTGAGCCATTACGTTTACGTCGTACATGGCTGCGCCCAGTAAGGTGACAAAAATGCCGATACTAGAGGAAAGACGAAGTTGGATTTGTAGAACTCTTGGCCATAATTCTTCTTTGCCTTGTTCCTTTAAGGTGTCATAAGCTAAGGCTTCATCGGCACCGCTTGCTAAAGCCATGGCTAAGCCACTTAATATTCGGTTAATCAAAAAGACAACGAAGACCAAAGAAGGGTTGCCAGTAGGAACGACAGCGATCATGGTAATTTCAATAAACATGACAATTGAAGACAGTATCACCAGTTTTTTACGTCCCAGAGTATCGGCAAATGCACCGGATGGAACTTCCGCTAGAACAATGGTTGCGGCCCAAACTACGTTAAGCATGGCAAATTGAGACAGACTTAAACCGTAGTCTAAGTAGAGCAAGGTAAATACTGGATAATAAAAACGTGCAAAGTAGCTGCTTCGAAACATTAAGAAGTAGCGTACATTACCGATTTGAAGAATTTCTTTAAGCGTCATGAAAAATACAAAACTTTAAATTATATAAGATCATGTATATACCTCTTTTACTCAATAGTAAAAGGTCAGTTGTTAAACTGTCGAGTTTTAGCCATAACGTTCACTGTTCTGATTGAATAACGAGAGGTACAATTTCGTGGGTTTGTGCGGTTGTTAAACAAGACATAGACAAAAGAAAAAGCGATAGAGTAATAAACTCCACTGCCCGAATGATCGAAGGTATATTGAATAGTTTAGAAACTATATAATGAACTCACTGCTATCTATATTAAGTAAGCGACCTATTCCTTCACCGTATGCAGGATCGGCTTTGAAACAAGGTCTTAAAACGGAATAGACCACCGCTTTGAATTATTGAATCAACATCAACAGTTTTCTTCATTGAAGCCATAAATTGAGCAGCATACACAACGCCCAATGCGTATCAAAGGAAATAGCAAAATGCGCCGTCTGTCTAGTGCAGAATGTAACTTGCATTCTAAGTTGGTTATTTCTTTGTTACTGTCTCAGATAATGCTCGTAGTTTACATGTTCAACATCTTGTACAGCTAGTATGATTTAGATATACTTGTTCAGTAAGTTGTACATATGGAGGCTCTATGAGAATCGTATCTTTTACAGAAGCACGTAATGGTCTAAAAGCCGTTTTGGATGGTGTCGTCAACGATGCAGACACAACTGTTATTACAAGACGTGATACTCAGGATGCTGTTGTGATGTCCCTTGATTATTACAATAGTCTTATGGAAACCGTTCACCTGCTACGATCCCCTGCTAATGCGGAACATTTAAGTCGCTCAATCGAGCAATACAAAAATGGAAGAGTAACTCAGCGAGATTTAGTTGATGAATGACAGGTTGTTGGTGTGGACCGATGAAGCCTGGGACAGTTATGTATATTGGCAAGGGCAGGATAAAAAGACTCTTCGGCGCATAAATAAGTTGATAAATGATGTTAAGCGCTCACCATTTGAAGGTATCGGGAAACCTGAACCTTTAAAAGAAAACTTAACGGGATTTTGGTCTCGCAGAATCGACGATACTAATCGGTTAGTTTATGCAGTAGATGAAGGCAGTATTACTATAATTTCATGTAGATATCATTACTAACAGATATTTTTGCATGCGAACATTTGCTCGCATGCATACTACTTAATTACAAGTAACGACTTTTTAAATGAGGACTTAAAATGATCAGCATTTAACGTTTCGCCAGTCGCAGATTTAACCAACTCATCCGTGGTCAACAAACTCCCTTTACTCCAAATATTTTCCGATAACCAAGAGAAAATAGTAGAGAGGTTACCAGTTTGAATTATTGAATCAACATCAACAGTTTCTTCACTGAAGCCATAAACTGAGCCGCATACATCGCACTTAATGTATAGGAAGGGAAATAGCCAAATGCGCCATTGTCTGGTGAACAGTGATCACTAAAGTGTGTGGGTAAATTGAGGTCGTATTTGCCCACAGCGTAATCCTGACATAAGATTTCTGTATAACTTTTAGTGAGGTCGCTATGAACAAGACTCATACAATGTCGCAACGTGCAGAAAAAGACTGCCTTGGTAATCCCGATGCATTTAAAGGAGGTTGTGTCGTAACAAAAAATGGTACGGCAGAACTATATATTCAAACAGCGGAGAAAGAGAGCAGGAAGAAAGGGTTCTCCATCTAGAGCGGCAAGCAAATGCGCTATTAAAATTGGCTATGATGGCTAAAGAAGATGTTGTTGTTGGTCGTGTTCATTCAAAAGAGCAGGTGTTAGATCGCCTTCGCGCTGCAAGGAGCTAACTCTTGGAAGTTGTTTTTACTGAAATGGCGGTTAACAGTTTATTAGAAATGGAATCTCTTGGCGTTGAAAATGACTCCGAAGAGCAAGTGGCAGTATTTACCGATGGTTTAGTAGATCGGAATTTTGATGCGATCTCTGAGAATCCTGAACGTTACAGATTCAACGCAATACTGTTAGATTTTGGCATTAAGTTTCAGGAAAGGTCAGATAGTTCATATCGATGCTTATATGAAGTAATCGATAATAAAGCTTATGTGGTGCTTATTTTGAATACCAAGTAAGATCTGATTAGCGCTCTATATCGGCATCAGATAATCAAGAATTTCAATTAGATAAATTAGTTTAATGAGAGGACAGTCTAACAGACCGTTCTCTCAAGGGTTCGTTACAGATAACGACTTCTCAAATGCGCTTGAAAGTGATCAGCATTTAACGTCTCACCAGTTGCAGATTTAACCAACTCATCCGTTGTTAAAAGACTTCCCTTACTCCAGATATTTGTCGATAACCAAGAGAAAATAGGGGATAGGTCACCACTTTGAATTACTGAATCAACATCAATAGTTTTCTTCATTGAAGCCATAAATTGAGCAGCATACATCGCACCTAATGTATAGGAAGGGAAATATCCAAATGCGCCATCGGTCCAGTGAATATCTTGCATGCAACCATTTTGGTAATTGTCTTTAGTGGTTAATCCTAAATAGGCTTTCATTTTTGTATCCCATAACTCCGGTACATCGGAATAAGAGATTTTTCCGTTAATCAGATCTTTCTCAATTTCATAACGTAAAATCACGTGAGCAGGGTAGGTTAACTCATCTGCATCGACACGGATAAAGCCTTTTTCAACTCTGGTGTATAGTTTTTGTAAATTACTTTTTTCAAAAACAGGATCATTTTTACTCTCGAACGATTTTGCCGCCATTGTGGCTAAGTGAGAAATGAAATGATCATTTCTACCGATTTGCATTTCAAAAAAGAGTGATTGAGATTCGTGGATCCCCATTGAACGAGCCTCACCCACTGGCAACCCTGCTAATGCTTTTGGCAAACCTTGTTCATATCGTGCGTGTCCTGTTTCATGGACTGTCCCCATAAGTGATTGAACAAAGTCATTGCTATCGTAACGTGTGGTCAAACGAACGTCAGTTGGAACCCCACCACAAAATGGATGAACACTTTCATCTAGCCGACCATGAGTAAAATCAAACTGAAGTAACTTCATTACTTCAAGCCCTAATGCTTTCTGGGTACTGCTACTATAGTGACCATTCGGTTTGATAAGAATATCTGATTTTTGTTGGTCGATTGCGTTATCTATTAGGTCCGGTAACCAGCTGCTTACGTCACTGAACAAGCTATCTAAAGCGTTGCTGGTCGTCCCTGGTTCATAAAGATCCAGCATGGCATCATAACGGCTAACCCCTGTTGCTTCGGCTCGGATTTGCGCTTCTTCCTGAGATAAAGCGACGACTTCTTGCCAGTTTTTTTGGAAGCCAGACCAATCATTTTGTTCACGTTGAGTTCTCCAAGCATGTTCGCATCGAGAGCCTGCTAGTGATTTTTTCTGCACTAACTCTTCTGGAAGAACATTCGCTTGCAACCAAGTACGTTTTAATTCACGTAGGCTGGCTTGTTGCTCGATGCTGAGTGACTCGTTTTTCGCTTTATCGAACCATTCGGCCAATTGTGGCTCTGTCATAAGTTTATGAATATGAACAGATAACTCTGCCATTGCTTCAGAACGCGCTTGATTGCCGCCTGTTGGCATTACTGCAGCCTGATCCCATCCGCAAATAGCGGCAAGGTGATTGAAGTGAGCAATTTTTTTTGAGTGAGTTTCGAGATCTTTGTAAGCAGACATAATAGTAACCAAAATACGAAAAAAATCAGTTTATCATTGTTATATTACGTTAGAGAAGACTTGGGTTTCGCTTAATTACCTGATATAACGAAATAACTGCAGTTTTTTTAAGGTATAACAAGGATGCATATTTTAAATATCGAATCATTTTTGATTACGATAACGATTTTAACTTTGACCCCAGGATTAGATACCGCGGTGGTTATTCGTAATACTAGCCGCTCGGGTATGAAAGATGGTTGTGTGACCAGTTTTGGTATTTGTTTAGGTTTGTTTGTGCACGCCACTTTTTCTGCTATTGGTATTTCGGCGATTTTGCTTCACTCAGCCGAAGCCTTTCAAGCGATGAAATGGATAGGTGCGGCGTATCTCATTTATCTTGGTGTAAATGGTCTGCGAGCGACCTTCAAAGGCAATAGTAGTTTAGCGATTAATGAAGCAAAACACGCTGATTTTAAAGTAATGAAATCTTTAAGAGAAGGATTTCTATCTAATGTACTAAACCCTAAAACAGCGGTGTTCTATTTAGCCTTTTTACCACAGTTTATCGATCCTGCTTACTCGCCTTTGTTGCAGTCATTAGTAATGGCAATGATTCATTTTGTTATAGCTATGGTATGGCAATGTGGTCTCGCGGGGGCGATTAATTTTGCTAAACGCCTGGTGCAAAATGGTTCTGTGATGACATGGATGGAGGGGATTACCGGTGCGGTATTGATAGCGCTTGGTATTAAGTTATTGCTAGAAGAACCACCAGTGCCGAAAATATAGCATTTTACAGGTATATTAGTTCGGTAAATGCTTTCTTTTTTAGACAACTAGCTTTTAGACAGTTAGCTTTTAGACAACTCGTTGCTAGACAATAGCGAACAATAAGCCCGCGAATTTTCGCGGGCTTATTGATTTTTACGGACTTATTGATTTTTAGAGGCTGATCAATGTCAGTAAATTTATTTGTGTTAACGGTTAAGTACGGCTTTACCTTCGCCTTTAACTAATCTATTAAAATACTTATTGGTTTCATCCACTACAATATGACGTAAGGCAATTAAACCAATTAGATTTGGCACCGCCATTAATCCATTAACAATATCGGCAATGATCCAAATCATATCCAGTTTCAAGAATGCACCAGATGCTACCAATAGCAGAAAAATAATTTTGTAAGGTAATACGGCTTTGGTTCCTATCAAAAAGACAACGCAACGTTCACCATAATAGTTCCAACCAAGAATAGTGGTGAAAGCAAAAAACATTAAACCAATAGAGACTAGCATTGGCCCCAATGTTTCCGAATGTAGACCAACAGCAAAAGCGTGGGTGGTCATCTCTGCGCCAGCGTAATCACTCTGCCAAGCACCAGTTAAAATCAACGCTAAGCCAGTCATTGTACAAATTATAATGGTATCGAAAAACGTGCCAGTCATGGATATAAGACCTTGGCGGACGCAAGAATCTGTTTTGGCTGCTGCTGCTGCCATTGGAGCGCTACCCAAACCTGATTCATTGGAAAACACACCCCGCGCGATACCAGATTGAATTGCCAACATCATGCCCGCACCTAAGAAGCCGCCAGTTGCCGCTGTTTTACTAAAGGCGGATACAATCACCAACTCTATTGCCGAAAACAGTTGGTCAGCATTAGAAATTAATACCGACAAGCAAGCGAGAACATAGAATACGGCCATAGTAGGAACCACTCGTCCCGCTACTTTGGCAATTGACTTGATTCCGCCAATAGTGACCACCGCAACCAATAAAGTTAACACAACCGCTGATATGTCTCTTGAAATACCGAACGAAAGCCGAGAAGCATCCAATATGGCGTTTACCTGCGGGAATGTGCCAATACCAAAACACGCTACGCCAAGAGCGAAAATAGCAAAAAGGGTTGCGAGCAGTTTTGAACCGACACCGTACTGAAGATAGTACATTGGGCCACCAACCATTTGGCCTTTGTCGTCTATTTTACGATACTTAACCGCCAGTAGGCATTCCGCATATTTAGTTGCCATGCCAAACAAAGCGGCCAACCACATCCAAAACAGTGCGCCAGGGCCGCCCAGTTTGATTGCCGTTGCAACACCGACTATATTGCCCGTCCCGATTGTTGCTGATAATGCGGTACACAATGCCGCAAAACTGGATACATCACCTTGCGCTTTTTTGTTGTCAGAGCGACTGAAAACTAACTTTAAAGCGGTAGGAAGATGTTTAAATTGGATCAAATCTAAGCGAAAAGTGAAATATGCTCCGGTACCAACCAGTAAAATTAAAAGTGGTGGTCCCCAAACAAAACTGTCGACGGTTTGTAATGTAGCTTGAATGTTACTCATGGTTCCCCTTAATAAAATAATAAATTATCAAGAGAAGAGGGAAGGTTGCGCTAAGGCGCTCATGTTACGTTTGTAATAATTACTTCTGTTACAAGCGTTTACTACAAGGATCGTTTACAACAAAGGACCGCTTACTAAGAAGGCAGTCACTTTATGATGGATGCACAAGATACCTATAAATACACTTTCCACTCCTCTGTCCTTTTGCCTGAGAGTTTCACCTGATTACGATAATCAGATTTGCTCCTTCGGCGGCCGAATATAGTCTTTCAACTGAGCATATCGGCTCTCTCCAGAGGTTCCTCCAACGACAGTCCTTGCAATAAACCACGGCTGTATTCGCGTTACATATTGCACCTGAAAGATTTACTTCTTCGGTGGGGTGATTTAACTAATTATTAACAAATAATTAGCGTTATACCCTCTCTCCTGACGTCTTCATCGGAACAAATACCTGAATTATTCTATTATTCAAGTATTCTGCGCTTGAATAATACCGGACATTTAAATGGTTGTCAGCAGCGAGATATTTGATTGCGCAAATTTCAATCGCTGAGTGGCTAATTAGTGAAAAAACAACGTAAAACTTATCAGAAGATGCTATATATAAAAGAAAATAGGAGGCCGTATGACCAGAATTGTCGCGATAGCAGCTTTTATTCTACTTGCCGTTGTTCTGATTCGTTATAGAACAAACAAGAAGGTGCAGTATGGAGTGGTACTTACATTTTTGATTGGATTGGCCACCTATATCAGCCTACTTGTAATAAGTGAATTGGTTAGGTAACAAGGAGAGAAAGGAGAGTGAATCAACCTATGAATTCTTCAGATCAAGATGATGAAGTTGTTGTTATTGAAGAGCGAGATAAGCGAACCTTAATTTATATCGGTATTGCTGCTGTTTTAGGCATTGCCGTTGGCGGTTTATTCGGGTCGGTAGTAACGGAGAATAAATGGCAACCAGCCTATCAGGCGTTGCAAGAAAAAGTTGATCAGGTGACTAAACTGCATACAGATGTAGTGAATAAAAAACAGCAAGCCGCGGAAGATAAATCTCAGGATGTGGAGAGTGAAATTCAGCGCAGAGTGAAAATGCAAGTGGATTCTATTGCTTTGCAAAGTGAACAAGAGCAACAAAAATTGCAAGCGATGATTATTGAGTTAGAAAAAGTGAATGACGAGTTTGAATCGCAGATTCAATCTCAAGCCGAACAGATTACTGACAAGCAGAAGATAATCGCTGAATTAGAACAACAAATCGCTATGCAAACTAATATATTCCAACGCTCACGGGAGTTATTTCAAAGAGAGTTGCTGATTAAGCAAGATTTAGATCGACTGCAAAAAGAACGAGATACCCTAGAGCCAAAAGTGTCACGTTATAAAAAACAGTGCGATATTTACTTAGAAGGGACGTCTTTTGATGCAAATTCATCTGCTTGTGATAAACAAGACGAAGCAAATTCGACCCTTTCTCAGCTTGATCAAATGATAGAAATTAATAAGTTGGATCTAAGAGAGATAGAAAATATTGCCAGTAATATTGGTTTATAACGCTTGTGTCCTATTTGGCATAATATTTTAGCGCGAGGTAAGCCAGTAATCCCCAAGCGATAAATTGCATCCATAACAATTGCCATTGCTGATTAACAACAGAAAATTCGGCTCCCATTTGATTGACCTTGAGCAAAGCCTGTATTGCCGGCGTGCAAGGTATTAAGTTGGAGAGCCAAATTATTGGGCTAGGAATGCTTTCCAAAGGCCAAATAAACCCTGCACTAAAAACCAAAGGCATAGAACAGACTAATACCACAACAGTAACCAGTTCTCTGCGTGGTAATAGAGCGCCAAGTACGATCCCTATAAAACTACTGGTGAACAAGAAGGGCAGTAACAGTGTGAGTAATATTACTGGTTGTGCAAGTCGATGAATGGAATAAAAATCGAAACTAAAACCAAAATAGTACATGGCTAGAAAATAATAAATGAAGACAAAAATCGCTGATCGAATCACAGTCAATTTTAAAGGCGGAATTTTTGTCCAATAACCACGGCCATGTTTCTGTGTACCACCCAATATACCCACACCCATGATTAACGTTTGTTGCAATATCAGTACAAATACCGCAGGCACTACGTAATTAACATAGCCTATTTCTGGATTAAAGGTCGGTTTCATATTGACGATGGAAGAAGCATAGTGGTGAGTGGCATTCACCATCGGTTCGCCTTCGATAAGCAGGCGATTAATTGTCGCTTTGGCTGCTAAGGTTCCACTCGCACTGGCTAATCCTTGAACTATAGTACCGTAGACCAAGAAATAGGACGCATCTCCGGCAAAAGAAAGCGTCGGGCTTTTACCTAATAATAAATCTTTATAAAAATGCTCTGGAATGACTAAAATACCGTTTACATCGCCATTTAAAAACTGTTGTTTCGCTTCGGATATTGAATGGGCTCGTTCAATTAGTTGTATTTGTGGTGTGGCGTCAACCATCCTTTCTAATTGAAGGCTAGTCAAGCTGTTATCTAGATTCACCACTGTGACTTTTTGCTCTTGTGGCGTTTGATTAGCGTAAGGTAGAGGGTATAAAAATGAATAAAAAACCACTCCTCCAAATATGGTGAGCAATATTACTGGATTAGTGAAAATCGCTTTTAATTCATTTTTCAGCAGATCAAGGTAACTCATGATGTCACCTCCAGTTTAGCTTGATGTTTTTTACACAATAGATACGTTAATGCCAATGGAATGAGATAACCTAATAAGCCAGTTGAGATGGTGTTTATTGCATCCCATGAAGTGACGCCGTAACTAGATTGACCAATTTGCACTTCAATATAATGACTGATGGGCAGACATGAACGCCAGATTGATGCTAAATAATTCATATCAGAAACTGGAAAGGTGACACCCATAAAGGCAAAACTTGGTGCCGTAAATGCGCCGGCAAAGCTCATCGCTCGTGCCGGATCAAGCGTTAGAAAAAAGAAAAAACAACCCATTATCACACAAGCAATTATCGTCAGTAGCTGCGCATATATCAGTGGAAATAAGGTGCCTTCAAAAGGCCATTGAAATCCTAAGTAGAACCAGGTTAAAAAGCCAAATCCAAACAATGAAAATACAGGGACATAAAAAGCAGTGATTCGACATACCTGTCGCATTGGTGACGACCCTAACATAGCTTTTAGGCCGTATATTCGATGATTGGCAGTTAAAGCCAGTATGGTTGAAACAATAATCACTATCTGCCAAAGTGCAGGAATAATAGCGCTCACCAGAAATTGGGCATAATTAGAATTTTTATTGAACAAAGGCGTGATTTGACTCTGAATCGTTACCGTTTTTCCTGTTGCAGCAGCAATAGTGCCTGTCCCTTTAGCTAGCTGTTTGGTTACACCAATTTGAGCGTTAAATGTGGCATGAGCTTGAGCTATTGCTGAGTTGATTAATTTACCAATAAGAATGTATTGGCTATTATAAAACACCGTTACTTGCGGTAGTTTGTTCAAGTAGATATCGCGGCTATAATTGGTAGGAATGACCGCATAGGCATAAATATCGCCAGCCACGAGTGCTTGTTTAGCTTGCTGGACGCTTTGATAAACATGCGTAACTTTAAGTGATGGCGTGGCATCAAATTGTCGGATTACATTGCGAGATAAATTGCTGTCTTCGAGGTTAACCACCGCAATAGATAAATCACGAGCAATACCTTGCGAAAAAATCCACCATATTGATAAAGCAAGTAAAATAGGGATCCATGTAATCGAGGATAATAACCATTTATCATTGCGCAATACATGCCATTGAGACAGCTTACTCGTAACATTGATATGTCGAGCTTTGTCTTGCAAATCTAACGATCTGTGTTGAAAATCGTCTGCCATATTATTCTTCTACGTCTAATGTGACAGAAACACTCATGCCCACCCTGAGGTTGTCAATTTTTTCTATTGGTTTTGCTTCCACTTCAAAGGTCCTTAAATCGAAGCCCTGTGAGGAATCGGTTGAACGCCAAGTCGCAAAATTACCCATTACAGAAATATGAGTTACTTCAAATTCAACGTCTGAATCTAGTGCGGGTAGGTAAGCAGCAAAGCGAGAACCTTTATTGAAGTGTTTTAATCTGTCTTCTCTAATATTGAACACCGCCCACGCATCATTCATATCAATCACCGTCACTACCGGGAAACCTTGAGGCGCTAATTCTCCGCTATGGAGAAGGACCTGTGACACTTCACCGTTAAACCAACTATTTATTTTGGTGTCTTTGGCATAAGCCTCGACTTCAGCAACGGCTCCGGCAGCCATGCGTTCTTTTTCATTGGCTGCTTGTTTTGTTTCTTGTCTCGCGCCTTCTTTGGCCATTTGATACATTTGATAAGCGGCGCTTTGACTATATTTGGCAGCTTGCCATTGAGTCATGGCTTCATCTCGTTTTTGTTCAGCAACCACGCCGTCATTAAAAAGGTTATCCACTCGTTGAAAGGTTTTCTCAGCTAAAGAAGCCGCGGTTTTGGCTTTTTGCCATTGATCTTTCGCCGCGGCAATTTGTTGACTTCTGGCACCATTCTCAGCTTGAAGAGCCAGTGCTCCAGCGGCTTTTTGTCCTGCAAGAGCTTGATCTAGTTTCGCTGTTATTTCAGGGCTGTACAAAGTGAAAATAGGGTCACCTATTGAGATAGTTTCGCCTTTTTCCACCATAACTTCATCAATACGGCCAGCAACTTTAGACGATATACTGTATTGCTGCGCTTCTATTTGACCTTGAATTTGTACCGGTTTAGGTTGATAGGCATGATAAAAACTCAGACCAATCCAAGAACAGATACCGACAGCAGCGATTGTGATGATGATGGGTTTAACGACTTTCATTGTTTTACCTCTGATTTTACCGTCTGTGATGGATTGGATGAATATTGGTTAAAGGTTTTCATTTCACTACTCAATGCTAAAAGTTTATTCAATGAAATGAGATAATTAAAGCTAGCAACTTGTTGCTGTGTTCGTACACTGGCGACATATAATTCTGCGTCAACCACTTCTAAAGAGGTGGCAAGTCCCTGATTAAATGCTTTCGTTCTTAAGCGTAAATTTTCTTTTGCTAAGGTTAAACTAGAGTTAAGCCCTTTAACTTCATCAATAGCTTGTTCTGCTTCAAAATAGGTCTTTTCGACCAATACCGTTAAATCTCGTTTGGCTTGTTGTCGAAGATGGTTGACCTGCAATTTGGCACTCTGTGCGGCTTGAATTGATTCTGAACGGCCATTGTTATCCAATAATGGGACGTTAACACCGACACCAACTAACCAATCAGGTGCAAGTTGTGATGCTAAACTGTCATCTTCGTACAAAGTGTAATTACCATATAAATAAACCTGTGGGTAATAACGCCCGCGTTCTGCCGATATCAATTGGCTAGCTTGCTTGTCTTTGGCCTCTAGTATAGATAAACCCGGATAGGTGGTTAGCGTTTGAGTGATAAACGCATTTAGAGGAGGTAATTTATCGTTGATAAATAGCGTGGTTTTTGGCAAAACAGCTTGATCTTGATTTAGGATTTTCGTTAACGCGGAGATAGCAATTTCGACGTCTTTTTGTGATTTTTTTCTATCGACTATCGCCTTATCTAATGATGCTTCTGCTTGCAGCCGTTCCACTCGAGCTATTTGACCTTGTTGTTCTAATTTAATCGCAAAATCGCGATGTTTAGTGAGTCCTTTCTCGACCGATATCTTGGTTTGTAAAACATCTTTGGCCAGCACGACACCAAAATAATATTTTGCTAGATCGTCATATTGCGCTTGCGTTTCCATAGCCAACTGCGCAACGGCTTGGTCAGTTTGTCCCGATGCGATTGCTTGTGCCGCATCTATTCTGCCACCAGTAAAGATAGGCCAGATGGCACGGATAGATGAATTAAACAGATCTTTTTCTGTCACGGTGGAGGTTATACCCGCTAAAAGCGAACTTAAGCCAGTAGACGCTAATAATGCCGTACCTGTTGAATTAAGGCTATCTGCTAATTGTTCTCCTGTAACGGTAACATCATCATCTAATCTTGTATAATTAGCCCCTAAAGTAATGGAGGGTAAATTTAGAGCAGATTTCGCTTTTTCTAGTTGCTGATAACGATCAACATTGGCTCGTTGTGCTGCGATAGCACTATTTTCTGTTTGCAGTAATCCCCAAGCATCTTCAAAACTGATTTCGCCAGCAACGCTTGTCGAACTAACGAGACTCGAGGTAGAAAATACAACAGATGCAAATAGAAATGTGATCTTGCTTTTGTAATTCATAGCAAAACAACCTTAGGATAATAAAAATAGAGCATATACTCTAGGTTAAATCGTTTCAACACGATCGGGTTAAAACTTTACTAACCTTATAAATTGTTTTTAATTAACAAGGTGCGAATCGGTCAGGGGAATTACATCACGCTGTTGTCACCACAGCTAAATGCAATGGTTTGACTGATTTCTGTAAAGCTTCGTCCAGATTGCTGTTGCCACTCAACAAAGGCTGAGTTAGTCGCCGTCATTGCTCTTTTTGTCGTTCGACCTGAATCAATAATTCCAGTGTTACGTAGGTAAGCCTCTACATCTGAAGACAAAATAAAGGTATCCACACCCATTTGGCGTAAAGTATAAGGGCCAGTATTTCCGCCAAGTCGAGAGCCATGTTTTTTCAAATAAAGCCACAGACCAATCATATCCTCATTTGGCCAGTCAGCAACCATGCTGGCAAACGAAGGGTGCTCATATCGAGCCGATAGGATCATCTGCGCGTTCGTGGCAATTGACATTACCTTGGTTAAGTGACGGATAATTTTGGGGTCTTTAGCTTTTTGTTCCCACTGCTCTTCTGACAACATCAGTAGTGAGGGGATATGAAATTCAAAAAATGTTTGTTCAAAATTCGGCCATTTATTCCTTACCACACGCCAAGATATACCACATTGAAATACTTTCATGGTGAACGCGGACAGCCATCTATCATCTGTAATTTGCAGTAATTGTTGTTTTGCTAAAGGTCGATTTAATAGAGATTCAAGTGCTTGTTCGCCACCTTTACGCTCGGCTGCTCGTTGATAAATTGAAGCAAATTTTTCCATTTTATACTCGTGCTTGTAGACCATGGTTGGTTTCATTGGTGAAGCATCATTGTAGATCGCTTGCTGGATTTTTAGAACTGGTATCACAACAAGATTAGGTTTGTCTGAATATTCACTCTCTCTGATTGACTACCTATCTAGTTTGTTACGATGATTGAAAGGTTAGACATTAGTCTACATTGTCGACAATTAACTTGAAGCGATCGGCCTTTATCCGTTATTTTAGCGTTTATTAAATAATATTGTTAACAATGAAGGTTTTTGTGAATCAGGTTATCGACAAAGTAGTCGCTACAAATGACAAAGAAAATACCAAGTCAGAGAATCTGACCGAGTACCTAATTGAAGCTATTGTGACCGGTGATATAGAGTCAGGTGCAAAAATATCCGAACCTGAACTAGCCAAACGTTTTGGTGTCAGTCGAGGTCCGTTACGTGAAGCGATTATGCGGGTAGAAGGGCTAGGTTTAATAGAACGCATCCCACATGTGGGGGCTCGGGTTATTTCGTTTTCTCAACATCATTTATCAGAGTTATACGCAGTAAGAGAAGCGCTAGAAGGCATGGCAGCACGTTTGGCAGCGCGTCATATCAGTGAACCAGAGCTGGTTGCGCTTCAACAGTTATTGTCGAAACACTCGCAACATATAGATGAAGTGGAAGGGCGGTCATATTTTCAACAGCAAGGTGACTTCGATTTTCATTACCGAATTATTAAAGCCAGCCGCAACACAAAATTAATCGCTTTATTGTGTGATGAATTATATCACTTGCTACGCATGTATCGCGCGCAATCTCCTCGATCCCACTCTCGACCAGAGAAAGCGTTAGAAGAACATAAATTTATTTTGCAAGCGATACAAAACCGTGACGAAGAGTTAGCTGAAATGTTAATGAGACGACATATCTCAGGTAGCCGATTGCTTATTGAGCAACAAATGAAATCTGTAAAGGAGACAAAATGATGAGTCTAAGCCAAGGTGCTAAATTTCGATTAGCGGTTAAAGAAAATAACCCATTACAAATCGTAGGAACAATCAATCCATACTGCGCAATGATGGCCAAAAACATTGGGCATCAAGCGATATATCTGTCTGGTGGAGGGATCGCAAACGCTTCTTACGGTTTGCCCGATCTCGGTATTACCACTTTAAATGACGTTTTAGTGGATGTAGAGCGCATAACTAATGCGTGTGATCTTCCATTGATGGTGGATATTGATACCGGCTTTGGCGGCGCATTTAATATTGCAAGAACCATTAAAGCAATGGAAAAAGCCGGTGCTGCCGCAGTACACATGGAAGATCAAGTCGCGCAAAAGCGCTGTGGCCATCGACCGAACAAAGCTATTGTTAGCCAAAATGAAATGGCCGATAGGATAAAAGCAGCCGTCGATGCGCGACTTAACCCCGATTTTGTCATTATGGCAAGAACCGATGCTTTAGCAGTAGAAGGCATTGATGCCGCAATTGAACGCTCTATTGCTTGTGTTGAAGCGGGAGCCGATATGATTTTTCCTGAAGCCATGACTGAGTTAGAGCAGTATAAGACTTTCTCGGCTGCATTGGCGTCAGCGACCGGAAAGCATGTACCTATATTGGCTAATATTACTGAGTTTGGTCAAACGCCACTTTACAGTGGTGATGAATTAGCTCAAGCCAATGTGGATATGGTTCTTTATCCATTAAGTGCTTTTCGTGCCATGAATAAAGCGGCAGAAATGGTTTACCAACATCTATTAGCTGAGGGTAACCAACAAGCAATGGTAACGCATATGCAAACACGAAAAGAACTGTATTCCCACCTTAATTATCACGACTACGAAAACAAACTCGATCAACTGTTTTCGCAAGAATAACGTAGCAACGGGTTAATGGATTTTTATGCTTTCTATCGTAACTGCATTAATACTACTTGTTATAACACAATACAAAACAGCAATATTTTTTACAAAACATAATAAAAAATAATTACAAACAATAAAAAAACCTACAAATAAAACATTGAAAATAACGTGAATCAATCAAAGCGACCGACCAGGTAGCGGATGAAATAAGGAAAGGAGAACCTCATGTCAGATAAAAAAATAGGCGGAGCGGGACTACGAGGGCAAAGCGCAGGAACAACCTCACTTTGTACTGTTGGACAGTCTGGAACAGGGCTAACTTATCGAGGTTACGACATTACCGACCTCGCAGAGCATGCACAATTTGAAGAAGTCGCCCATTTATTGCTACAAGGTCACTTACCAAATCAAGCCGAATTGGACAAATATAAGGCTCGCCTGATTGGTTTAAGAGGTTTACCCAATGAACTAAAACAAGCCTTAGAATTGATTCCTAAAAGCGCTCATCCAATGGATGTAATGCGTACCGGATGCTCTATGTTGGGGAATCTAGAACAGGAAATGGATTTCAGTCAGCAACAAGCGAGCACAGAAAGACTACTTGCTCTGTTTCCGGCGATGATTTGTTATTGGTATCGCTTTAGCCATGACGGCGTGCGGATTGATACCAACGACACGTCTGAAGACACAATCGGCGGCTACTTCTTAAAAATGTTGACTGACAAAGCGCCAACGGATCTGCACAAACAAGTCATGCATTGCTCACTAACTGTTTATGCAGAACACGAATTTAATGCGTCTACTTTCGCTGCACGGGTTTGTGCTTCAACATTATCTGACTTGCATTCTTGTATTAGTGCGGCAGTAGGGACATTGCGTGGACCACTTCATGGCGGCGCAAATGAAGCGGCAATGGAAATGATAGAGGGATGGACGTCGCCCGATCAAGCGGAACAAGAGCTTTTGGTGATGCTGAAGAAAAAACAAAAAATAATGGGTTTTGGTCATGCGGTTTATCAAGATTGCGATCCTAGAAACGCCTTAATTAAAAAATGGTCACAAGCCCTTTCTAAAGCGGTAGGTGATACACATTTGTATGCGGTTTCTGAGCGTGTGGAGGCGGTAATGAAACGAGAAAAAGGTCTATTTTGTAATGCCGACTTTTTTCATGCATCTGCTTATCATTTCTTAGATATTCCGACCAAATTATTTACGCCTATATTTGTAATGAGTCGTCTAACGGGCTGGGCCGCACATGTTTACGAGCAGCGTGACAATAATCGGATCATTCGCCCAAGTGCAGATTACGATGGTCCTGAGCATCAGCAATGGTTGCCAATAGAACAAAGAAATTAGTTGTCGGTAAGTTGGATCGAGTAGTAGAGGAAGTGAATAGATGAATAGTCAATTTAGAAAATGCTTGCCCGGCACGCAAGTTGAATATTATGACGCACAACAAGCGGTAGATAATCTAGTTGAGGGCGCTTACGCAACCTTACCTTATACCTCTCGTGTGTTAGCTGAAAATTTGGTAAGACGATGTAATCCTGACGATTTAGACGCGGCATTGTTGCAACTTATACAGCGTAAAAAGGACTTAGATTTTCCTTGGTATCCCGCCAGAGTCGTTTGTCACGATATATTGGGTCAAACCGCATTGGTGGATCTAGCCGGGTTGCGTGATGCTATTGCGGAGCAAGGCGGTGACCCAGCAAAAGTGAATCCTGTAGTTGAAACTCAATTAATCGTCGATCATTCTCTCGCGGTGGAGCACGCTGGTTTTGATAACGATGCGTTTGATAAAAATAGAGCGATTGAAGACAGAAGAAATCAAGATAGATTTCATTTTATTGAATGGTGCAAAACTGCATTTGAAAATGTAAATGTGATTCCAGCAGGCAATGGCATCATGCATCAAATTAATTTAGAGAAAATGTCGCCGGTTATTCAAGTTAAAAATGGAGTAGCTTTCCCCGATACGTGTGTCGGGACCGACAGTCACACACCACATGTTGATTCGCTCGGGGTTATCGCAATTGGTGTTGGTGGTTTAGAAGCAGAGACGGTTATGTTAGGGCGTCCATCTATGATGAGACTTCCCGATATTGTCGGAGTGAAATTAACGGGTACTCGTCAGCCAGGAATTACCGCTACAGATATTGTGCTGGCGATTACTGAGTTTTTACGCGCGCAAAAAGTCGTGTCAGCATACCTGGAGTTTTATGGCGAAGGGGCGAAAGGACTCACCATTGGAGATAGGGCCACAATTTCTAATATGACACCAGAATATGGTGCCTCCGCAGGGATGTTTTATATTGATGAACAAACCATAAATTATTTAAAGTTAACCGGTCGTGACGATAAACAGATCGCTTTAGTAGAGCAGTATGCTAAGCAGACTGGTTTATGGGCAGATGCATTGCAACAGGCACAATATGAGCGCGTACTTGAATTCGATTTATCAGCAGTTCATCGCAATATGGCAGGTCCATCAAATCCTCATCGTCGATTACCAACATCCGAACTAACACAGCGTGGCATAGCTAAAGCGTGGAGTAAGCAAGAAGGCGAACTACCTGATGGTGCAGTGATTATCGCGGCAATTACCTCGTGTACTAATACCAGTAACCCGAGAAATGTTATTGCCGCTGGGCTATTAGCTAAAAAGGCCAATCAACTAGGTTTAATCCGTCAACCGTGGGTCAAAACCTCTTTTGCACCAGGTTCTAAAGTCGCCAAATTGTATCTACAAGAATCTGGATTATTACCAGAACTAGAAAAACTCGGCTTTGGTATCGTCGGCTATGCGTGTACAACCTGTAATGGAATGAGTGGCGCATTGGACCCCGCGATTCAGCAAGAAATAATCGCAAGAGACTTATATTCCACCGCAGTATTATCAGGGAATCGAAATTTTGATGGACGAATTCACCCTTACGCTAAACAAGCATTTTTAGCTTCTCCGCCACTGGTGGTAGCTTACGCGTTAGCTGGCACCATTCGGTTTGATATAGAAAAAGATGCGATTGGCACCAATAGTGACGGAGAAGCCATCTATTTAGATGATTTATGGCCAACCGATCAAGAAATAGATGATGTTGTGGAACAATTTGTTAAGCCTGAACAGTTTAATCAAGTCTATATTCAAATGTTCAAAATGACTGACCAGTCAGAAAAGAGCCAACCATTGTACGATTGGCGTGAACAGAGCACTTACATACGTCGTCCTCCATATTGGCAAGGCGCACTTGCTGGCAAGCGAACACTTTCTGCAATGCGACCTTTAGCCATATTACCCGACAACATTACCACCGACCATTTATCACCGTCGAATGCGATATTAGCCTCAAGTGCGGCTGGTGAATATTTAACCAAAATGGGTGTGCCAGAAGAGGACTTCAACTCCTATGCGACACACCGTGGGGATCATCTTACCGCTCAACGAGCGACGTTTGCTAATCCGAAACTATTTAACGAAATGGTGACAGAAAACGGAGCGGTGCGGCAAGGTTCGTTTGCCCGAATAGAACCGGAAGGTAAAGTGACTCGAATGTGGGAAGCGATTGAAACTTACATGCAACGTAAACAACCTTTGCTCATTATCGCAGGTGCGGATTATGGACAAGGTTCGTCGCGAGATTGGGCAGCAAAAGGCGTACGTTTGGCAGGTGTCGAAGTGATTGTTGCCGAAGGTTTTGAGCGGATACACCGTACAAACTTAGTCGGAATGGGGGTTTTACCGCTAGAATTTAAGCCAGGTGATAATCGACATTCACTACAATTGGATGGAACAGAATTGTACGACGTTGTTGGAGAGATCAGACCTGAAGGTGACCTTACCTTAATCGTAACAAGGCAAAATGGCCAAAAAGATCACGTCACGGTTACCTGTCGTTTAAATACCGAAGATGAACTTTCGGTATATAACGCAGGCGGTGTTTTACAACGTTTTGCTCAAGACTTTTTAGCTTAAAAAGGGGAATCGTGATGAATAATGGCACCTCTGAACAAATTAATAATAATTGCGTTGGCGTAACACATTTAGCGTCTGAGCAAACCAACCATGGCCAAATTAAAATTCCAGCTACCTATATGCGAGGAGGAACGAGTAAAGGTGTGTTCTTCAATTTACAAGATTTACCTCCAGCAGCTCAGCAACAGGGGGAGATAAGAGATCGTCTATTACTGCGTGTTATCGGCAGTCCAGATCCTTATGCCAAACAAATTGATGGCATGGGTGGAGCAACGTCAAGCACCAGTAAAACGGTAATTGTAAGTAAGAGTAGTCAACCTGATCACGATGTAGATTATTTGTTCGGCCAAGTTTCTATTGATAAACCTTTTGTCGATTGGAGTGGAAATTGCGGTAATTTGTCGGCTGCGGTCGGGCCGTTTGCCATACACAGTGGTTTAGTAGACCAATCAAGAATCCCACATAATGGTGTTGCTGTAGTACGAGTTTGGCAAGTTAATATTCAGAAAACGATTGTAGTACACGTCCCAATTCGTAATGGATGCGTGCAAGAAACAGGTGAATTTGAGTTAGATGGCGTAACATTTCCCGCGGCTGAAATTCAAGTCGATTTTGTTAACCCATCGGCAGGAACAGGGGGTATGTTTCCAACCGGAAATTTAATTGACGAATTATTTGTTCCCGGTATAGGCATCCTCAAAGTCACTATGATTAATGCAGGTATTGCCACAATTTTTATTGATGCGTCTGCTATTGGTTATCAAGGCACCGAACAACAAGATGACATAAATAATGATGCTACAGCATTGCAGTTATTTGAGAAGATTCGAGCCTATGGCGCAATGAAAATGGGTTTGATAGAGACACTTGAACAAGCCGAAACCCGAGCGCACACGCCTAAAGTTGCCTTTGTTTCTGCGCCCAAAGATTATACGTGTTCAAGTGGTAAAATCGTTAGCGCACAACAGATTGATTTAGTCGTTAGAGCACTTTCAATGGGTAAATTACATCATGCCATGATGGGAACCGCCGCGGTAGCCATTGCAGCAGCAGCCTGTGTGCCAAATACGCTAGTTAATATCGCCTCAGGTGGTGGAGAAAAAAATACTGTTACGTTTGGTCACCCATCAGGTACGTTAAAAGTAGGGGCGCACGCTCAACAAAAACAAGGCCAGTGGGTGATTGAAAAAGCAGTGATGAGTCGCAGTGCAAGAATACTAATGGAAGGTTGGGTCAGAGTGCCTGTCGAAACCATTGATACGATCAGTACCAGCAATACTACCAATATCAGTAATACTACCAATATTAACAACTAAATTTAGACACGTTGGAGGAAGCAATATGTCTGCTTATTTTGAAGAATATCAATGGGCTAAAACCCAACCTGAAGACTTTTGGCAAGTACAATCTCAGAATATTGACTGGTTTGAAGCGCCAAAAACAATATTGGAGCAAGATCAAAACGGAATTGAACGCTGGTTTCCAGATGGGGTGATGAATACCGCATGGCTGGCCTTGGATTACCATTGTCAACAGGGCCGAGGTGATAACATTGCGCTGATTTACGATTCACCCGTAACACTAACCAAACGCAAATACAGCTATAATCAGCTACGTGATCAGGTTGCAAAAGTCGCCGGTATGCTGGCCGATAATGGGGTAACTAAAGGTGACCGAGTCGTTATCTATATGCCAATGATCCCAGAAGCTGCGATGGCGATGTTAGCGTGTGCGCGTTTAGGCGCTATTCATTCGGTGGTATTTGGTGGATTTGCGCCGAATGAACTTGCGGTACGAATTGAAGATGCCGAACCCAAAGTTGTTATGACCGCTTCTTGTGGAATAGAAATATCAAAAATAATCCCATACAAGCCACTAATTGACCAAGCAATTATGGACAGTCGTTGGAAACCAGACAAAGTATTGGTTTTTCAGCGTAAAGAACAACTGGCGGAGTTGAATAATAAACGAGATGTCGACTGGATAACGGCGGTGGCTAAGGCGAACAAACACGATTGTGTTGCAGTGAGAGCAACCGATCCACTGTATATTTTGTACACATCAGGAACTACAGGCAAACCTAAAGGTGTCGTGCGTGATAATGGCGGTCATGCAGTGGCAATGAAATACAGTATGAAAACCATTTATAATATGCCACAAGATGGGGTTTTTTGGGCTGCGTCTGATGTGGGATGGGTAGTTGGCCATTCCTATATTGTTTATGCGCCACTGATTCATGGTTGTACTACCATTTTATTTGAAGGTAAGCCGGTTCGAACTCCCGATCCTGGCGCGTTCTGGCGTGTATGTGATGAATATAAAGTGAAGGTTTTGTTTTCTGCACCAACTGCATTTAGAGCGATTAAAAAAGAAGATCCTGATGCGTGTTTATTGGCGAAGTATGATTTATCTCAGCTTGATACTATTTTTATGGCGGGAGAGCGTTTAGACCCTCCAACGTTAGATTGGGTGATAGAAAAAACCGAAAAACCGGTAATTGATCATTGGTGGCAAACTGAAACAGGTTGGGCGATAGCGAGTAATCCTACCGGATTAGAAATGATGGAAGTTAAACCAGGCTCTGCGACTGTAGCGGTTCCAGGCTACAATGTGGTGGTGTTAAATGAAGTAGGTGAACTCGTGCCGCCTAATCAACAAGGGTTTGTCGCGTTAAAGCGTCCACTCCCTCCTGGAACATTGCCTACGGTTTGGCGCAATCATGATAGATTTGAAAGTGGTTACTTGAGTCAATTCGATGGCTACTATATTTCTGGTGATGGAGGCTATGTAGATCAAGATGGCTACCTGTTTATTATGGGAAGAATCGATGATGTTATCAATGTAGCCGGACATAGGTTATCGACTGGTGAAATGGAAGAAATTGTCGGCGCGCATCCAGCGGTCGCAGAATGTGCCGTTATTGGTGTCCATGATGAACTCAAAGGCCAACTGCCCTTAGGGTTGGTTGTGCTCAAAGATGGTGTCAAAATGGATGAATTGGTTTTGCAAGGTGAACTGATTGGTAAAGTTCGTACAGAAATAGGTGCCGTTGCGTGTTTTAAACATGCGTTAGTGGTGGACCGACTACCTAAAACTCGCTCGGGAAAGATTCTGCGTCGCATTATCCGTCAAATTGCTGATGGTGAGTCATATACCGTACCTTCTACTATTGATGATCCAAGTAGTTTAACTGAAATGGAACGAGTGCTTCATCATGATTAATATTAAATTTTCGGAAAATTAGTCACGTAATTGAATCGCTACAATATCGATGACCGATATTACCAGATCAGGCAAAGACGCTTATTAATGAGCGTCTTTGCTTTTTTATTTTGGTCTCATCGCTATTTTTATCTTAGAATGGTGGTTGTTTAGTTTAATTTTTTTTGCTGTGATTTATTTTGAAATGATTGTTGGTATAGTGGTGTTAAATTCCAGTGAATCAATATCTTATTATAGGGTTTAATTTTGACTTCTGTTTTAATCCGTGCCGCGTGTTTAGACGATCTTGAACAACTTAACCGCTTGATGTTCGAGTTGCACGATTTTCACCATCAGAGTTATCCCAGTGATATAAAAACCGCTGAAGAGATTGAACAGCAGAAATCGATTAGTCGCTATTTAGATGACCCAGAATGTTTAGTTTATGTTGCGATAAACCAACAGACAGATGAAGTGCTGGGCTTTGTTACTGGTCATTTTTGTGAATTGGTGTCGGTAATCAGCAAGCCTCTCTTAATGGGCAGTGTTGATGAGCTTTTTGTGTCAACCAAATATAGAAAGCAAAAAATAGCAGAACAATTAATGCAACGAATCGAGCTTATCTTTGAACAATACGGTGTTAAAAAAGTATTCGTTGAGGTTTGGGACTTTAATCAACCCGCAAAAGCCTTTTACCAAAAAGCAGGTTTTGATCATCATATCCATTGGATGTGTAAATCAATAGCCCGCTGATAGGGCCGTAACTAGTGAGTAACTTTGAGTTGATTAAATCCAAGTTACTTAAACTTGGATTCGTTTATCTTGATGACAAATACCGAGCGAGTCATTTAGTTACTTTAGCTACTTAGTATTGAGTATGAATTTTTCTATCACTTGTGCCACACCAGATTCATCATGAGTAGCCGTAATATAGTCAGCTAGTGCTTTTGTTTGTTCAGTGGCATTACCCATCGCGACACCTAATCCGGAATATTCAATCATATGATGGTCATTTTCGGCGTCACCCATACTGATTACTTCGCTTGAGTCTATGCCTAAATGCTTAGCGACGGCCGCCACACCAACTCCTTTATTGCTCTGTTTATGCAGAAACTCCAAAAAGATAGAAGCACTGCGTACAATCGTGTATTCATTATAGAGATTAGACCCAAGTAGTGGGGTAATCACATCAAGTTTTTCTGGTGAATCAGCGAACATCGCTTTAACAATTTCATCCTCATCTTCTAACTGTGAAAAATCGAATTCTTGAGCAGTGATGCCATTTATATCTGATTCATGCTGCGTATATTGATTATGTTTGGGGGTAATTAAGCCATGCTTAATACTAAACGCATGCATGTTGACCCCCAACTCTCGAGCAAGTTGAGCGACTTTTTTTGCATCTTTACCAGTCACAATTTGACTGTGTACCATACCAAGATCAGACACTCTGTGTACATATGAACCATTGGAGGAAACCACAAAGTCTTTGTCGGTGGTCAGTTCAAGTTCTTGCAATTTTTCTTGCATGCCTGCTAATGGTCGCCCAGAAGCGAGGATCACTGTTACACCTAGCGCACGAGCTTGCGCAATTGCTTGTTTATTTCTTTGAGTGATCTGCTTTTCACTGTTTAACAGTGTTCCATCCATATCTAGCGCAACTAATTTATACATACTTAACCTTAAGGTAACAAAAAACAGTCATTTGGATAAAGAATACACTAGTTCTAAACCCGCTTAAATATAAGTTCTATTTGGCGTCAAATTTAAGGTCCTAGTTATTTTAAATATCACTAGTAATTGACCTGATATATAGAGTCAATTAATGTCGTTGCATTAATTAGGCTTGGGGATAATAAATGAAAAAAGCAGTTGTGGTGTTTAGTGGCGGACAAGACTCGACTACTTGTTTAGTCAAAGCTCTAAAAGAGTTTGATCAAGTGCACACTATTACTTTTGATTATGGTCAAAGGCATAAATTAGAAGTTGAGATTGCTCAAAAACTGGCTAAAAAATTGGGTGTTGTTGCCCACAAAGTAATGGATGTGACTTTGTTAAATGAACTAGCGATTAGTTCACTGACTCGCGATGATATTGCTGTTTCAGACGAGCTGCAATCTAACGGATTACCTAACTCATTTGTTCCTGGACGTAATATCCTGTTTCTTACTTTAGCTGCAATATATGCTTATCAGATCGGTGCGAAAGTTATCATTACTGGGGTCTGTGAAACTGACTTTTCAGGTTATCCGGATTGCCGTGATGACTTTGTCAAATCACTGAATACTGCTCTGACTAAAGGAATGGATTGGGAGCTAAAAATTGAAACGCCTCTAATGTGGTTGAATAAAGCCGAAACATGGGCCTTAGCTGATCAATACAACTCACTACAATTAATTAAAGAGCAAACGTTGACTTGTTACAATGGTGTGATTGGGGACGGTTGTGGTGAATGTCCATCGTGTAAGTTACGACAAGCAGGATTAGATGAATATCTCGCTAATCAATTAGAGATCGTTGCTAATTTGAGAGAAAAACAGGCGTAAATTGTCACTTAACACCTAACGTTAGAAAATTCTGTTCGTTGAAAAAAGTTGTAAGAAAATGTAAGTTAAAAGCCCAGTTATGGGCTTTCTCATTTAAAATTTTGGGCTATTTTATAGGTATAATTTGGCTAATTCAGAAGGTTCCATTTCCTTACCTTCTAGGTTGTCATTCCAATTCGTTCCTACGAGTACACCGTCCTCAGCTAAGGTAACTAACCAATCTTCTACAAATACATCTAACGGAATTTCACAAATTTCAAATTCGGCCCATTCTTCGACATTATGAGTAGCCGCATCTTCTCTACTGGACCAAAATGGCATGACTTCGCTGTTTTCAAATTCTGATGAATCACACGCGAGCCAATCTTCATCGTTATTTCTCAACCCCCAAACTATTTGATTTTTTCGTGTGTCTTCAACAAACAATTGTAAGTTAAAAGAGGTATCAGATGTTAGTTTTGTCATGTCATTTTCTCAGTGTTTTTAGTAGGTAGAGATTATCACCTTTAGCTATATAAAATAATACTTTTTTATTCAGAAAATTGTATAGCATGATATACTGTTAAATAATAAGCAAACGTTTAACAAAATTACAAAAACATGAACTGATTTAAAAAATCATCCAATCCATCATGTGGCTTATTCTTTTGATAAATAAAGAAAATTAGCTAAACCATTCCAAGGTAACAGTGTTAGGGAACCTAAGTATGACTGAACAAATATTAACTCAAAATGCCGTAGTGACATCGATTGTTGGTGACGCGATTTTGATTCGCCCAGGAGCAGCAGCACAAAACGTCCAATCTGGTATGCAGTTATTAGCGAATGATATTTTACTTACTCCTGACAACGCTGAAGTCATTGTGCAGATAAATGGTCAGCTTGTTATTGTTGATAAAAATTGCGTATCTTGCCTCGCTCCAGAAAATTATGGTGAAGGCACAGATAAGCCATTAGTTGTCGGCCCAGTAGGTGCCGAGTTGACGGTAGATACTAATGCCGTTGACAACCAACAGTTATCATTTGAAGGCGATGATATTGCCGCAATACAACAAGCTATTTTAGATGGGGTCGACCCGACACTTGCGTTAGAAGCTGCTGCGGCAGGTGGACCAGGTGTAACGAGTGCATTGGGTGGGTTCGGTACTATTGATTATACTTACGCTGAATTACTTGCCTCTACTTACTTTCAAACTCAGGGTTTTAATAACACAGAAACAGAAGAAGATGAAGATAGAAACTTACTTCTTCCCGGCCAAGGTGGTGAAAACGCCAGCGTATTGCTAACGGAAGGTGATATTGGTTCTGCAACAGGGGTTTCTTCTTCGGTAATTACTACTGTGGTTGAAGCTGGTACCCGGCCGCTTGACCCAACAACTTTTGGATTTGAGCCAGAACAACTGGCAGCGGTATTAGCAGAACTTAACAATGAAATTACCTCATCTGGAGAAGCGGTAGAATTCCGTTTTGATGAAGAGAGTAACAGTATTATAGGTGTTCAAGGTGATGTCACTGTTGTCACCATCACTTTGGACATTAATTCTGTTGGCTCTAATGTTGAACTTTCGCTAACAACAACGTTAGAACAGCCTATTGACCACAATGTTTCTCAAGGAAATACTGGGCTAGTAAGATTTGCCGACGATACATTATCAATCGATTTATCGATTCAAGGTCAAGATGTAAACGGAAATGATCTAGTTAACCCTGTCATATTAACACCAGTTATCGTTGATGGCTCAAATCAAGCAGCAATCGATGTCGATATAGAATATACAGAAACAACCGACTTGAGTATCGATAATCCCGCAACTTTCGAAGGTGCAGTATTTGATATTGGCTCTGATTATCTTGAAAGCGTAACGTTTGACGCGAGCATCTTAGACCTTTTCAGCGACGTTTCTAGTAATAATAATGAGTTAATCGCGGTATTATCAGATGATGGAACGACACTAACTGTCTATGTTGATGGCGATCCCGATAATGTTGTATTAGACGCGAGCATTAATCTTGATGGGACTTACCTGATTAATCAATATCAATCAATTGAACAAGTAGATGGGAATAATGATCAAATACTATTTGATTTACCCGTCACCTCTACGGATTTTGACGGTGACGTTGTAACAGGAACAATCTCCTATACCATCAACGATGGACAAAACGCGAGTGTTGTTAATAATGATACAAGCGTTGTACTTACAGAAACAACGACTTTAGTTGATAACCCGATTAGTAGTACATCTAGTCCACATTTCGAAGCTGGTACCGATGTAATCGAGAGTGTTGAATGGGTAATATCAGCAGAAACTAAAATATTACTCGATAATCTAACCACCAATGATAAGCCCACTTCTTGGTCTTTATCAGATGATGGTAAAACGATCACGGTAGTACGTGAAAGTGACGGTAAAGAAGTTCTTAGTCTGACTATTGACGATTTAACAGGACAATATACAGTCACTCAGTCACTGCCAATCGATCAAGATGTGGAAGCGACAGACGGCGACGCCGATGGAAGCGCCGAGTCAATAAGCTTAAGTGATCTGAACTTAACGTTAAAAGCGACCGATTCCGATGGCGATGAAACCCTCGCTAACACAACTGTTTCTGTACT